>CAZQVL010000004.1:0-43448 GCA_964596715.1 uncultured Rikenellaceae bacterium
AACCGGCGCAATATCTGTGACCATTATCTATCTTCTGGTCAACACCGGGTATATGTTGCTTCTTCCGATCGACAAAATAGTATCATCACAAAAGATAGCCGCAGAAGCTGTAAGCACGGTTATTCCTTTTGGGGGTTCATTAGTTGCTGCAGTAATTGTAATCAGTACTATCGGGACAATCGGAATTTATACACTTTCAGCTCCACGCATCTATTATGCTATGGCTGATGATGGGCTTTTTTTCAAAGATATCGCAAAAGTGCATCCAAGGTTTAAAACGCCCATAAATGCAATTATTTTGCAATCAGTCTGGGCTATAATTCTACTCCTTTTCTGGGGAACATTTGAAAACCTCATAACTTATACAGTATCAATTGAATGGATTTTCTTTACACTTGCGGCCGGAGGAATTTTTATCTTCAGAAAGAAAATGAAACATATTGAAAGACCTTATAAAACCTTAGGATATCCGTTTACACCTGCCATCTTCATCATTATCAATATATGGTTTGTTATAAACATACTGGTTAACAAACCTTTACATATGGCGATCGGAATATGCTTCCTTCTTATTGGAATTCCTGTATTCCTTATTTTTAAAAGGAAAACCCACAAGGAAGGCTTTTGATAAAAATCAACTTATCTTAATAAAATTAAAAGGAACATCCAGTACAGCGGCGAAATATTCTCCTCTTTCAAGGATATCTTCGTCTCCTTCTTCATAATACCAGTTGAAAATAAACTTTTTATTTTTAAGCTGGACATGAATTATCTTTTGAAGAAGATGAATTATTGTTCTTGCACTGGCACTGTTAAAATACTCAAGATTAATATCAACGCAGGTAATGTCAGCAGGAACTTCTACGTACTCATCTATCCAGTTTTCAACCGGTTCAAAAAAATCAAGCACATTTTCATGAATTGAACGTCCCCTTATCTTAATTATCCCGTCAGGAGTCATTAGTATCTCCGGAGAATTTCTTGTCGGTGGAATCCTGAACTCCTTCATTTATTAACTTTTGATTCCCGAATATAAAAAATTAAACAACAAAATATCTGTACTTTTCATTTCCTAATCATATTCTTTCTATCATAATCTGGCAACCGGAGCCACTTCCTGATTTGAAAACTCACCTCTAAGATACTTATAATATCCGGTAATCCCAATCATTGCTGCATTATCAGTAGTATAACTAATTGGTGGAATAAAGATGTTCCATTTTCTTATTTTTGCTTCTGCAATCACTGCACTCCGCAAACCCGAATTAGCCGATACACCCCCAGCGATTCCAATTGCCTTTATTCCGGTCTGTAAAGAAGCTTTTACAAGCTTTGAAACGAGAATAGAGATTATAGTATGCTGAAGAGAAGCACAAAGGTCAGGTCTGTTTTTTCTTAAAAAATCAGGATCCTCTCTTAACCGGTCCTGGAGAAAATAGAGAAAGTTGGTTTTTAACCCGCTGAAGCTGAAATTCAGCCCCTGAACCTTAGGCTTTGAAAAAAGATAAGCATTTTTATTCCCTGTTTCAGCCAGTTTATCAATATCCGGGCCTGCAGGATAGGAGAATCCCATTATTTTACCGCATTTATCAAAGGCTTCGCCGGCTGCATCATCAATTGTACTTCCAATAACCTCCATTTGCAGGTGACTCTTCAATATTATTATTCTTGTATGCCCGCCTGAAACCAGAAGACAGAGAAAGGGGAAAGAAGGGAATCTTTGTTCTTTGCCTTTCTCAATTATAAAATGAGTCAGAACATGAGCCTGCAGATGGTTTACTTCAATTAATGGTATTCTTCTTGCAAGGGCAAATCCTTTTGCAAAAGAAGTACCCACCAGTAACGAACCCAAAAGTCCGGGTCCCCTGGTAAAAGCAACAGCATCAACCTCTTCGATGGTAACACCTGCAACCTTAAGTGCCTCATCAGTAACAGGAACAATGTTAACCTGATGGGCACGGGAAGCAAGCTCTGGCACCACACCTCCGTAAGACATATGAATATCCTGGTTGGCGATTAAATTTGACAGAATATAACCATCCCTTACGACCGCTGCCGAAGTATCATCACATGACGACTCTATTGCTAATATAGTTACTCCCATTAATACTTTTATTTTCCGTATATTTTAGGTTATTTTGTTATTGACTTTTTTGTCTTCTTCAATGATCAAAAGTATTAAAAAATCAATTAAGTATCTGATTATCGGAATCGGTATTATGATGCTGGTAATAACAGTCCTGTATAGCCTTATACGTCTCCCCGAGGTTCAGACATTCATTGTAAGAAGAATTACAAGTCATCTCTCAAATGAGATTAAGTCCACCATAACTGTGGGCAAAATTGAATTTTCATTCTTTAATAAACTAACAATAAATGACTTACTAATTAAAGACAAACACAATGATACTTTGATATATCTGAAAAATGCTTCAACAGGAATCAGAAGAATTGACTTCCGCAATAAGATCTTCAGACTGGGGAAAGCTGAGTTAAATGAACCATTAGTTGCATTTATAACCGATTCCACCGGATTAATGAATCTGAAATGGTATATAGAAATGTTAAAAGCATCTAAAGACCCTACAAGGAATACTGAAACAACATTTACAGCAAACCAGATAATTATTAATGAAGGAAGCTTCAGACTTTTTAAAAATACAGATAACAAAAGTAAAACAGTGATCGATTTTAATGATCTGAAGTTAAGAGAGATAAATGGAAACCTTGAATACTTTGAAGTAAAAAGCGATACAGTCAGATTCGATTTGAATAATCTTGGATTCCGGGAGTCACATGGATTTGCAGTAAATGAATTGAGCACCAAGGTAATGATTGCCGGGCAGGATCTTATATTCAATTCTGTTCTCTTCAGTTGCGACAGCAGTTCTGTTAATCTTGATCATATTGGTCTTTTAGCTGATGCACCGGGTTCATTCAGTAATTTTACAGAAAAAGTCAGACTTGATCTCCTCCTTCAAAAATCATTGTTAAGCACTTCGGATCTTCAATATTTCATACCCTTCCTGACTGAAACAAATGATTCTTTATGGCTATCAGGCAGAGTTAACGGGACAATTTCTGAACTCAGGGGCCGTAATCTTGAATTATCATATGGTGACAGCAGTTATCTGGCCTGTGATTTTGACTTTTCAGGACTACCGGTAATCGGAAATGCATTTATTTATATCGGTGTTAATACACTAACAACTAATGCTAGCGATATCAGCAGAATAAATATACCCGGTAAAGGAGCATTAACAGTACCGGATTTTATTCATAAACTTGGAAATATCTCTTTTAACGGTACTTTCACAGGATTTACAACCGATTTTGTGACTTACGGAAAAATCGGCACCGCAATAGGAAACATTAGTACAGATATCTCTTTCCGACCTGAAGAAAAAAATAAATTCAGGATCAAAGGACTGCTTACAGGTTCAAATATTGATCTTGGTGAAATCTCAGGAAACCATGAAATGTTTGGGAAATTAAGCATGGAGACCAATATTGATGGATATGCATCCTCAGCAGAAGAATTCGCCGGAAATCTTACAGGTCGCGTGGACAGTATTGAGATAAACAGTTATAATTACAGGAACATTGCTCTGAACGGCGTTTTTACTGAAAAAACATGGGATGGAAGCATTAATATCACCGACAGAAATATCAGAATGGATCTCCTGGGAATGTTTAATTTCAGGGAAAAGCTTCCTGAATTTGACTTTACTCTTAATCTTGCCGAAGTTGATCTGTACCGGCTCAATTTTGACAAAGCAGATACAACTTCCTCACTAACAGCATTATTAACTGCCAATTTCAAAGGTAATAATATAGATAACCTTGATGGAGAAATAAAACTTCTTAATTCAACCCTGAGGAAATTCAACAATAAGCTGGAACTCTATGATTTTTCAATCAAGACCTTTACAGAGGCTGATAAACCTGCTATAAACCTGCGTACTGATTTTGTAGATGCAGATCTTAGAGGCTATTATAATTTTACTGAAATAGGAACTTTGACAATATCAACATTAGCAACCCTGATGCCCTCAAGGTTTTCAGCTCCTGTTGTTGATAAAAGTCAGATTAAGAATAATTTTACCTTCAACATAAATTTTAAAAACACTGATAAAATCAACAATTTTTTCAAAACAGGAATTTTATTGGCAGAGAAAAGTTACCTGACAGGGGCAGTATATTCCGACAGCATTATCTGGATCGATGGAAGGACAAGAATGCTTAGTGTTAAAAATAATGTATTCAAGGATTTGACAATTACTGGCGATATTTCGGAGCAAATGCTTACAGCAGAACTAAAAAGCAGTTCCCTGTTGCTTGTCGGTCAGGCAGAGCTCAATGATTTAGCTGTCCGCTTTGGCACAAAGCCTGACAGTTTAAGTTTATCAATCGACTGGGACAATAAAGATAAAATACTTAATAAAGGGGAATTTATTGCATACGTATCCATATTCAGAAAGGAAGTTGAAAATGATAAAGTCGTTATGAAGATTGATATCGAACCGTCAAAAGTCTATACAAGGAACAATCTCTGGAAAATAAACAGATCTGAAATCCTTATAGATTCGAATACAATAGATATCAACCGTATGTATATCAACAATAAAGAGAATTATTACCTTGTTAACGGTAGAATTTCAGAGGATCCTGGTGACACACTACAATTTGAATTTGAAGGCCTTGATCTCAGTCCGTTTAATAAAACTGACAATAACAACAATAATGAGACACTGCTGCCTCTTAATTTAAAAGGAATTCTCAGCGGGAAAATCCTTCTGACCAACTTCTACAGGAATATGTTGCTTGAAAGTAATATTAATATTAATGATTTTTCTCTTCTTGGAAGTGAGTACGGAGATATATCTGTCACATCTGTCTGGAATAATACAGAAAAAGTTGCTGATATAAATGTCAGCAACAACCTGAAAGGAACCAGGATGTTTGATATAGGAGGGAATTACAATCCTGAAACCGGAAAAATTGATTTGAATTTAATAGCAACCAGACTTCCTGTTGATGCACTGAACCCATTATTGAAATCCTTTGCCTCTGGTATCAGCGGATATGCTTCCGGTAAATTAAATCTCTCAGGCGAATTGGATAAACTTGTTCTTTCAGGTGCAATTATGGCAGAAAATACCTCTTTAAAGATAGACTACCTGCAAACAACATACAGATTCAATGACACAATAAGGTTAGACAAATCCGGGATTAAATTCAACAATATAAGGTTGAAGGATGAAAGAGGAAATAATGCCACACTTACAGGGTCAGTCAATCATAAATACTTCAAAAATTTTCGTGCTGATCTGCTGATAAATACTTATGAATGCCAGGTTCTGAATACAAAGCCAAAGGATAATGAATTGTTTTATGGAACTGCCTTTGCATCAGGTGTTACAACAATAAAAAGCGGACCAAATTCAATCTCATTCGATATATCAGCAAAAACCAATAATAATACTAAATTGTTCATTCCTCTTAATACAAGTTTGTCGGTATCAGAGTATTCATATATTACTTTTGTCGGACCTGACTCAACAGTCAGTGATAAATATGAAAGGACAATTCCTGTCAATAATTCCTCAAATAAAAATTCTCTTGATCTGAATCTCGACCTGGAAGTAACACCTGATGCAGAAGTAGAGCTGATTATTGATTCAAAAGCCGGCGATGTAATGAGTGGTCACGGATCAGGAAAACTGAATATTAACCTGAATCCGAACGGGGATTTCAGGATTCTTGGTGATTATATCATTGAAGAAGGCGAGTATCTTTTTACGCTGGGAAATATATTGAATAAGTCGTTTAGTGTGGAAAACGGAGGGCGGATTAGTTTTAACGGAGATGTTGAAGATGCTGAGATTGATATAAAAGCAATCTATACCCTAAAGGCCAGATTATACGAAATACTTAAGGATGAACAATTCACAGAAAGAATACCAATTGAGTGTCAGTTAAACTTATCAGGGAAACTCTTTAATCCGATCGTTGGTTTTAATATTTATCTGCCAATGGCAGATGAAGAGACACGGACTAGGCTGAAAAATATGATCACTACGGAGGAGGAGCTTAGCAGGCAGTTTCTTTACCTGTTGGTTATGAATAGTTTTTATGCTGATGCTTCATACGGATCCTCATCAGGCTCAACAGCCACCGGAACTTCTGCTATGGCAGTAACAACAACGGAAATGCTTTCAAATCAACTCAGTAACTGGCTCTCCCAGATTAGCAATGATTTTGATATTGGATTTGTATACAGACCCGGTTATAAAAATATTAATTCACAGGAACTTCAGGTAGCTCTTTCAACCCAGTTACTTAATGATAAAGTATTTATTAACAGCAACTTAGATGTAAGAGAACTAGGCAGCAGTAAAAGTAATACGAATCAGATTACAGGAGATTTTGATCTGGAATACAAAATTACCGAGAAATTCCGTTTCAGGGTGTTTAACAGATTCAATAATCCATATACCGGCAAAGGAGTTCCATATACTCAGGGAATAGGTTTCTTTTTCAGGCAGGATTTTGACAAACTGACCGATCTTTTCAAAAAGAAACAAAAATCCGACATGAAAAAAGAGGATGAGATCACTCTTCCCGAATAGCAGAACTCTCTTCCTTTATCATTCAGATAGTTAAAATATTATCGCTGGTTAATAAATATTATGGCATTGTTATTAATCCGGTATAATAGAATAGGGTATCCTTACGTTTTTTAATAACTTCGCACCTGAAAATTCATCATCTGATGATTGGTGCAGTTATTAATTAAAATAATAAAACAGAGCAAACATGACATTTCTACAGTTCATTATGCAGGAAGGTCCTGCTTCGGTCGAGGGGACAAGTGCGTTGAAGTTAACACTTCTGGATCTTGCAATTAAAGGTGGGTGGGTAATGATTCCCATCGTACTCTTATCTTTTGTTGCTGCATATGTCTTTATTGAAAGATATTATGTAATCAGAAGGGCTACACGGGAAGACCAGAATTTTATGAACAGGATAAAAGACTATATTCACGATGGTAAGATTGAAGCAGCAATGGCTTTGTGCAGATCAACCGACAGCCCGTCAGCCAGGATGGTGGAGAAAGGAATAAGTCGCCTGGGCAGACCACTACATGATATCAGTACAGCAATCGAAAATGTAGGTAAACTTGAAATATCCAAGCTTGAGAAAGGCTTCCCAACCCTGGCAACAATTGCAGGAGCCGAACCCATGCTGGGATTTCTTGGAACAGTAATTGGTATGGTTCGGTCGTTTTATGCTATGTCGCAGGCCGGAAGTAACATAGAAGTCTCTCTTCTCTCCGATGGCATTTATACCGCACTTATCACAACAGTAGCAGGATTAATAGTCGGTATAATAGGATTTTTCGCTTATAACACCCTTGTTGTCAGGGTCGAAAGGGTAGTCTTTAATCTGGAGGCTACTCTTACAGAGTTTATGGATATATTAAATGAACCAATAAAAATTGAACGCTAAAATGGCTATTTCACAAAGAAACAAGGTTAGTATCAGCTTCAGTTCAACCGGGATGACTGATGTTGTATTTAACCTCCTTATTTTCTTCATGTTAACATCAACACTGGTTCATCCTACAGCTTTGAAACTGGTCCTCCCCAAAGGCAGTACTCAGACTTCAGCAAAACCTCAGACAACCGTTTCAATAACAAGAGACCTGAGATATTATGTTGAACAACAACCTGTTAGTATTGATGATCTGGAAGCGGTTTTAAAACAGAAGGTTGGTGCCAATCCTGACACATATATAGCACTTCATGTTGATAAAAGCGTGCCTTTTGAGAATGCTGTTATGGTTATGAATATTGCCCAGGCAAATAATTATAAACTGATAATTGCAACATCACCTAAATAACAATCTCCACCAGTTTCCTACCGAAAAGGGCAAAGGAATTGTTGGTACGACAATAATCCACGTTATTGTACTGGTATTGTTATTTATACTCGGATTTTCTGTTCCTCCGCCACCCGAAATTGAGGAAGGTCTTCTTGTTAACTTTGGAACCGATGAATTCGGATCGGGCCTTGTTGAACCTTCACCATCGGCTGTACAGGAGGAAGCATCTCCTCCACCACCGGAGAATATTCCTCAGGATCCTTCCGAGAATGCGCTGCTAACACAGGATAATGAGGAGGCACCTGAAATCAAAAAGACGGATCCTGAGGCTGAAAGAAAAAGGCAGGAGAAGATCGAGGCAGACAGAAGGTTAAGGGAGCAGGAGGAAGCCGAAAGAATCAGAAAAGAACAGGAAGAGATTGAAAGAAAAAGGATAGAGGCGGAACAGAAAAGGCAGGCAGATATTATGAACCGCACAAAAAATGCTCTTGCCAATTCAAAGAATGCAGGTACAAAAACTACAGGAGAAGGAGACACAGGAGATACAGGTAACCAGGGAGTCCAATCAGGATCAGTTGATTCGAAAGTAAGAGGTGAAGGCAGTGGGCTGGGTGAAAAAGGTATATCTTATGACCTCCAGGGCCGCGGATTTCAGTTACTCCCACCCCCCAGGTATGATTATCAGGGTGAGGGAAGAGTTGTTGTTGAAGTCAGTGTCGACAGAAATGGCAGGGTAATACAGGCTATCCCAGGTACAAAAGGATCAACAACTCTGGATGAATATCTTTTAAAGGTAGCAAAAGAAGCCGCTCTGCAAGCCCGGTTCGATCCTAAACAGGACGCACCTCTTATACAGAAAGGCACAATAACCTATAATTTCATTCTTAAGTAGAATTCAACTTCTTATATCAAATAATTCTCTTATTGCAGCACTCAGATTATCAATCAGATTACTGTCCTTAATTATATAATCGTCTATGCCCTTTCTTGCGAGTTCAAGTACAATCTCTCCTTTATCCTGCCCGGAAAGCATAATGACCGGAGTGTCCGGCTTCTGCTCCTTTATCTTTTCGAAAATCTCCATGCCGTTCATTAGGTTTTCTCCATTTTTCACAAAAAAAAAGTCAAGGATAATAAGATCAGGATTCTTTTTCAGAGCATTAAGGCAATCATCACCATATTCAAAAGCCTCAACTATGTAATCATCCGATGCTAATCGTTTTTTAACCAGCATATTAATAAAGGGATCATCATCTACGATGAATATTAGCTTTTGTCTGCTCATCCGAAATAATATTGATCAGTAGAAAATTATATAAAATATTTAATCAAGGTTATTCATTACTCTGATTAACCAGAAGCTACGTTCACATAGAAAAGAGATGGAACGCCTTCATCATTTCGATAACTTTCACTCCCACTTTTTCAATAATGGTTTCGTTTTCAATATTTGATATTACGTCATCAATAAGATCAACTATCACTCCCATATGTTCCTCTTTCATACCTCTTGTTGTAATGGCTGGTGTTCCCACCCGCAGACCTGAGGTCAGAAAAGGAGAACGGCTATCGAAAGGAACCATGTTCTTGTTTACAGTAATATGAGCACGCACCAGGGTGTTCTCTACCTTTTTACCTGTAATTTCAGGGAATTTTGTTCTGAGATCAATCAACATAAGATGATTATCCGTTCCACCTGAAATTACTTTATAACCTTTACTGACAAATTCTTCAGCCATAACTGAGGCGTTTTTTTTAACCTGCACCTGGTAATTTCTGAACTCTGGTTCGAGTGCTTCGCCAAATGACACTGCCTTTGAGGCAATTACATGTTCAAGTGGACCTCCCTGAACACCCGGGAAAACAGCCGAATTAATAAGGGATGACATCATTCTTACTTCACCCTTGGAGGTAGTTATACCCCAGGGATTAACAAAGTCCTGTCCCATCAGAATTACACCACCTCTCGGTCCTCGCAGGGTTTTATGAGTTGTTGAGGTGACAATATGTGCGTATTTCAATGGATTATCAAGCAAACCTGCAGCAATAAGACCAGCCGGGTGTGCTATGTCAATCATAAGTATGGCACCAATCCTGTCTGCAATAGATCTCATCCTCAAATAATCCCATTCACGTGAATAGGCAGATGCCCCGCCGATTATCATTTTTGGTTTTTCCTTCAGAGCAATCTCTTCCATCATATCATAGTCAATCAGTCCGGTTTCTTCTTTTACCCCGTAAGCAACCGGTTTATAAAGAATACCTGAGGAATTCACCGGTGATCCATGAGATAAATGGCCACCATGCGATAGATTGAGCCCCATAAAAGTATCACCGGGTTTAAGGCAGGTTAAAAAAACTGCCATATTGGCCTGGGCTCCTGAATGAGGCTGAACATTAGCGTATTCGGCTCCGAATAGCTTCTTCAACCGGTCAATGGCAATCTGTTCGGATTGATCAACAAACTCACATCCTCCGTAATATCTTGCACCCGGATATCCTTCAGCATACTTGTTAGTCATAACCGATCCCATAGCTTCGAGTACCTGCTGACTTACAAAATTCTCTGATGCAATTAATTCAATGCCGTTAATCTGCCGCTGACGCTCTTTTTCGATGATATTAAATATTAAAGTATCTCTGTTCATAATAAATAATTAACAAATACCTTATTATACGTGAATTAAGATTAGTCCTGTATCATATATAACATGATCATTTCCCGGTAAATATACTCTTAATAAATTAAAACCCGGTTGTATATCAACAATAATACTACTCTTCCGTAAACTGTAACAATAAGTCGCGGTAGGTAGTATAAATCCGTGATTTTGAAATGAAGCCTACATATAATCCGTTATCGAGGACAGGCAGATTCCAGGCTCCTGTTTGTCTGAAAGTTTCCATAACTGTTTCAATATTCTCTTTTTTATCAATATACGAAGGGGGAATAGTCATCATGTCTCTTACCGTGACAGTATCGTATAACTCATTATTGAACATGATCTCCCTGACATCATCCAGTAGAACAACACCTTCCAGAATATTATATTCATCTACTACCGGGAAAAGATTTCGCTTCGATTTTGAAATTAGCCTTATAAGGTCACCAAGCGTATCAGTAGCTCTTACTTTTAGCAGATCTGTCTCAATCTCCTTTCTCCAGTCCATAAAGGCCAGTACAGCTTTGTCTTTATCGTGTGTAATGAGCTCACCTCTTTTCGCAAGTTGAACGTGGTAGATTGAATGGCGTTCGAAACTTCTTGTTGTAATAAATGCCATTGTGGATGTGATGATAAGTGGAATGAGTAATCCGTAGCCTCCTGTGATTTCTGCAATAAGGAATATTGCTGTCAGGGGAGCATGCATCACACCAGCCATAGCTCCCGCCATTCCTACAAGAACAAACCTGTTATCGGGAATATCGATATTTAAGAATCTGTTTAAGAGGCTCGCTATCAGAAATCCGTTTAAACCTCCTATAAATAATATAGGTGCGAATATACCGCCCACACCTCCTGCCCCGTTAGTTGAACTGCTGGCAATAACTTTTAACATAACAAGACACAGAAAGAATAATATATAAATCAGATAGTTATCTGAAAAATTGTGAAAAATACTATGACCGAAAAGAAGATTAGTGTCACCCTCGAGCAGAGACATTATTGTATCGTAACCTTCTCCATAAAATGGAGGAAATAGAAAAATAAGTCCACCAAGGATGATCCCGCCCAGGACTAGTCTGATATAAATATTTCTGATTTTTTCATAGTAGTTTTCAAGATACAATGTCATCTTTGAAAAATAGAGGGATAAGAGACCTGAAACAACTCCAAGAACCAGGTACCATGGTATATTACTTATGTTAAAGGCCTCGGTAATGGTAAAATTAAAAAGCACCTCTTCTCCCATAAGAAAATATGTAACTGTAGCGGCTGTTACTGACGAGATTAAAAGTGGAACGATTGACGAAATAGTCAGGTCAAGCATCAGAATCTCGAGAGTAAAAACAAGCCCGGCTATTGGTGCTTTAAAAATTCCGGAAACAGCTCCCGCTGCTCCGCATCCTATCAGGAGTGTAATATTCCGGTAATTCAGCTTAAAAAAACTTCCCACCGTTGAACCTATAGAAGAGCCGGTTAATACAATAGGTGCTTCAGCTCCTACTGAACCACCGAATCCGATAGTCATTGTGGATGCAAGGATTGATGTCCATGTATTGTGTGGCTTCAGACGGCTTTGTTTCTTTGATATGGCATAAAGAACCCTGCTGATACCATGACCGATATTGTCACGGACAATATATTTTACAAACAATAATGTCAGCAACATCCCACCGAGAGGATAAGCCAGGTACAGGTAGCTGCCTGATTCCCTGGTTATACCTTCAGTAAGTAACTTGTGGGTATAATGAATTGAATTCTTGAGTACTACCGCAGCCAGCGCGCTTAACAGACCTACCAGGAGACTTAAAAAATATAATAATTTGCCCTGGTCAATATCAACCAGCCTGAGCTTCATTAGTCTCCTGAAAAATCTCCTGATGGACATAATTCTGCAAATATATAAACATTACTAAAGCTTATCTTTTTTTAATTAAGTTTGTCCGATTGTTATAAATTCAGGAAATAAATTCTGCTGCGGTGCAGGAATTGATCAATTCAAAAAAATGATAAAATTCACCCGTTTTAGTCTTGATAATGGATTAAGAATTATTGTGCATGAGGACAGATCTACTCCTCTTGTGGCAATGAATATCCTATACATTGCTGGTTCCAGGGATGAAGATCCGGATCATACAGGTCTGGCACATCTCTTCGAGCATCTGATGTTCGGAGGATCAGTGAACATACCGGAGTATGATATACCACTCCAGCTTGCAGGTGGGGAAAACAATGCATTTACAAACAATGATATTACCGGCTATTACCTTACTGTACCATCAGAAAATATCGAAACAGGATTCTGGCTTGAATCAGACAGGATGCTGGAACTGAATTTCTCTCAGGAAAACCTTGATATTCAAAAAAATGTTGTTATTGAAGAATTCAAACAACGCTATCTTAACCAGCCTTATGGTGATGCAATGTTAAAACTGAGACCTCTGGCCTATAAAGTGCATCCCTACCGCTGGCCGACAATAGGAATGGATATTTCACACATAGAAAAGACTGATCTTTCACAAGTAAAAGACTTTTTCTTTACTCATTATGCTCCAAATAACGCAATAATTACTCTCACAGGCAGGATTACACCTGCCCTTGCTTATGATTTATCTGTGAAATGGTTTGGTCCGATTGATAAAAGAGCAGTTAATAAACGAGAGCTTCCTGTTGAACCGGCGCAAACAGAAGAAAGGATCCTTTCACTTGAAAAAGATGTGTCGTCAAATGCACTTTACAAAGCATGGCATGTTGGCCCGCGGACCGGAGAAAATTTCCATACTGTCGACCTTATAACAGACATACTGGCGGGAGGTGAGTCAGGAAGATTATATACAAAACTTGTCAGGGAAAAGAACCTTTTCAACGAAATTAACGCTTATACTACTGCCGACATCGATCCGGGTCTGGTTGTTATTACAGGGAAACTTATGAAAGGAATTGATCCCTTATTTGCCGATAAGGCTATAAATGAAGTAATTAATAATCTGAAAAACAGGGCTGTCGGTGTATATGAACTGAATAAAGTTAAGAACAAATTTGAATCATCTATGGTCCTGTCGAACACTTCCGTACTTAATAAAGCAATGAGCTTGTCATATTACGAACTCCTTGGTGATGCGGATATTATAAATAATGAAATTGATTTTTACAAGGCAGTTACAACGGAAATGATCCTGGAAACAGCACAGAAGTACCTTATCCCTTCTAATTGCAGTACACTTTTTTACAATTCAACCAGAAACGATTGATAATGAATAAACTGCAAAGGATCCAACCACCCTTATTACCTGTTGAAACAGGATTAATACCTGAAGCCCGCATTTGTTTTCTCAGAAATAAAATCCCTGTATATCTTATTAAAGCCGGGACAGAAGACATTACCCGTATGGAGTTTGTATTCAGGGCCGGACAGATAAAGGAATACCTTCCTTTGCTTTCATCAACCACAAATATGATGCTTACAGAGGGTTCACAGAATTACAGTTCCGAAGAACTGAATCAAAAGTTTGATTATTACGGTTCCCAAATTAATCTCTCATCAGAGAAAGACTGTGCCGGATTTACAGTATATTTTCTTGGCAAACACATTAAGAAAATACTTGAACTAAGCAGGGAGGTACTCTTCCGTCCGGTTTTTCCTCATAAAGAATTCAACATTCTCACCAGAAAAAGGATTCAATGGTACAGGTTACACAGGGAAAGAGTGCAGAATCTCGCAATGGATAAGTTCTTTGAATCTGTTTTCGGGAAGCACCATCCCTATGGTAAACAGATAGTTGAAGGAGATTTTGAAACTATTACTCCTGAGTTGCTAATGGATTTTCATTCAAAATATTACAGACCTGAAAATATGGCTGTTATTGTATCGGGCAGGATACATAAAAATATGATCGATTTTATTGATTCCTGTTTAGGTGATCTTAATCCGCAGAAAATATATATCGAAGATTCTAAAAGTTATCTTCAGGGAGGAAAGACTAAAAAGATAAAGATACAAAAGCCGGGAGCGGTCCAATCCGCAATCAGGATTGGTTCCACAACAATAAACAAGCGTCATCCGCATTATCCAGGATTAAAGGTGTTAAATTCGGTACTGGGAGGCTATTTCGGTTCACGCTTAATGAAAAATATCAGGGAAGAGAAAGGTTATACTTACGGTATTTACTCCTCACTATCATCGTTCGACCTGTCGGGATTTAAAGTGATTTCAACTGAAGCAGGCAAAAAGAATTCACAGAAGACAATTGATGAGATCTACAAAGAAATAAGGCTTCTTCAGACCAGACCAGTAAAAAAAGAAGAACTCTCGGTAGTAAAAAATTATATGTCGGGCGAAATGGTCAGGATGTTTGACGGACCCTTTGCACTGGCTGAAAGCTTTAAAGCCGTATGGGAATTCGGTCTTGATAATGCATATTATTACAGACTTGCCGAAAAGATAAAATCAATCGATCCCGACGAAATAATTGAGCTGGCCCAAACGTATTATAATATTGATGAACTCTATGAAATTATTGCAGGATAGCTATGAGAATGTATTTCCGTTATCTTATGATCATTGTTCTGGTAGCATCTGCTGAACCAGTCTGTGGTCAGACTGATGAGGAATCACCTGTTACACCCGTATTGAATCTTGTGACTGTTAATCAGTTAACAGGCAATCCGGAGCTAACCTGGTCGCTCAGCCCTTCTCCTGATGTTGCGGGATATGTTGTTTATTCATATCAGGATGGCGAAGGATACGCTCTCGATACCCTGTATAATCCAACAGCCTCAAGCTACACATACTATGGATCAGGTGCATCGTATTTCAGTGAGGCCTTTGTGGTAGCTGCTTTCGACAGCTCCGGGAATATAAGTCCACTTTCAAATGAACTGCATACAATATTTACAGAGGTCCGGATAGACTCCTGCAATAATAAGATAAACATAACATGGAACAGTTACCCGTCTCAGCCCATCGATGTTACTGGTTATACAATATTCTATTCGGTTAATGGAGGTATCTACACTGAAGCCGGCGAGGTAACTGAGAATATTAATAATTTCGTAATCAACGAATTTACAATCGATTCAGAATACTGTTTTTTCGTTAATGCAAACCTGGAGGACGACTTTGTTTCAGTGTCAAATAAGACTTGTATTAGCACGAAAATGCAACGGCCTCCGCAATGGATAAATGCTGATTACGCTACAGTTATTCCGGATGAAGGAATTGTTCTTTCATTCACAATTGACCCGTTATCTGAGATTTCACTCTTCCTGCTTGAAAGGAAAACAGGAGTATCGTCCGATTTCCAACAGATAGCTCACCTTAGTTCCGATAATGGAAAGATTGAATATACAGATAATCAGGCAGATGTAAGAATTATTAATTACTACAGGCTTTCTGCTGTCAATAACTGTAATATTCCGGTTATAACTTCAAATATATCTTCCAACATAGTCCTTTCTCTGGAGAGAGCCGCTGATGAAATACAGCTCGCATGGAATTCTTATAAAGCCTGGCTCGGATCTGTCGATTCCTATACACTTTATATAAATACCGGCAGCGGATTTGATGATAATATAATAATATTACCAGGAGATACAACGAAGACTATCATATATTCAGATTATATGTATAAAACAACTGAGAGTGAAATCTGTTTCTTTGTATCGGCTCTGGAATCATCTAATCCCTATGATATAACAGGTGAAAGCAGGTCAAACATAGCCTGTACTGAAGTAACTGAAAATATTACTGTTCCAAATGTATTCACACCCGATGGCGATCTGGTAAATGATCTCTTCAGACCGGTACTCTCTTTTACTCCGGTTTATTATAATCTTGTTATCAGTGACAGGCATGGCAGAATTGTTTTTGAAACAAAAGATCATACAGAATCATGGGATGGATCATATAATGGTACTGCTTTCCCTGAGGGAGTTTGCCTGTGGTTTTTGCAGGTAACTACTCCCTCTGGTAAAAGAATGTCAAGGACCGGAACACTTACAGTTATAAAAAATCGTTAATAAATTGAATGTCTCATCTGTGTTCAGGATACCAACATTAACCTAATAAAGTTATCTTTGTAAACAGCAGAGAAAGGTATTGGAGATTTTATATGGGAAACAAAGATATTTTTGATGAAGAAGATATTAAACGAATCCAGCTTGAATACGATTCTCTGATAAATAACCTTCAGAGGTGCCACAAGCCCGGTGACAGAGAGCTCATAGAAAAAGCATTTAAGATTGCCAATGAAGCTCACTGGAATATGAGGAGAAAATCAGGCGTACCATATGTTCTTCATCCTATTTCCGTCGCTAAGATTGTAAATCAGGAAATTGGTCTGGGAGCAAAATCAATTGCAACAGCCTTACTGCACGATGTTGTGGAAGATACTGAATACTCACTCGAAAATGTTAAGAGAGATTTCGGACCCAAGATTGCTTCACTTATTGATGGCCTGACCAAAATATCAGGCACCTATAACAAAGGGACATCCTCATCAATGCAGGCAGAGAACTTCAGAAAGATGCTGATGACACTCTCGGATGATCTCAGAGTTATCCTGATAAAAATAGCTGACCGGCTTCACAATATGCGTACACTCGATTCCATGCCTGAAAACAAAAAGATGAAAGTTGCCGGTGAAACAATTTTCTTATATGCGCCTCTGGCTAACAGGCTTGGACTGTATGCTATAAAAAGCGAGCTGGAAGATCTCAGTTTCAAATTCAGGCAACCGATGATTTACGAAGAGATTGCCTCTAAACTGAAGCACAGTGAAAAAAGGTATCAGGCACTTATTAACAAATTCTCCCTGCCCATAATTGAAAAACTCACAGAGGCAGGATTAAATTTTGATATCAGTGGCCGTCCAAAATCGATATTTTCTATCTGGAAAAAGATGCAATCGAAAAACGTTCCTTTCGAAGAGATCTATGATGTTCTTGCTGTGAGGATCGTTTTTGATCCGGTGCCAGTTATTTCTGAAAAAACAACATGCTGGAATATTTATTCAATTATTACAGACTCCTATCTGCCAAAACCAGACAGGCTCCGTGACTGGATCAGCAGGCCAAAACCGAACGGATATGAAGCATTACATCTGACTGCTATGGGACCTGAAGGAAAATGGGTTGAGATTCAGATCAGAAGTAAAAGGATGGATGAGGTTGCTGAACGGGGTTATGCGGCACACTGGAGATACAAAGGTGATGATTCCCAGGAAAGTGAACTCGACAAATGGATTAAAAAAATCAGACAGATGCTTGAAAATCCTCTTGAGGATCCGATAGAATTTCTGGATGAATTCAAAATGAACCTTTTTTCTTCAGAAATAATGGTCTTTACTCCAAAAGGAACCCTGATAAGTCTTCCGAAAGGAGCTTCTGCTCTCGATTTTGCCTATGAGATACATACAGAAGTGGGAAATAAAGCTATCGGTGCAAAAATAAATTATAAGTTACATCCTATTAACGCAATGCTGATGAGTGGTGACCAGGTTGAAATTATCACTTCCGATATCGCAAAACCCGTAAAGGAGTGGCTCTCATTTGTACATACCGCCAAAGCTAAAGAAGCAGTAAAAGATGCCCTGAGAACAGAATCAAAAAACAGGATACAGAAAGGTATGGAAATACTTGAAACAAGGTTGAATGAACTTGGAGTTGCTCCAAATTCCGATATCCTCAGAAAGATTATGCTATCATATGATGTTATGAATAAGGATGAATTATATTCAAGGATAGAGCTTGGTATCATCAATCTGGATAATCTGAAAAAGATTATTAAGAAAAGCCCTACCAAAAATGTAATCAAATACTGGGAGCTTAAACTTCTCGGATCAAAAAAGGAGAAAAAGGAGGAGGAACAATCTCCCGAAATGATTGACACCAGTGTGCCTTTCCTCCTCAGGGAAAACATCGAGAATGCTGAACAGTCATATGAGATTGCAAAATGCTGTAATCCCATACCCGGAGATGAAGTGATTGGTTATCTTTCGCCTGAAGGAGCCATAATAATCCATAAACCTAAATGCCCTGTTGCGATCAGACTTATGTCAAATGAAGGGAACAGGATTATTGCAGTTAAATGGGCAATTCATAAACTGGTCTCCTTCCTAGCCAGAATAAGTATGACAGGCGTTGACAGGATTGGCCTGGCGAATGACATAACGAATGTCATCTCATCCGAACTGAAAGTCAATATGACAAATATAAACATCAGTGTGCGTGACGGGATCTTTGAAGGGACCATCGATTTGTACATCCATCATACCAAAGACCTTAATAATCTTTTACTTAAAATCTCAAATATCAAAGGGATTGAGAGCGTAAACAGAGTGGAGGATTTCTCGGAATAAATTAAAAGTTAAATCATATCTGCTCTTTGTTGGAAAATTATTTAATTTTGTCCTTATTTTAAATTAGACCAAATATGGTTTGCGACAATACAAAAGTAACGGTAAAGAAGATCTTCACTGAGTATCTGGAAAAGAAAGGACACAGAAAAACACCAGAGAGGTATGCCATACTTGAGGAAATTTACTCCCGCAGTGGCCATTTCGACATAGAATCGCTCTACATCTTCATGAAGAATAAAAACTACAGGGTCAGCAGGGCAACATTATACAATACTATAGAATTGCTACTTGACTGTAATCTGGTCACAAAGCATCAGTTTGGCAAAAACATTGCCCAGTTTGAAAGAGCCTATCAGTGCGGACAGCACGATCATCTTATCGATCTCGATACAGGGCAGGTTATTGAGTTCTGCGATCCGCGAATACATGAGATCATTCGTACTGCCAGTGAATTACATCACTTTACACCTATGTATCATTCCCTTTATATTTATGGTAAAGTTGTTAAGAATAATACTTAAATTATAGTAACATTCCTTTAGTTTGACACATTACATGTCTGTTATAAAATTTTTAGTTGTAAATTGCGTTTTTAATTTATTGACAAAGCAAATATGGTTTAACTCTTTTAAACTCTTTTCGTTATAATTTAGATACTAAATATGACTATTTAGGTAACGAGATTAAAGCATTTATTTAAAGATAATAACAATGAATTTTAGTGTCCTGATTAAATAATAAAATACATTTTAATAATAGAAATCATGAAAAACATAGTAATTTGTTCTAAAAGAATCATTAGTGCTTTTAGTATTGCTTTTTTTATACTGGTTTTGTTTTCTGGTACAGTTAAAGCTCAGCAAAAAATCGATGGTGAAGTTTCTAAAACATACCAAATTACACTTAATGATGGGTCAACTATCTCAGGGACATTAATATCCATTACAGACGAAGAACTTGTTATTGAATCAAGTACAATGGGTGAAGTCAGATTACAGAAAGAAAATATCCGGTCGATGACTCTTGTATCATCCTATGATATGAGAAAGTCAGGAATATGGTTTCCAAATCCAAATCCTACAAAGTATCTCATAGGCAGCTCAGCCATACCTTTGGAAAAAAACTCTGGGTACTACCAGAATACATGGATATTCTTTAATTCAGTAACTTATGCTTTCACGAATAATATTAGTATTTCCGGTGGTTTCGAAATATTTTCTATTTTGGCAGGTGGTAACGGTCCATTTGCATTCTATCTTAATCCAAAGGTTTCATTTAAGGTCGCTGAAAATGTTTATCTAGGTGGAAACATTTTATATGCAAATACTATAAGGACAATAGATGAATTCGGTGGTCTTGGAACTCTGAATGCATTTGGCACATTCGGTAACAAAAACAACAATCTTACTGCTGCAGTAGGTTGGGGATGGAGTGAGGATGAAATCAGTTCAAAACCGCTTATTACTATCAGTGGTATGGCAAGAGTATCCAGGCGCTTAGGTCTGGTAAGTGAAAACTGGTTGGTTCCTGAAATTGGTGATAATAAGGGCTATTACGGATTATTCTCTTATGGCATCAGGTTTTTAGGTGAAAAAATATCAATTGACCTTGCGTTCATAAATAATGGCGATATTGCTGAAGAAATAATAATTGGTATACCCTGGCTTGATTTCGTTATTAACTTTTAGATCAAACAGAAATCAGATATATTAAAATCTGTTCTTAGGCTGGCTTATAAGATAAATTCCATTAACCGCAAAGATCGCAAAGAATTGAATTTTAAGATTTTGACTTTACATACTTTTATTACTTTGCGTTTTTAAGGTTAGTATTGATTTATGAGACAGCCCTCTTTTTCTTTTCTTGTAGAAATCATGCTCAAAAGTGATTTCAGAAAATATTTTGTATATTGTAAATCTTAATTTTTGATTATTTGTGAATCTTTTAATATGAACATTGACATACTGTTAGGTTTGCAATGGGGTGATGAGGGAAAAGGTAAGATTGTTGACGCTTTAAGCCCTGCTTATGATGTTATAGCCCGTTTTCAGGGTGGCCCGAATGCCGGTCATTCACTTGAAATTCAAAATGTTAAACATGTGCTGCACCTGATCCCGTCAGGAATTTTTCATCCCGACAAGCTAAATATTATAGGTAACGGGGTCGTTCTTGATCCGGCAGTTTTTAAAAAGGAGATAAATGAACTCGGCCCCCCGGTTGAGGACCTTGTTAAAAGACTTGTCATTTCAACAAGGTCAAATTTGATTCTTCCAGGCCACAGGATCCTTGATGCAGCGTATGAACATCATAAAGGCAATCTTAAAATAGGTTCAACACTCAAGGGTATAGGTCCTGCCTATACTGATAAAGCAAGCAGAAACGGGCTGAGAGTTGGTGATATACTAAACAAAGATTTTCTAAAACTTTATAAGAAACAGCTGAATAATCATCTTTTAATCCTCAAAAACTATTCATTTGAATTCGACCTTGAAGAGTATGAAGCAGGATGGTTTGAAGGAGTTGAAATGCTAAAAAAGTTCCGGTTAACAAATACTGAATATCTTGTAAACGAACTTTCTGACAAGGGCAAAAAAATACTGGCCGAGGGAGCACAGGGAACCATGCTCGATCTGGATTTCGGATCATATCCCTATGTGACTTCTTCCAACACTATCAGTTCAGGTGCCTGCACAGGACTGGGTTTTTCGCCACGCAAGGTTGGTGAAGTAATTGGAATATTCAAGGCTTACTGTACAAGGGTCGGCAGTGGTCCCTTCCCGACTGAACTGAATGATGAAACCGGTGACCAACTAAGAAAGAGAGGTTATGAGTACGGTTCAACTACAGGAAGACCAAGAAGATGCGGATGGCTCGATCTTCCGGCGCTGAATTATGCTATAATGATCAATGGCATAACCCGCCTGTTTATTACAAAACCAGATGTAATGTCGGGATTTGGAACTGTAAAAGTCTGTATATCATATAAGATCGACGGAAAAGAATGTAAAGAAATACCATATGATAGTAACTCTTCTATCGAACCAGTTTACACAGAACTTCCGGGTTGGCAGGAAGAGATTTCCGGAATAAGAAAATATGAGGATTTACCGGACGCACTTAAGAAGTATATTGATTTTATTGAAAAGGAAACCGGAATCCCTGTTAGCTTGGTTTCTGTAGGTCCGGATCGTCAGGAAACGGTATTCAGATAAAGTGAGATCATACTACACTCCCCGAAATAGTGTGAAACATCATGATTAAAATACCATGATGTAGCAGTCTTTCAATCAGCTTCAGTTATTTAAGTATGTACAACCAGGCATCAATATTTACAGTATCCTGGAATTGCTGAAGACGTGAAAATGCAGTGCCGAAGTGATCATAAGCCTCAGCTGATACCAATTCGAAATTGCTGCCCTGTTTTTCAATTATCCTTGTATTTCCATACCCCATCATCAGGTATTCTTCTGCCCAGTTTCTTGCATATTCAGGAGTAATAAAACTTCCTACAATAATATTATACTTGTATCGGCTCTCCATTGTTTGTTTAGCTTCCCCGGCCATCCTTATCGAATCGAGCCGGGCCTCTTCAATTGCTCTCAACCGGTTCTCAACTATTTTTAGTGAATCGGCAACACGAATACTGTCCTGCTCAGCTTTTAACTGCTCCAGCGTCCTCTCTTTCTTGCCAATTCCAAACCAGCCTTTTTCCTTTATAAACTTGCATGAAGGAAGAACAGGCAATAGTGATATTAAAATAAGGATAGATAAACGTCTCATAATAAATTATTTAATAATTTAATTAATATTTCATTGTTATTTCAGGGACACTCTATTTATCAAAATTTATCAAAGATACAAACTTTCAGGAAGTTAACCAAATGATCAACAGATATTCAAACCATCTTAATTGGATTCTATTTTGTATATTAGAGGGGAAAATTGATAAATCTAAAATCCGATCAAATGAAATCGCTAATACAATTCTTTGAAGAGAGTGTTGAAAAGTTCAGCAGTAATATCTATCTGTGGGAAAAACCTGCCGACAAATATGAAGGTACTACATATAGCGAAACTAAAAAACAGGTTTATGAATTTGCAGCTGGTCTCATTAAAATGGGAATAAAAAAAGGAGACAGACTCTGTCTGATTTCTGAAGGTAGAAACAGCTGGGTAATAGGAGAGCTCGGTATTCTCTATACGGGAGCAATAAATGTTCCTCTTTCAGCAAAACTCAATCCGGAAGAAATAAAATTCAGGATCAATCATTCCGAAGCAAGAATGGTATTAACTTCCAGCATTCAGGCACAGAAACTTAAAGAAGTAATTACCGGGTGTCCTGCAATCGAAAAAATAGTACATTTTGACACCCAGGAAGAGTATGCACCTGATGAAATACACTTTAATGAAGTCAGGAAAATCGGAAGAGAATGGCTTGAATCGCCTGAGAATATGACATTGTTTGAGAATACAAGCAAAGAGATTACTCCATCGGATTTTGCAAATATCTGCTATACTTCAGGTACCACTGCCGATCCTAAGGGGATCATCCTGACTCATGGTAACTATGTTACCAATATTTACCAGGCATATAGTCTGATGGATATTCCCCCATTTTACAAAACACTACTTCTCCTGCCATGGGATCATTCTTTCGGACATACGTGCGGTATCTATGCTTTTATGGGCAAAGGTGCCAGTATTGCCTCAGTAAAAACCGGCAAAACACCGATGGAAACCTTAAGAAACCTCCCAATTTGTCTAAAGGAGATAAAGCCAAACCTTCTTTTAAGCGTACCTGCGATCGCAAAGAATTTCAGGAAGAATATAGAAAAAGGAATAAAAGAGAAAGGTAGGACAATCGAATTCCTCTTTAATCATGCAATTAAGATTTCCTACTCATACAACAAGGAAGGCTGGAATAAAGGGAAAGGATTACAGAAACTGAAGAAACCACTGCTAAACTTATATGACAAGATACTATTCAGTAAAATTCGCGAAGCATATGGTGGAGAACTTGACTATTTCGTCGGAGGTGGAGCGCTTCTTGATATAGAACTTCAAAGGTTTTTCTATGCTCTGGGAATACCGATGTACCAGGGTTACGGACTGACCGAGGCATCTCCTGTCATATCTTCAAATTCATCAAGCAGACATAAGCTTGGATCTTCAGGCGTTCTGGTAAACAACATGGATCTGAAAATATGCGACGATGAGGGCAAAGAATTGCCTGTCGGACAGAATGGGGAAATTGTAATAAGAGGTGGCAACGTGATGCACGGTTACTGGAAGAATGAAACAGCTACAAAAGAAGCGATAAGAGACGGGTGGCTCAATACCGGTGACATGGGTTACATGAGCGAAGACGGATTTCTGTACGTACTCGGACGTTTTAAAAGCCTGCTTATAGCCGATGATGGTGAAAAATTCAGTCCCGAAGGTATCGAAGAAGCCATTTCCGAACAGTCAAAATATATTGATCAGTGCATGCTGTACAACAACCAGAGACCTTATACGGTCGCACTTATAGTACCTAATCAGCATGCTCTGAAATTATATCTTGAAGAAAGAAACCTGACTGCGGATTCATATGAAGGGAGAAGAGCCATCCTTTTGCTGCTTGAAAACGAATTGAATGAATACCGGACACATGGCAAATACGGTAATATGTTTCCTCAACGATGGCTGCCTGTTGCCGTTGGCATACTGGAAGAAAGCTTTACTGAGGAAAATGGACTCATGAACTCAACAATGAAAATTGTCAGAGGTAAGATCATGGATAAATATATGGATTTTATAGAATACCTTTATACTCATGATGCAAAAGCTGTTACAAACGAAAGAAACCTCGAGGAGGTTGAAAAGATGAAACTCGGTTAACAGAACGTCAATAATTTATATCATTTAATATGAAATACCTGGTTAAGTTACTTGTTCTAACCATCTTTTTTTTCTGTACGTCCTGTACACAGAAAAAAGAAATAACCTGGAAAATTGCTGATAATCCGATCCTGACAGAATGGTCAGCTAAGGTCGATCCATTAAATCCGTGGCCGGAATATCCCCGTCCCTATCTTGAAAGAAAGGATTGGAAAAATCTTAACGGACTCTGGCAATATTCAATAACACCTAAAGATGCGAGACCTGAAACATGGGATGGAGAAATACTGGTCCCCTACCCGATTGAATCAGCTCTTTCGGGTGTCAGGAAAAGAGTCTCTGAAATGGAGAACCTATGGTATAAAAGGACTTTTATTATCCCATCAGCCTGGAAGAAAAAGCATATCCTCCTGAACTTTGAAGCATGCGACTGGGAAACAATGGTATGGATAGACGGAAATGAAGCTGGAATTCACCGGGGAGGTTATGATCCGTTTGTGTTTGATATCACCGGATTGCTTGCTGACCAGAAAGTACATGAATTGCTTGTTTGTGTATGGGACCCGACTAACAGAGGTCCCCAGCCCCGCGGCAAACAGGTTGCCAACCCGTCGGGAATCTGGTACACACCAACAACCGGTATCTGGCAGACAGTATGGCTTGAACCCGTGAATGATTCTTATATATCTTCATTCCGTACAACTACTGATGCGATCAACGGAACAATAACTTTTAAAGCTGTCGTTACTAACGCGCCGGAAAGCCAGGTTGTATTTTCAGTGATTAATAATGAAATAACTGCTGGCACAGCTACAGGAAAACCCGGACAGGAGGTTACAGTTGAAATCGATAATCCGGTTCTCTGGTCACCTGAAAAACCGTTTCTTTATGATGTAATAATCGAACTCAAAGAGGGGAAAAAAGTTATTGATAAGGTAAATTCCTATGCTGGAATCAGGAAAATCTCAATTAGTAAAAAGGAAGATGGATTCACCAGAATTCTGTTAAATAATGAATTTATATGGCAAAACGGTCCACTTGATCAGGGATTCTGGCCTGATGGTATTTATACTCCGCCAACCGAAGAAGCAATGGTGTTTGATATTGAAATGACAAAGAAAATGGGATTCAACATGCTTAGAAAACATGTTAAGGTCGAAAACAGGCGCTTTTATTACTGGTGTGACAAGCTTGGTATCCTGGTCTGGCAGGATATGCCCAGCGGGGACAAATATATCAACCGCTCTATGCCGGATATTTCCAAATCGAAAGAGGCTGCAGACCAGTTTGAATTTGAGCTCCGCCAGCTTATAGAGACAAAATACAACCACCCCTCAATAATAATATGGGTTGCTTTTAATGAAGGCTGGGGACAATTCGATACTGAAAGAATCACAAAGCTGATTACTGAATATGATCCCACCAGGCTGGTAAACAGTGCCTCAGGATGGACCGACAGGGGTACTGGAAATATAAACGATATACATCATTACCCCGATCCTATAGTACCTGATGCCCAAGAAGACAGGGCAATTGTTCTTGGAGAATTCGGAGGGCTTGGGTTGCCTGTTCAGGGGCATACCTGGGAACAAAAAAACTGGGGATACAGAAATATGGAGGATACCATTCAACTGCTTGAAAGATATGAGATGTATTATGATCAGGTAGATATGTTTGTAAAAGAGAATGGTCTGAGTGCCACTGTTTATACTCAGACCACCGATGTTGAAACAGAAACAAACGGTCTGATGACCTATGACAGGAAAGTGAATAAGATGGGAGTGGAAAATGTTTTCAAAGCTAATCATAATATTATTCCTCCGTCACTTGTATCACCCTTTAATATCTTTTCAGATATCTATGTTGCAGAATTCAGCAACAATCGACCCGGAGGAACAATTTTTTATACTTCTGATGGTAGCGAACCGGATGAAAACTCAAAACAGTATTCAGAACCATTTACATTATCAGCAACAACTACTATCAAAGTATTTACCCGCTGGAATGATGGTAAAAGCAGGACAGCGACATATATTATCGAAAAAAAGGAGGAAATACCTTTATCCGACAGCAATGACTGAAGGACTATAATCTGCTTTTAAAGGGAAGAAAAGTCATAAAGTCAGCATGGTGGACTATATAGGCCTCTGTGGACCGTTTAACCATATCACCTTCATGAGCATGTGCAGCTATTATGTGGCATACCTCTGGCGGTATCCCGCACTCTTCAGCCAATGACACACCTGAAAAAGGGTGTCTCAGGTACTTTCCATATTTACCCTGAATTGGGTTACCTTCATCATCAAGCTCATATTCAAGAAGTTTGCCTACGTCGGCCAAAATAGCGCCTGCAATCAGGACATCCATATCAACAGGAAGATCATTACCAAAGAATTCATTGATCTTGTTGCCACTCTCTTTTGCAATATGGACAACACACCTTTTGTGTGCCATGAAACTTATTTTAAGACCGGGTCCACAGAGAAGAGTAAAAGGAATCCTTTCAAGGTCCTCTGCAGTCAGGACGCTCCTTTCAAGGGCTCTCTCCCATGTCAGGGCAGTTTTTTCCCTGAGTGAACTGTTCCTGATCCACTCAAGTTCAGGCCATAATTTTTCTAATTCTCGGGTCATTCCGGATATGTTTTTTATTAATTTAATCTGGCGATAATTGCATCCGTCATCTGTACTGTTGAAGCTGCACCATGCTGAAGCACCTCAGGTTTGCCTGGCATTTTCATCATGTCGTATGTTCTCACCCTTCCCTCTTCAATCACTTCAGCTACTGCTCTTCTGATATTCGAAGCTATTTGCTTCTCTTCAATATAATCAAGCATCATGCATGCTGATTCTATCATTGCAATGGGATTAACTACAGATACCTCATAATCAGCATATTTTGGAGCTGAACCATGAGTCGGTTCAAAAAGGGCAATACCATCTGACGAAAATTGGGCGCTGCATGCAAATCCCAGTCCGCCAATAAGTCCGGCAAATGCATCAGAGACAATATCGCCAAACATGTTACCCGCAACTATCACTCCATAATCTTCGGGATTCTTGGTCAGCCACATCATCTGGGCGTCTATATTTGTATTTAGCAGTTTTATTTCCGGAAACCTGGTCTTCTGAATCTCTTTAGCCAGTCGCCACATTAAACCTGATGTTTCTCTTATGACATTAGGTTTTTCACATACCGTTACTGAATTATACCCATTCTTCCCGGCATATTCGAAAGCAGCCGTGAGAATTCTTGTAGTAGCTCTTTTTGTGAAAATCCTTGTTGAAATTGCAAGTTCCTCGACAGGAACATTTCCGAAGTTTCCGGCAAATTTCGGATGAGTCATAAAAGCCTGATAAACCTGAGAAGGTGGATTTGTCCACTCGACTCCGGAATATAGCCCTTCAGTATTTTGCCGGAAAATGACCACATCAACAACTGGCTCCTCAATTGTGTTCCCTCCACCTCTTCTGATAAAGTTCAGAGGATTACCTTTGTAGGTTCTGCATGGCCTGACACAGATATCAAGACCTAAATGTTGTCTCAGACCCACTATGGGACTGGAATATTTTAATCCTTTACCCTTAAGATCAGGGTGAAGCTCTGCATTAGCCTCTTCATTGGGTTTGGATGTGATGGCTCCGAAAATAGCAATTTTATGTTGAGCTATCAGTTCAAGGGTTCTCTCAGGTAACGGATTGCCCTCCCTGCACCACAAATCCCAACCGATGTCACTATGAATATAGTCGGCATTAAAACCTGCTGCATCAAGAACTCTTAAGGCCTGTTCCATCACAATTTTCCCTATTCCGTCACCAGGCAGGGTTACAATTGTTCGTTTTGTCATGTTAATTAATTGTATAATTTAGAACCGCATTAAATATAAATATAGTGAAAATTTGAGATGTTCCGTGACTATTACTTTTATTTTAATTAATGCACTAATCTGAATTAAAAAAACCGTAGTTTTGTGTGTTATTCGTTGAATATATAAACCAGGCATGAGTGTATTAGCTCATTTAAATCCAGCACAAGTCTGGATCTATTTTGAAGAGATTTGCAAAATACCACGATTAAGTAAGAATGAGGAAAAAATCCGGCGTTATCTTCTTAGTTTTGCGGGAAAACATAACCTCGAATCAAGAGAAGATGAAATTGGAAATATTTTAATTACCAGGCCTCCTTCAGAAGGTATGGAGAACAGAAAAACTATTGTACTTCAAAGCCATATGGATATGGTCGGTGAAAAGAACTCCGATTATCCGCACAACTGGAACACTGATCCTATAATACCGGTTATTGAGGAAGGCTGGGTAGCAGCCAGGGGAACAACTCTGGGTGCAGATGATGGTATCGGTATTGCATCCCAGATGGCTATTCTGACTGACAAACACCTCCGGGCAGGAAAAATTGAGTGTCTGTTTACAGTCGATGAAGAATCTGGTATGACAGGAGCAATAAACCTTAAGCCTGATTTTTTCTCAGGCAGAATCCTTATAAACCTCGATTCGGAAGATGAAGGAATATTGTTCATCGGTTGTGCCGGCGGAATGGATACTGTTGGAAAAATAAAGTTTAATCCGGTCCCTGTAAAAAGAGATCTTAAAGCATTAGAGATTTCAATAACCGGATTGCATGGAGGACATTCTGGTGATGAAATCCATAAAGGTTATGGCAATTCAATAAAATTAATGAACAGGTTACTGCAAAATCTTTCAGGTACTTTTAGTATCTCTATAAGCAGGTTTGAAGGTGGTAATTTGCGTAATGCAATTCCCAGAGAGGCATTTGCAACAATTGTTCTTGAAAAATCAGTTATTGAACAGGTAAAAAAGAATATTACCAGTTTTCATTCTGATATCTCTAATGAATTCGGAGACCTGGAAAAGGATTTAAAAATTTCAATAAAAGCCGTTGAACTTCCCTCCCATTTCATAGACAAGCAGATACAAATGAAGCTTCTCGATGCCTTGAGATGTTGTCCTCATGGTGTTATTTCATGGTCGAAAGAGATGGATGATCTGGTTGAAACATCCACCAACCTGGCTTCAATAATGTTTGATGAGGATAACTCAATAAAAGTTGTAACCACACAAAGGAGCTCTATAGAATCAGCAAAGTATGATGCGGCGGCAATGGTCGCATCCTGCCTGAAACTGGCAGGAACAGAAGTGACTCAATCGGACGGTTATCCCGGGTGGAAACCCAGTCTGAAATCAGAAATTTTGAAAATCACTCGCAAGTCATACGTTAAGTTGTTCGGCAAAGAACCAATGGTAAGAGCAATACATGCAGGACTGGAATGTGGGTTAATATATAAGAACGTTAAAAGTATAGATATGATCTCATTTGGTCCTACAATCAGAGGAGCTCATACACCCGAAGAAAAAATAGAGATTAAAACTGCGCAAATGTTCTGGGATCTGCTCATAGATGTTATTAATAACATCACCTGAGTTAAGTATTAATATTTTCCTCTTGCTTAATCAGAGATCCCTGTCCCTATTAATATTCAATAAACTCATCTTTGCCTGCACCACATACCGGACAGTTGTAATCAACGGGCAGTTCGCTGAATGCTAAGCCCGGATCAATTCCACTTTCCGGATCTCCTTCAGCGGGATCATAGATATATCCACAGACAATACATTTGTATTTTTTCATAATAATTATCAGGACTTAATTTTTCTAACAACATCAATAACAGTTCCATCGACCCATTTAATTGCTGCTGCGATCTCTTCGTCAAACCGGGCTTTCTGAGGTTTGCCGCAGATCTTCTCAGCTTCCTCTTTTAGTTCGGTAATAGTCCTTATCGGAAGCCCACTCTCTTTTACACTTTCGATGAGATCATCCCGTAACGGATTTATTGCAATTCCCCTTTCTGTAATAATAACGTCAATAAGTTCACCCGGACCACAAAGAGTTGTTACCTCATCAACTATTACCGGTATTCTGTCACGAAAAAGAGGTAGTGGCAAAATAACATTCCGTGCATGAAGACAGTTCTGCCATCCTCCTATTCCATGCAGCAGGTAACCATCAGAATGAGTAACTACATTCCCGTTGAAATTAAGGTCAACTTCTGTTGCTCCGAGGATCATGATATCCATCATGCTTGTAAGGTTGCCTTTGGAATGATAATTATAAGCATTAAAAACAGGATAAGGTATATGATTGGCGTTTTCACTGACAGACCTGACTGCGTCAAGATCAAACGCCTGTGCATCAAGAATATATCCCATCTGACCTTCCTCAAGCATTTTTACCATATATTTCGTACTTCCACCAAAACCGAATTTCGATTTCCACCCTTTCCTTTTAAGAATTTCGTGGAGAAAAACTGCTATGGCAAGGGAAGTACCTCCTGCTCCGGCCTGCATTTTGACTTCATCTTTAAGTATACCCGATTTTTCAAGGAAAGCAGCGGTTAATTCCGCAATAAGTAATCTGTCGGGACTTTTAGTAATCTGGGTTGTACCGGAGACTATCTTTTCCGGTATTCCAATTTTATCAACAACTACAACATAATCGACATAATTGCCTTCGATCTCCATTGGAACACATGGATGGTCGACCAGGTTGTCAGTAACAATGATAACTTTATCAGCATACATGTAGTCGGCCTTTGCGTATCCTAATACTCCGCAAGCTGAATTACCACCAGTACCTTTGGCATTTCCAAAAGCATCAGCTGACGGAGCTGCAAGAACTGCAATATCAATCCTTACTTCGCCATCCTGAATAGCCTGAACACGTCCGCCATGCGAGCGAAGAACGGCAGTTCCCTTCATTCGGCCTTCCGAAACATATCTGCCGAGAGGGCCATTAAGACTGCCTTCGATTCTGTTTATGGTACCATCATCCAGATATTTGATCAAAGGTGCATTACAGGGGAAAGAGGCTGACGGAAACCATATAAGGTCTTTTACACCTATACCTGATGCAATTTCAAAGATCCTGTTACTTACTAGATCTCCTTCACGCAAATGATGGTGTGAAGAAATGGTCATCCCGTCCCGGAGATTGCATTTCCTTAAAGCTTCTTCAAGTGATGATACCACTTTATTGCCATCCCCGGGAAAATCCAAACAGGTAGGAATGGGTGGAGCGTATTTGTTCCCTTCTGGGTGATGCTTCCCAACTCCCTTGAAAGGAATAACAGGTTTGCCGTTGATTTCGAGCGGTATTGCCCTGCCAGCTGCATTTATTACGGTATTCACAGACATGCTATTCAAGGTTTTTATATCTGTTCTGTTTGTGGATCAGCCATCCAGCTGCCTGATAACAGACCAAGTTTAATGGCCAGTTTAATAGTCTTCTGTGCACGCGCAACCACTGGTGGATCTATCATTTTCGATCCCAGAGCTACCACACCCAGACCCTTCCTGGCAGCTTCTTCATAAGCAAGTATTATCCTTTTGGATCTTTCTATCTCATCAGGTTCCGGAGCAAATCCCTGGTGTATTACAGGTATTTGCCGAGGATGAATACAACCCATGCCTTCAAATCCCAATGATTTTGATTTTTGGACACAAATCTTCAATGCATCCATATCTGAGACATCCGAAAAAACGGAATCTATTGGCTGAATACCTGCAGCTTTAGCTGCATTAACCAGCCTTGTCCTTGCATAAAGTGACTCACTTCCTTCAGCAGTTCTGGGTACTCCGATATCAGCCGTGAAATCTTCAAGTCCTATTGCTATAGCAACCACATTCTCAGATGATCCGGAAATAACGAACGAATTTTCAACTCCAAGAGCACTTTCGATAATCGGCATAAGAAAAACCCGATTTGTCAGTTTGCATTTCTGCTTAATTTCTGAAATTCGTTTGTCAGTCTTCTTTACATCTTCCGGACTCTCACATTTTGGGATCAGTATCAGGTTAACATTATGAGGGATAACATAATCCAGATCTTCCAGTCCTCTCTGACCCTGATTAATCCTGACCATTCTTTCTGCACCATAGAAACTGATCTGCCGCAGGGCATTTCTTACAAGTATTCTGGCCTCATCTTTTTTTTCAGGAGCTACTGAATCCTCCAGATCAAGTATTATACCATGAGCTGAATGAAGCCCTGCGTTGATCATCATTGCCGGATTATTTCCTGGCAGATAAAGACGTGAAAACCTGAATCTGTAAGGAGTTGTGGAGTAAAAATTCTCTTTCAGAAATTCCGGAAGAAATTCAAGATCTGTACGAATAAGCTGTTTGATGGCTGATTCCAGACGAGCGGCAATTACAAACGGTAATGCTCCCGAATCATTAATCTTCAAAACAGCATTATCAATGCCAAAAAACTTCAGTATTTCGTTACACTGGTCTATTATTGAGTCACCATAGAGTCTCTTAACTTTAGATGTAAGATCTGTATTTATGCCTCCGGAAGTCCTTATCTCAAGTTTAATCTCACAGTCGGACCTCACTCTGGGACCTGTATTGCCGGCAACTGATATGGTTTTATTATTTTCGGCCATTGGTTAAAACTGCCTTTTCTTATCTTCACAAATCTCTATCAATACTCCCGATGTCGACCCGGGGTGCAGAAAAGCAATATCAAGACCTTCTGCCCCTTTTCTCGGGCTGGAATCAATAAGCCTGACACCATATTCTGAAGCTTTCTCTAATTGTTCGTCAATATCACGGACAGCAAAAGCAATATGATGGATCCCTTCACCCCTCTTTGCAATGAACTTGCCGACAGGGCCTTCAGGATCAGTGGATTCAAGCAATTCTATCTTTGTTTGTCCCACCATAAAAAATGCTGTTCTCACTTTCTGATCATCGATCTCCTCAATGTTGTAGCACTTCAGTCCAAATACCTTTTCATAGAAACTTACAGCATCCTCCAGATTGCTGACAGCTATACCGATATGTTCAATATGTGATGGTTTCATTTTCTTAGATAATATGAACAAAATCTGTAACAAAAATAGCTGATTGCTATAAGTATGAGAAGATAAAAATCATGTTTTAATGATTATTTGAACATCAACACGAATTTTAATCTGATGATCAGAAAGGAAATTCTTCCGGAGCTTCCATGTCTGCTTCCTCAATTACAGGTTTTTGAGCTGCCGCGTGAACAGGATTCCCGTCAACAAAGATTGCTTTGTAAGGAGTTGTGGGACACGCAAATTCACAATGACCACATCCGATGCAAATATCCTGGTTTGTTTCCGGAATCACAAGATTTCCCTCGTAAGGAATCATATAAACAGCTTTGGTGGGGCAGCTTTCGGAGCAGGCTCCGCATGCAGTTTTTTCAGTTTTAACAATGCAATTATCTTTAATAAAGACTGCTTTACCGATCTGCGTCAGTTTTTTAGCTTCAAGGACGAGTGGTTTGAGAGCATTTGTAGGACAAATTTCCGTACAGGCAGTACAGTTATAAGTACAAAAGCTTTTGTGATAATCCATTACCGGCTGCATAATACCTGTTAATCCATATTGTTTAAATGCCGGTTGCAAAACATTATTCGGACATGCCGTTATGCATAACGAACAGGCAGTGCAATTCTTATTGAAATCCTCTATCGTTCCTGCACCTGGAGGACAAACGGGGTAAGTCTTTTCCTCTTTAACAGTTGATAACTTGGTAGGTACAGGGACATTTTCCTCCTGGCTCCTCGAACTGCGGGATAGACCAAAGAGTAACAGTATTATTCCGGCTATAAGTTTTCTTTTACTTTCATCCGTTTTATGTTCTTTCTTTTTCAGGCTTACTATTCCGTATGAAATAGCTTTATCGGGGCAACTGTTTATACAATTGAAACATTCGACACACCTGCTGAGGTCAACATTATAATTTAGAAAGTCGATGCACGACGATTTACATACAATAGCACATCTGCCACATCTGGTACATGTATTCTCATCAAATTTGATTCTCAGTAAAGATATTTTTGAGATAAGACCCAATAATGTACCAACCGGGCATATCATATTACAATAAAGGCGTCCTTTCATAAAGGAAAGTGTCCCCACAAGCACAAAAAATGCAACAGGTATTGAATAGATCAACAGTTGAAATCCTCGTACAGGAACATGATGAAGTGTGTAGTTATCGAATTTGCTGAGGATACCACCAAGAAAATTATTAATAAGAATGACAACAGGTTTTGCGAAATAGGTTGTAAACCTTCCAAAAATACTGTACGGATCAAGAAGGGTAAGCAGATAAATCCCCCATATAAGAGTTACTACAAGTGTAATAACTAACAATGAATACCTGATGATTGTGTGTGGTTTTTTGAATCCGAATCTTCTGAATTTCTTCCTGAACCGCCCGCCTATTCTGCTAAAAAGATCCTGTCCGATACCGAGGGGGCAAAGAAATGAACAATAAGTACGGCCGGTAAGTAATGTCAGGATAAGAACAATTATGAATCCTCCAGCTGCAATTGTCCTCAGGTCATAAAACTTGATTACAGAAGGTACAAACTGAAGATAAATGAGGTAATTAATATATTTAGCCGGAATAAGATATCTGAAATCAGTAAAAACTATAAGAAAACAAACAAGGACCAGCGCTGAAAAGACAATACGTATTTTTCGTAGTGAGGATGATGTCATTACAATCTACATTTTGATCCTTTTGATTTCCAGGGTTTCCAGATTCATGTTTCCCAGACCCTTTTTATGTGCTATCGGTATATAATCGATTCTCTCAGGTTCAACTCCAAGCATTCTGGCTGCTGCTGAATCTCCGGCAACCCAGTCGGTAGTAAGTATCTGGGATCTCATCTGAACAACATCTTCCTTTGATACTCCCTGAGGGCCATGCTTAACCATAACATTGTAGCAATCAATCACATTTAAAGCCGGTTTCTTTTCATAAAGAGCATAATCGGCAATGCACTGGAGTAAATCATTCGAATGCCAGAATCCCCTGTCCCAGACAAGGCCCATTGTGTTCTTCAGACAACAGGTCATTCTTGTGGAATTGTGGTCTTTTAAAATAGGTACATTGATAAAAACGTCTGTTTCAAGCAAAAGCTCATGGACTTTTGCACTTTTCAGTTTTATACCGGCAGGGATTTCAATCTGCTGATAATAATTTTCGGTGTTTGCCGGAACAACTTTAGCGCCGCCAGCTTTTGCAGCTCTCTCAATACCCGAATTTTTATAGGTATTTACCCAGTTATCGATTGTATGATCAAAAACATATACCTCTTTTGCTCCGGCTCTGAAACAATGCTCGATAACACGTTTAACCAGCGCAGGATTGGTATTGGCTGCCAGTTCCGGAATAACATCCCAACCAATATTAGGTTTGACCAGAACCTTTTGCCCCTTGGCAATAAAGTTACTCATTCCTCCAAGCTCCTGAATCCCAAGATCAAACATAGCATCGGGTTCCCCACCCATAATAGCCACCATATCGTATTTTGCCGGAGTCGGTGTAACTGCCCATAGTTTTCCATATCCACCCAGGCTCAAAGCAGCTCCTGCCGCAAATCCTGCCCCAGCCGATTTTTTAAGGAAATCTCTTCTTCTCATAATATCAGTAGTATAATTAACTATTAATGGATAAACCGCGAAAATAACGATTTTTTTCATTATTTGTGTAATGATTGTAAATAGTATCTTAGCAGTACGAAGTTTTCATAACCATTTTAACATTTTTTCAGATAACATTAATATGATTTGTTTGTTTTTATTAAATAATTATAAGTTATATGAGAGTTCTCTGTTACGATTGTTTCTCAGGGATAAGCGGTGATATGAATCTAGGTGCAATGGTTGATCTTGGCATTGACAGCAAATTTCTGACTGAAGAGCTTGTCAAACTTCATCTTGATGGGTGGAAACTTATTGTTGAAAAAGACCAAAGACATGGTATAAAAGGTACTAAAGTTACCGTTAAACCTACTCATCATGAACATATACAAAGGCATTTGTCAGATATTGAAAAAATTATTGACGATTCAGATCTTGATACAAGGACAAAAGAACTGAGTATGAAGATATTCATGAAAGTTGCTGTTGCGGAAGCAACTGTTCATGGTATTGATATTGAAAAAGTCCATTTTCATGAAGTTGGTGCTGTTGATTCAATAATTGATATTGTTGGCGCAGCTATATGTTTTAATACATTGAATGTTAACGCCGTACATGTTTATCCGGTGGAACTTGGCAGTGGTTTTGTACAATGTGAGCACGGGAAACTGCCTGTTCCAGCTCCTGCAACCGCAGAAATCATAAAAAGCATCCCGGTCAGAAAGGGAGGAGTTGACTTTGAAGCCACAACACCAACCGGAGCAGCAATTATTGCTACGTTAGGCACTGATTTTTCTTCTGACCGTATAATCGAGATTGAAAGGACAGCTTATGGCGTAGGGCAAAAGGATCATCCTGAAGTTCCAAACCTCCTGAGAGTTTTTATCGGAAAAACAACCAGAGAAAAAAAATCAGGTCATGATGCACTCCTTATTGAATGCAATATCGATGATATGAATCCTGAATTTTATGATTATATCTCGGAAAAGCTCTTTGAAGCTGGTGCTTCTGATGTATTTTTCTCGGATATCATTATGAAAAAAGGAAGACCCGGCGTAAAACTTAATGTAATCTGCGAAAAAGAAGTAGCTGATATCATCAGGGAGATAATCTTTACTGAATCCACATCATTGGGTATCAGGACCTTTCCCTTCAGGAAAGACACACTGGTCAGGAAACTGGAGACTATTGATACAGTTTATGGAAAAGTAAATGTTAAGCGTTCATTTTACAATGATAAGGAGGTCTCCTACAAACCTGAATATTATGAATGTAAACGGATTGCATCAGAGCATCAAATACCCATTAAGGAAGTATACATTAACATAATGTCGTTATTGGCACAAAAAAAAATGACAGGACATGGCAAACCGAAAGCTTGAAAAACTCGATACAATACTTAAAGATTTAAAATCATTTGTTGTTGCATTTTCAGGAGGAGTTGACAGCTCCTTTCTTCTGTACCGGGCTAATGCGCTAAAAAAACCTGATGTAATAGGCGTTACTATAAGAACACCTTACATACCAAAACAAGAAATTGACGAAGCAACAGAGTTTGTCAGGAAATCCGGTATCCCGCATGAAATTCTTGATTTTGATTTCCCTGAAAACATAAGATCAAATCCTGTTAACAGATGCTATGTATGCAAGAAAACACTTTTTACAGCTTTAAGAGCTTTTGCCCGTGATAAAGGATTTAAGTATGTTGTTGACGGCACCAATGCAGATGACACAGGTGATTTCAGGCCGGGTCTCAAAGCATTAGAGGAGTTGGGAATCAGAAGTCCTCTTCTTGAGGCCGGACTTACAAAAAATGATATAAGGGAAATAGCCCTAAGTGATGGACTTACCTTCTGGGATAAACCAGCAAATGCGTGCCTGCTTACAAGAATACCATACAATACAGAAGTAAAGGATAATACACTGAAAATGATTGAGGAAGCTGAATATATGCTCCTTGAAAAAGGTTGCCCCGGTGTAAGGGTAAGAGTGCATGGAGATCTGGCTAGAATCGAGTGTCTTCCGGGCTTTATGGAGAAGATTGTAAATAGTCCGAAAAAAGATCATATTATCAAAGATCTGAAAAAAATTGGCTTCAGATATGTAACTTTGGACCTTGAAGGCTACAGAAAAGGTAGTTTAAATCCGGAAAAATAATTATTATGACGAGAGAAGAGGTTGAAAAACTGCTTAGAGATGTAAAGAACGGTAAGAAGAATATAGAGGAAGCTCTGGAGATTTTAATAAATCTCCCCTATACCGATCTTGGATTTGCAAAGATTGATCATCATCGTGAATTACGGACCGGTTATCCTGAAATCATTTTTTGTGCAGGGAAGTCGGTTGAGCAGGTAGCTGAAATCTTCAAACTGATGTACTTAAAAGAGAAGAATATTATCGGTACAAGGGCTGATGAAACAATGTATGACGCTGTCAGGAGTATAATTCCTTCAGCATTGTATTATCGTGAAGCAAAAATTATAAGTATTCAGAAGAAAAAACCGGCTGTGCCAAAAAGCCGGATTGCAGTAATAACAGCGGGCACATCCGATATCCCGGTTGCCGAAGAGGCTGCTGTTACTGCTGAACTCATGGGTAACAATGTTTTAAGAATCTACGATGCAGGAGTTGCAGGAATACATCGACTGGTTGACAAACTGCCGGAAATCAGAAACTGCAGAGTGGTAATAGTAATTGCCGGAATGGAGGGTGCCCTGGCAAGTGTTGTAGGCGGACTGGTTGATAAACCGGTAATAGCAGTCCCTACAAGTGTTGGTTACGGTGCAAATTTCGGAGGAATTTCAGCGCTTCTTGCCATGCTTACAAGCTGTTCCACAGGAGTTACTGTAGTTAATATTGACAATGGATTCGGCGCCGGCTTCTCTGCCAGCATAATTAACAAGATGTAATGATATCCGATCCTGATGGCTGGCAAAATCTTACTTTCAACAGCATATCTACCACCACTCGAATATTTTGCGCTAATTGCCGGCGCAAATGAAGTGTTTATTGAAAGAGAAGAAAATTATCTCAAGCAAACTTACCGTAACAGGTGTAAGATCCTTTCATCGAACGGCCCTCTGGTTTTATCAATTCCTGTCAAAAAAGGCGGTCTTCAAAAATCATGTATTAAAGATGTTGAGATAGACTATTCAAAAAGATGGCAACAGGTTCATTTACGGGCTATGGTTGCTTCATATAGCTCGTCCCCCTGGTTTCAATACTATTACGAAAAAATAGAAAAAAAAATTATTTTGAAACCAAGGTTTTTGTTTGATCTGAACATGGACCTGCTCCTGGCCGTCCTTGAACTACTGAAAATAAACACACCTGTCCGGTATACCACGTTATTTGAACCTGTTGCAGATACCGGATATGATTACAGATATAAGATAAGTTCAAAATATAAATCAGAATACGTCAACAGGGAGTATTTCCAGGTATTTAACTATGAAGCAGGATTTATTCCGGGACTAAGTATTATTGATCTAATTTTCAACATGGGACCTGAATCGGTAGTATATTTATAATTACTACTATATAGAGAAAAGGGGTTTACCTGACAGGCAAACCCCTTTTCAAAGGAAGTCATCCAAAGTATTAATAGCCAAACTTATAGCCGAAAGTTACAGTAAAAATATTCTTATCATTACTCAGATTTGCCAGTGCTTTTTCGACACCTGATCTGACAGGATATAAGAAGTATTTCTGTGAATTGCTGTATTTTGTATATCCAAAGTCAATATAGAGATTTTGTTCCCTGAATCCTGCACCAAATGAAACTGAGGTATGATCGAGGTTTTCGTTATCTTCTCCCTCCTTAAATGCTTTTCCATAATAGCCAAAACCGGTTCGCAGATAAAGTTTATTAAGCCTTAATTCGCCTCCCAGTCTCAGGTTCCCGGTTGATTTAAGAGTGTTTTTTATTTCAAGATTCTCTTCGCTGTAGTCATAATTATCTCCTGTTTCAGAAAACCGTGCTGAACCGTAGTCGACAAATTCGTAGTCAGCACTTATCAGGGCCAGTTTTTTTATCTGAACGGCGACACCTGCCAATGCCCTGAAAGGAGTTGTGAGTGCATAGCTGTATCGCATCGGCTCATTTGAGTATTCATAGTGATCGTTATTGTCAAAATAGGAACTGACATTATCATAATAGTACTCATTTATCTTGTAAATAGTAGGTGAATGAAATGCAAGCCCGATGCGGAGATATTCCATGGGTTTGAATATTGTTCCTATTTTAAAAGAGTAACCTGTTCCGGTATTCTCGTAATGATCGGTATAGGTCAAACTGGTGAATCCTGAAGAAAGCGCGTAATCAGCTGATTCGAGATGTTCATAGTGGCCTGTATAATTAAGCCTGGAAATACCAATGGTTGCTCCGAAGAATAGTTTATTGGAATAATTACCACCTATCGAAAATGCATGTTCTCCTGTAAAACCCTCATTCGTAATTATTCGTCTTATATTCTGCCCATATACTGAGGGAGGATCATCACCGTAGTTTGAATAGACTGTTTCGTAATATATTCCACCTGAACCGGTTATTGTATCCATTATCCAGGCATCATAAGCTATTCCCTTTGCACCACCAAGTTCTGTATAATGAATACCGTCACTAATATCAACCCAGTAATCAGCTATTGAACTTGTGTTACTAATTCCCTGTATTCTGATTGTACTGTTCAGGTTGTTTGTTCTGTTGAAAGAGTAACCTGCATTAAGTGTGATAAGGCCAGTTTCGCTATTATTAGATAAAAAGTTGAATACTACACCAGCCTGGCTGAGGTTAAAATTGTAAAGGTAATCTGTACTGATCCCATTAAAGTTGGCAGAAGTACTGGTATGAAACAGTTGAGGTGACAGAGATAATTCAGATGATCTGAAGACTCCTAATCCCGCAGGGTTCTGGCTTAAAGAAGATAGATCACCACCGAGGGCCGTAAAGGCACTACCCATTGACATAAACCTTGCTGTTCCTCCATAAAATATCTGAGAGTATCTTATTGCATCATCAACGTTTTGGGCAAAGATCCCTGCAGACAGCGTTAATGTTGCGATGATTAATATGCCGATTCGTTTCATTAGATTTGATTTTTGTTATGACTATACCTGCACTCTTATTCAGAATGAATTAATTAGAACCACGAAAAAATTCCTTTCCGGCTATCTCCTTGTGCTTGATGAAGAACTTGAACTTCTTGAGGAGGAGCTGGAAGATGAGACTGAAGAAGAACCTGATGACACGGAACTTCTTGAAACAGATCCTGAAGAAGATCCGCTGCTTAATGACGATCCGCTTCTGGATGAATTAAATGATCCGGATGATAGTGATCGGTTTTCAACGCTTCTTCTTGTTGGAACAGTGTAAGTACCTGAGGAAGTTCCTGATCTGATCTGTCCCGTAGAAATTGATGAGCTGGATCTTCCTCTGTTAATTATATTCTGGTTTGTATTCGTTCTTCTCTGGTTTACGTTTATATTTGATCTGTTATTAATAATTGCATTATTATTCTGATTAATCCTGCTATTATTATATGATGGCCGTGTGCTCATTCTTGGGTTACTGTAGCTTGGCGTATAGGTTCTGTTAATAGAATTATATTCAGGTTTGGTCGTTGTTCTTCTTTCATTTGTTCCGGAAATGTTTTCCGTTCCTGATTTGACCGGATCCTGTGTTAATTTGCTGTCAGTTGCATTGATGGCGGTCTGAGGATTAACAGAGGTGGAAACGGTTCTCCTGGAATCAGATGAGATTGTCTGGTCGGTAGAACGCCTTCCTGCGGTACTGCTGTTTGATCCTGTTGAAATATACGGATCTCTTCTTGATGAGCTGGTTGGTGAAGCTGCTCCCCCTGTCCATCTGGATGACATTGTACTGGCTCTTTCCCGTCTCCCGTAAGGCACTGTGTAACTTTCATCATAAAAACGGTAAGAAGGATAATACGAACTATAGTAAGGTGAATAATAAGAGCTGAAGTAGGGTGAATAGTAGTTGTAGTAACTGCCATAGAGGCCTCCATAACCGTAATAGAAGGGATCATAGTAATAATCGTAGTAAAAAGGATCATAATAGTTGTTGTAGTACGGGTATCCTCTGTAACTAAACGAATATCCGAATGGATAATAGCCCCACCCGGAATAAAAAGGATCTCTCCAGTAAGGGGAAAAATAATTTCCGTAGAATCTTCTTAATCTGTCCGAATAATAGTAACCATCATAATAGTCATATAATCTGCCAGTGTTGTCATTATAAAGGATTGCATCGTCATAATCGACTGCATCTGAATATTCATCCGAAACGAGAGTATCGGCTGCATAGATATTGTCGTAATATTCTTCAGCCTTTAATGTACCCTCAGTAATATTATCCCTGTCAGATGAGTAGACTCTTGATACAGGTTGATCCGAAGCAACGAAGTAAAGATCATCATATTCCGTTCCCATGTAGAGACCTGAAGTACAGGACCCGAGAGTTAAGAGTACAACAACCGATAAATAATACAATGCTTTCATTTTTATTTCCCCCATTTGGTTTATTAAATAAAGATCAAATATTATACCAAATAACCAGCTAAATTGAATTAACTTAACAACAATATAGCAAATTTAACATTTTTTATGAAAAATATCAATATTTTATAAGAATCTCCGTAGAGGTTTTCGTTATTTCCTTCTGCTTTTTTCATTAGATGATGATTTTGCTGAAGTTGATCTTGAGCTTGATGAAGAGGAAGATCTTGATGAAGCTGCCCTGGTAGCAGCTCTTGTGGAACTCCTGCTCTGTGATACAGTTGTCCTTCTTTGATTCGAGGAGCTTCTGGAAGGAGCTGATACCGCTCTGCTCTGGCTGGTGCTTCTGCTGGTTGCCACTGAAGTCCTTTGGGAAGCTGCAGTGGATGTTCCGCTGCTAACTGATGTTCTGGCCGGGGTCCTGATGTTCTGCCCCTGGTTTCCAACATTAGTAGTCTTACGTGAATTGCTTGCAGCATTACCCTGATTTGCGGGATTACTATTGTTGCTGTTTCTTGCATCAACGGTCCTTCTGGTATTGTTCAAAGCATTACCCTGGTTGCTGAGATTACTGTTATTGGTGTTGTTTCTTGCATCAACGGTCCTTCTGGTATTGTTCAAAGCATTACCCTGGTTGCT
>CAZQVL010000004.1:43548-77844 GCA_964596715.1 uncultured Rikenellaceae bacterium
GAGATTACTGTTATTGGTTTGTGTACCCTGATTCCTGTTGACTGCAGTAGTTGTATTTCTTCTTGTATTACCATTTTGAAGCGCACTGTTAGATCTATCCTGCGACTGGGTTCTGTTAACCTGAGAATTACTGCTTGTTGCAACAGTTCTTCGTGAAATGTTTGGACTGTTAGCAGCATTATTGTTTACTGCACTGGAGACCGACCTGCGCGACTGATTATCCTGTACGGAGTATCTGGTTGAGTATATGGAAGAGTATCTTGTTGAAGGATAATCATTGTAATAATAGTAGTTATTGTAAGTATTGTACACGGGTCTGTATCTGTAATTCCAGCTGTAATCGCTGTAAAACCATCTGTTGTGGCTGTGCCAGCCCCAGTAGTGATTTGACCACCTGTTCCTGATCCCGACATTTATTATTACCGGCGTGTACCAGTAATTATAATAGAAAGGATCATACCCCCAGTAATATGAACTTGTGTAGTATGGATCGTACCATCCGTAATCATATCCGAAATAGAGCGGATAATAAAAATTATAGCCTACGGTAAAACCTAACCCGCCCCTGTAAATGCTTAAACCCCAGGTATAAGGCCGGTAATTGTACCAGTAGGTTTCAGTAAACACAGGTGAATAGTAATCGAAAGCTATATATGACCTGTGGAACCTGTTTATCCTTGATGAAAAATAGTAATCATAATCATCGTAGTAGTTATTTATTACTATTCTGGCGTCATCATTTCTGTAGTCTCCTGTATAATCTATCTGTGCCTGTGCCAGGAAGCCCGGAAGAAGGAGAGCAGACAGTATTCCGATGTAGTATTTTGCTTTCATGATGAACCTCCTGTTTTTTTTTAATTATCATTAAGTTTTATCTATTTTTGCGAATCTATTTCTTTTTTATAACAAATAAAACAAATACCATACCAAAAAAATGGCAAAGTTTCTGACAAACAGGGAGGAGAATTATGCTCAATGGTATAACGACCTGGTTATCAAGGCAGATTTGGCTGAAAACTCAGCTGTCAGGGGTTGCATGGTAATCAAACCTAACGGGTACGCAATATGGGAAAAAATACAATCTGAACTCGACAGGATGTTTAAGGCAACAGGTCATGTAAATGCTTATTTCCCGTTGTTTATACCAAAATCATTTTTCAGCAAGGAAGCAGCACATGTTGAGGGTTTTGCAAAGGAATGCGCTGTTGTTACTCATTATCGTCTGAAAAATGATGAGACTGGTAAAGGTGTGGTTATTGATCCGTCTGCCAGACTTGAAGAGGAACTTATCATCCGCCCTACTTCCGAGACAATAATATGGAATTCATATAAAAACTGGATCCAATCTTACAGGGATCTGCCTATACTTATCAACCAGTGGGCAAATGTTGTCAGGTGGGAAATGCGTACACGTTTTTTTCTCAGAACCACTGAATTCCTTTGGCAGGAAGGTCATACTGCACATGCAACGCGGGAGGAAGCACTTGAGGAAACTGAAAGAATGATAAATGTCTATGCAGATTTTGCCGAGAATTACATGGCCCTCCCTGTAATAAAAGGATATAAAAGTGATAATGAACGATTTGCCGGGGCTCTTGACACTTATGCCATAGAAGCATTAATGCAGGATGGAAAAGCACTTCAGGCAGGTACCAGCCACTTTCTCGGGCAAAACTTTGCCAAAGCTTTTGATGTACAGTTTACAGATAAATCAGGAAAACTTGATTATGTATGGGCAACCTCATGGGGTCTTTCAACAAGAATGATAGGTGCACTTATAATGGCACATGCTGATAACCATGGACTGGTTATCCCGCCAAAACTAGCCCCCCTTCAGGTTGTCATCATCCCTATATATAAAAACTCCGGACAACTTAAAAACATTTCTGAAACCGCACTGAAAATTAAAATGATGCTTGAAAAAAGCGGTATATCAGTAAAATTTGATGACAGAGATAACAATACCCCGGGTTGGAAATTCTCCGATTACGAACTAAAGGGAGTTCCGATTCGTCTGGCTATTGGTCCTCGCGACCTTGTTAATGGGACTGTAGAAGTCGCACGCAGGGATACACTCGAAAAAATAACTATCCCGGTTGATTCTGTTTATAAACTTATACCGGAACTTCTTAAAGAGATCCAGAACAATATATTCAATAAAGCTCTGAAATTCAGAAATAAAAACACATACTATATTGATAAATGGAAGGATTTTCTAAAAATTCTTGATAATCAGGGTGGTTTTATTATGGCTCACTGGGACGGTACAGCGGAAACCGAAGAAAGAATAAAGGAAGAAACAAAAGCTACAATAAGCTGCATTCCGTTTGACAGCCCTGATGAAGATGGTAAATGTATCTACTCTGGCAAACCATCAAAACGCAGGGTACTTTTTGCCAGATCTTACTAAACACTTAATAATAAACATTTTACATAATTACGATTATGTAGTGTAACTCACAACACACTGGTGGGGGAACTGCTTTTATCAACCTCGTTTTGTTTTTCGTTTATAATTACTACTTTAGATGTCTTGTTTAATTTAGATATTTTATACCAGCAGCCATGTCGGACCTGAATGAAAAGAAACTGGCAATAATAGGAATTCTTAAAGAGAAATCCGTATTAAAGGAAAAGGTATATGACAACACATTTGAATCATTCAATGTTGTGAAGGAAATTCTTAATAACTTTTCAAAGGAAGTAAACTTAAATCTTGGAAATATTGACTCCAGGATAAAGATGGAATATACCGACCGCAGCAGCTTCGATGCACAACTTAATGTAGCAGGTGATATTTTGCTTTTCAGCATGCACTCAAACATTTTCCAGTTCGACAGGGAACATCCGGCATGGAAAACCCCATATATTCAGAAGAACAAGTTCAATGCCTACTCAGGAATAATCAATATCTATAACTTTCTGGCTGACTCATTCAAGTACTCACGTCTTGATGATCTCGGGTACCTTATTGCAAGAATATTTATCAACCACGAGAAACAGTACTTTGTGGAGGGAAAACGTCAAATGGGTATGCTCTTTACAAATTACGGAAATGAAGAAATAAGCAAAACTGCCCTCCAGATCATTATTTCGACCGCAATTCAGTACACTCTTGAATTTGATCTCCTGGTACCACCTTACGACACTGTGAAAATTGCCACTGTAGGACAGGCAGAGGCAAAAATCCAGCACTCAAGATTTATTACAGGTAAACGTCTTGGATTCCAGTTCAATTCAGATGATGTATTGATCAATAATTCTCATTAGAGCTGATGTGCTTAATACAAATAAATACCGGAAATTATACAGTCTCCCAGCTTTTCTGACAGCAATACTCCTGTGTAATCTTACAAACTCCCAGATTCCTGTCAGACAGGATCCCATTACCAAAATCCACATCAGAACCCTGGTCTGTGAAAATAATAGACTAACATTATCATCCTCTGACACAAGCCGGGCATCACAACAAGTCCTTAAACCTCCCTCTTATTCATATGAGGATAAAACATATATTTTTCTTGACTCCTTAAGAAATCGCGCATCCAAATCACTCATAACCAGTAAATTATATGACTTTATAATTATTCCTGAACAATACGGCATTGCAAACGGATCTACAGGGGAGAGTGATCTGAACTACCTTAGCTATTCCGGAAAAAAGATACGGAAAATTGAGATTGAACGGTTAGATGTGTTTGGTACAAATGTTAATTACTCATCATACTACAATCCAAACAATATTGAGAAGTTACTGAATAAAACGCATTTCAGCACAAATGAATTTATAATCAGAAAGAACCTGCTATTTACCGAAGGCGATACTGTTTCTCCTCTCATAATGAGCGATAATGAAAGGATTCTCAGACAACTTCCGTACATTGATGACGCAAGAATTATTGTAAGTCAGGTTTCAGAAGAAGAGGTAGATGTTGTTATCCGTACAAAAGATATTTATTCACTGGGAGCAGGATACAGCTATTCAAATATTGAGAAAGGTACTGTATCACTCTTTGAAAAGAATATTTTTGGAATGGGACATGAGTTTGGTATTGAAGTACCATATGATGCAGATGCTTCAGATTCACCTGGTTTTGGAGTAAAATATAATGTAAATAATATCGGAAAATCCTTTGTTGATCTAAACCTCTATTTTATAGACGGACTGGGTGAAAAGTCCTATGGCTTCGGATTAAACAAAAGGCTTCTGAGTTCAACGACAAAATATGCCATAGGAATCTCTATAAGACAGATGATAACAAGTGAAGATCTTGACACTCTTTCAGTACCTGCACCTCTTAAATATAATTTACAGGACTACTGGATTTTAAGATCCTTTCTGATAGACAAAGAATCCGTTACAAGGATTATCTTCGGAATTCGGTATACAAATAAAAATGTATTCGACAGGCCTTATATTATGCCAGATTCCTATTATTATCTGCAGAATTATCGTTTATATCTCGGCTCCGCGGCCTTTTCAAAGCAGAAATATTATAAAACAAACCTTATTTACAGCTATGGCAGGACTGAAGATATACCTTACGGAGGATTAGTAAAAATCACTGCGGGTAGAGAATACAACGAATTCAAAAAAAGAACCTATCTGGGAATTGATATTTCCTCGGGTATATTGAGTAGTACACTGGGTTATTTTTATGCGTCGGCCGGATTAGCTGCTTTTGTAAATAACAGAGAGACTGAACAGGGTTTGTTTTTGTTAAAGATAAAGCACTTCAGTAATCTCTTCTTTGCAGGCAGATCAAGGCTAAGAAACTTCGTATCTGTTGATTATACAAGAGGTTTTGACAGATATGCTGATGAATGTCTCGGGTTTGAAAATGAGAATGGTTTATCAGGATTCAGAAATGACTCCATAAGCGGAAACCAGAGATTAACCGTAAGCCTTGAATCGGTTCTTTTCAGTCCGTTAAATTTTTACGGTTTCAGGTTTGCACTCTTTGGATTTACTGATCTGTCCTTGCTTTCAGGATCAAATGAATTGATAGGAACCGGTAATGTGCTGACAGGTATAGGACTTGGTTTAAGGATCAGAAATGATAATCTTGTATTCAATACTTTTCAGTTAAGACTTGGTTTCTTCCCGAATCTTCCGGCATATTCCAGAACCTCTAACCTTATAGTCTCGGGTGAACAGCTTCTGCGTTCAGAAAATTTTGATCCGGGGCCTCCTTCTATAATACCATACAGATAACCAGATCCTGATAATAATGTTACATGATTTTTTAAAATATATTGAAGATAATTCAATGATCAGCCAGGGAGAGAGCATCCTGCTTGGTGTCAGTGGAGGAATCGACTCTATGGTCATGGCTGATCTCTTTATTAAATCAGGACTGGAAACCGGGATAGCACACTGTAATTTTTGTCTCAGGGCAAAAGAATCAGATATGGATGAAGAACTGGTTAAGCAGCTGGCTCTCAATAATAAAATTCCTTATTATTCAAAACGTTTTTACACCAAAGCCCATGCTGTAAAGAACGGGATATCTGTGCAGATGGCAGCCCGAAACCTAAGGTATGAATGGTTCGAAAGAACCGGAAGAGAATATGGTTTTGACAAAATTGCCGTTGCTCACAACCTCAATGATAATATCGAAACATTACTTATTAACCTGACCAGAGGAACAGGAATAACAGGCTTAACAGGTATGAAACCTGTAAACGGTAATATAATAAGGCCGTTACTTTTTGCAGCACGGAATGCAATTGCCAAATACGCAGATACCTGCGGAATTACTTACAGAGAGGATAAATCCAATGCAGAAACCAAATATTCCAGAAACAAGATCCGGCATCTTGTGATTCCGGTTCTCAGGGAGATTAATCCCTCAATCGATACAACACTTACTGAAACAGCTGAACGGTTTACAGGAATTGAAGAAATTGTGTCACTCTTTACTGAAGACCTGCGGGAAAAGGTAATAACACAGAACCATAATGATATAGTTTTCAATATTAGCCTGCTCCAGCGTTATTTACATAATCATGCCATCATCTTTGAGCTCTTCAAACAATTTGGCATAACCAGTGCCATGGTTAAAGACCTTGTTACGGTTATTAATGGTAATACAGGAAGCCGGATAATAACAGACAAATACAGGATAATAAAAAACAGGGATGAACTGATAGTTTCAGATGAGGGACAAAAAAAAGGTATATTCCATAAGGTTAATGAAACTTCCGGATTTCTCAAAATCCGGGAAATCATTTCAGCTAAAAAAGTCAGTATTGATGAATCATTCAGGATTCCGGAAGATCCTTTTACCGGGTGTTTTGATTCTGAAAAAATCGATTTCCCTGTTATTATCAGAAACTGGCGTGCCGGAGATTATTTCTATCCTCTTGGGATGAAACAGAAGAAAAAGCTGAGTGATTATTTCATAGATAATAAATATTCCCTCCCGGAAAAGGAAAAGACTCTTGTTATGGAATCAGGTGGAAATATAGTATGGATTATTGGTGGGAGAATCGATAACAGGTTCAGGATAACAGAATCAACAAAAACTGTTCTGATCATCAAAGTAAAATCATAAATCCGGAAGTTAATTTTTTCTATTCTAACCTGTTAATCAGGCAATCAGAAATCAATACAGGCTGATGCGAGGAGACAAGGCATCAGGTCCAGCTTCTGTTATGGATACTTCTATCTACCATGAGCAGGTCGGCTATGACAATTGCAGTCGCCGCTTCGACAATTACAGGCATTCGCAAAGCAATACATGTATCGTGCCTTCCTCTCACTTTAAGTGTTGTCATCTCTTCTGATTCAAAATTGAATGTCCTTTGTTCAATTCCTGTGGATGAAGCAGGCTTTACTGCAACCCTGAAAACTATGTCATTGCCATTGGTAATACCTCCGTTTATTCCTCCGGCATGATTAGTGGAAGTCCTTCCATCCTTATCAATAAAAGGATCGTTATGTTCTGATCCTTTCATGCCGGCAGCTGCAAATCCGGAGCCGAACTCTATCCCCCTGATTGCCGGAATTGCAAAGATAATATGGCTGATAGCAGATTCAACCGGATAAAAGAAAGGTTCACCAAGAGCTTTCCGGGGATTACTGACAATGCATTCTATAATACCGCCAATAGTATCTCCTCCCTCTATTGCCTTGTTAAGTGTTTCCTCTACATCAGATGAACCACCTGCTGAAATAAGCTTTGCTGATATATTCGCCGGCTGTATAATCTTTTTTGCAAGAACACCGGCAGCAACGAGTCCCCAGGTTATCCTGCCTGAGAAGTGACCACTCCCCCTGAGATCAGAATATCCGGAATATTTAATACCTGCCACATAATCAGCATGCCCCGGACGAGGAACACTTTTAAACTCATCATAATCAGATGAGATCTTATCCTTGTTTCCTGTAATTACTGTAATTGGAGCACCTGTGGTCAATCCGTTAAAAATCCCGCTAATAATTTCGGGGCGATCAGGTTCGCGACGATCAGTAGTACCTCTTTTCCCGCTCTGTCGTCTTTTAAGATCAGGAATAAACTCGTCTGCTGCAATATGAATACCGGGCGGACATCCGTCAATAACAACACCAATGGCCGGACCATGTGACTCACCAAAAAGGGAAACTCTGAAAATCAAACCAAAAGAATTCATAACTGATATTTATTATCTGACCTGCTTATATTGCATATAAAATTCTACTACTTCTGCTAACGGTATTTTTTCAACAACTGCCTTCCCAATTCCGGTTATAAAGACAAAATATATATCTGTACCAGATTTTTTCTTATCATGCATAATAAATTGAAATATCTGATTATCAGGAATATCATGTTGCCTTAACAGACCATATCTTATCAAAAGACTATTAATCCTATTTTTATCATTTTCATTTATCAATCCTTTTTCATATGAAAAATCCACAGCCAGCTGCATACCCGATGCGACTGCAAATCCATGCTTTATCAGTTTATACATTTCAATTGCATGTCCGTATGTATGACCAAAATTTAGTATCCGTCTTAATCCTGCTTCTTTTTCGTCCTCAGTTACGACTGAGGCTTTGAAGTTCACTGCCATTGATATCATAAAAGTTAAAAGGTCAGGATCTCTCTTTATAATTTCATCATAACTATGATCCAGAACTTCGAAGAGTTTTTCTTCCCCTACAACTGCTGTTTTTATGAGTTCTGCCAGGCCTGAAAAATATTCTTCCTCAGGGAGGCTTTTCAGCATAACAGGATCACAGATCACAAATTCGGGTTGAAGGAACCTCCCAATTATGTTTTTGAAGTTTCCGATATTAACTCCGTTTTTTCCTCCTGTACTGGCATCGACCTGTGAAAGCAGGCTTGTTGACACGTAAGCACACCTTATCCCTCGCATATAAACTGAAGCAAGAAATCCGGCTACATCACAAACAACACCTCCACCTATTGCAAGTATGAAACCAGTCCGGTCAATGCCGGCTCCCAAAAGCCTTTCGGCCAGATACTCAATAACTTCTAACTTCTTACTGGCTTCCCCCGGTTTAATGGTAAGCACCGGAAAATCGGGAAAACTGTCTCCATAAATTCTAAAAACATTATCGTCAGTTATAATAATGACCTCTCCTTCCGGAAGCAGGTCTTTTACATTATACCAGCGCTCACCAACCAGTATTTCTGACCTGATTCCTGAACTCCTGATAACTATTCTTTCCACGTTTCCAATGAATGTTAAATTTATAAAATCCGTCTCTTATTATGCATAAGCTGTGTAAGCAACCGATCACAGATTTTAATATTGCATAAAGATAAAAAGTGTTACCTTACCTGCACTATTATTTTAAAAACTTATATGATATTAAAGGAAAGATACAGGAGAACCATTGAATATTTTCTCCTGAACCGGCCGGATGCGGAGACAGAGCTTACCTATAATACTCCCTTTGAACTGATAGTGGCTGTTATATTATCAGCTCAGTGCACCGACAAAAGGGTAAACATGATTACTCCGGCTCTTCTAGAAAGATACCCCGATGCTGAATCGATGGCAAAAGCAGATCCTTCTGATATCTATGAGTACATAAAATCGTGTTCCTATCCCAACAATAAAGCCAGACATCTCATCGGAATGGCCAGGACCCTTGTAGAAGAATTTGACAGTACAGTACCTTCAGAACCCTCATTACTGCAGCGTTTGACCGGTATCGGCAGAAAATCTGCAAATGTAATAGCTTCAGTAATTTTCAGAAAACCGGTCATGCCTGTTGATACTCACGTATTCAGGGTTTCAAAGCGGATTGGCCTGGTAAGAAATGCCAGGACACCGCTAGAGGCTGAAATTCAGCTTTCACGACACATCCCGGTGAGCCTGGTACATAAGGCTCACCACTGGCTGATCCTCCATGGAAGGTATATCTGTAAATCGAGAACGCCTGCCTGCAGCAAATGCGGACTCACAGACTTCTGCAAATTCTATGCTGATAACATCAAAGATAAATAAGTATACCTTTGACATGATAAATTAAAGATACGGGATAAGGAAGTCAATACAATATTTTCTATTTTTGACCCTGAATTGGGATCCCCGTGAGCATGGATTATAAGGAAAAATACGAGGAACTGAAGGAAAAAAACCGTCAACTGGAAAAAGAACTCGAAACGTTGCGGTCAAAGATTGAAGAAAGGGATGATATCTCCAGACAGGTACTCATTTTTGAAAAATTTGCTGATATGCTGCCTGAAATGGTTTATGAGGTTGATCTTAGCGGAAAAATATTATTTGCGAATAAAAGAAGTCTCGAGTTTTTAGGATATTCAAAGGAAGACCTGGCCAAAGGAATTCATACATCAGAGATTTTTCCGGAAAACTACGAACAGATGATAGAAAAACTCAGGGAATTGACAGCTCAGGGCCAGGTTTCAAGTAATGAATATACTGCAAAGAAAAAAGACGGATCAACTGTCCCGATATTAACATACACGTTTGCGACATATCATAATGATAAAATTACCGGTTACAGGGGAGTTGTTACAGATATAAGCCGCCAGAAAAAATATGAGGATCAGATTAAAAGAGAAAAAGCTTTTCTGGAACATCTTATTGATTCAATCCCTGAAGCAATATGCCTTATTGACCTGGGCGGGAAAATTACAATGATAAACAGGGAGTTTACAAATTTATTCGGTTACACTGCCGAAGAAGCATTGGGTAAAGATATTGATGATCTTGTAGTGCCCGAGGATCTGAAAAGTGATGCAATTCATATAAGCAGCAGCACCTCGCCAAGTAATACAGAAATAAGACAGACAATCCGGAAAGATAAATATGGTAACAAATTTGATGTTTCCGTGATTGCAACCTCAATTACTCTCAATAATGAGATCATTGCGAATCTGGGAATTTACAGGAATATTAGTGTTGAAAAAAAGCACCAGTTACTTCAGGAAATTCTATATAACATTTCCTCAGTTGCTCTTAATCAATTTGATATTGAGAATATTTATCCGGCAATAGTAAATGAGTTAAGTAAGATATGGGATACGAATAATTTCTTTATTGCCCTCTATGATAAAACAAATGACATGCTATCGCTGCCGTTTTTTGCAGACGAAAAAGATAAGTTCTATGAGATACCTGCAAAAAACACTATAACGGCCTGGGTAATTAATCATAATAAATCCGTTTTGCTAAAAGAACAAGACCTGAAAGTCCTTGAAGATAATGGTGAAATTGACCTTGTCGGCACACCCTGTAAAGTCTGGATGGGAGTACCATTAAAAGCTGATGAAGAGATCATTGGGGCCATTTGTCTGCAGGATTATCATAATGAGAATAAGTTTACCCAGGAGGATGTATATCTTCTGGAATTTATTGCTAACCAGATAGCTATAGCAATTCAGCGCCGGACCATGCTCGATAATCTTATTCTGGCCAGGCAAAAAGCCGAAGAAGCAGCACAGTCGAAACAACAGTTCATGTCAACGATGAGTCATGAGATCAGGACTCCTCTTAACGAAGTAATTGGAATAACCAATCTCCTGCTGCAGGGTAATCCCCGTGAAGACCAGATGGATTATATTAAGACTCTGAGGTTCTCGGGTAATCATCTGCTTGCTCTTGTGAATGATGTTCTCGATTACAATAAAATGGAATCAGGTAAGATCGTATTTGAGGAAACATTGTTTAATCTCAGTGATTTTCTCAATAATATCATGAGATCATATTCTTACAGGTCGAGGGATAAAAACCTGGGGTTTGAAATTATCAAAGACGGTGATCTTCCGCTAAATGTAATTGGTGATCCCATAAGACTTAATCAGATCCTTTCTAACTTGCTTTCAAATGCCCTGAAATTTACCAGAGAGGGAAATATCTCAGTAACTATAAGAGAATTAGAACGTTCGATCAATCAATCTAAACTGGAATTTGTAATTAAAGATACCGGTATTGGTATACCAAAAGACAGGCAGAGGTTAATATTTGACAGCTTTACCCAGGCATCCGCTGATACAACAAGATACTTTGGGGGAACAGGTCTTGGACTGGCTATCTGTAAAAAACTGGTTGATTTACAGGGCGGAGAAATAAGTGTTGACAGCGAACCGGGAAAGGGTTCAACCTTCAGGTTCTTCCTTTCATTCGGCATTGCTGAAGAAAAGAGCTCCCAGGATCAGCCTCCGGAACAGAGTGATGACTATTCAGGTCTTGAAGGAAAAAGGGTACTCGTAGCTGAAGACAATAAGATTAATTTTTTCGTTGCAAATAAATTCCTGGTTGGCTGGGGAATTATCGTAACACATGCAGAAAACGGAAGAATTGCCCTTGAAATGCTTGAGAGAGAAGAATTTGATCTTATTATCATGGATTTACATATGCCGGTCATGGATGGTATTGAAGCAACCATAATTATCAGAAAATCAGATAACCCAGCCATCAGGGATATTCCGATAGTTGCCCTTACAGCTGCAATAATGTCAGAAAGCCATGATAAGATTGATGACCTGAATATAAATGATTATGTCCTCAAACCATTTAAGCCCCGTGACTTATTCGATAAGATTTCAAAGCATATAAGATAAAAAATCTTTTGTTCCCGGGCTATTTAATACAGTACTTGCTTATATACTCAGTGGCTTTTTTGTTGCCATGCCTGAGAGCTCTTCTGAAATCGATACAGGCATCATCAGTTTTTCCTGATCTCAGAAGAGCTATCCCTTTGTTAAGCCACACCTCCGGATTATCAGGCTGAAGATCCAGTGACATCGCATAATCCATAATTGCCCAGTCCCACGATTTTGAAACAAAGTAAGCATTTGCCCTGTCGATATAACAGTCGGCATCATGAGGGTGGAGCTGCAGATTTCTCGAAAAATATTCAAGTGCTTTAAGGTTATCTCCGGCTGCTGATTCGGTTCTTCCTGCAAGGCTTAGTGCTCTTTTATTGTCAGGATAATATTCAAGATACTTTTCTACATCCATCAGGGCTTTGGATGTCTCTCCGGTTTTCCTGTAACACTCTGCCCTAAGTATCAACAATTCGGCATCTGGAATACCTAAACTGAGAAGTCTTGAATAGGTAACAGATGCTCCTGAAGGATTTCGTGCTCCTTCCTGTGCCCTTGCAAGCAACCGGAGATATTTTTCATTCGACGGATATTCCGTGACCAGACCGGTAAGCGCACCAACAGCCCCGCTGTAATTAGCTTCCGAAACGCTGATGAGGGCTCCTGCATAAATATTATCACCTTTACCGGGGTAATTCCTGTTGAGATCAGAGAGTACAGCCCTGGCTTCTTCTGAATTTTTTACCGAAACATAGTATTCGATCTCCGATAATCCTTTCTCATAACTGCTATACCATTCTTTTTTCCAAAATTGACGCCATTCTGAGGTATTCTCAATAATACTGAATGCAGGGTCAAGAAGTATCACTTTTTCACTTTTTTTAAACCGCGACTTAAGATTTCTCTCAAGATGATAAAGTGCAGTTGATACATCACGTTTCAATGCATAGATTTTTGAAAGCCCATACTCTCCGGATGCAGGATTAATATTATTGGCATTATTAAAATCGTTTATGGCAGCTGAATAATCTTTTTTCAGCAAATAAGCTTCAGCTCTTTCGGTAAAAAAACGGCTGTCCGGTGTGTGTTCAATTGCCTCCGATAGGATCTTAATGGCATCATCAGGCTTGCCGGATTCTGTAAACGACTTAGCCTGAAGCAGATATTCAACTGTTTTCTGCCCTGGGACAACACCTGTAAAAAGTATCAGAATAACCGAAAATAATATTTTTCTCATAAGTATAATCTGTTTCAGAAGTTATCTATATTCCTCCGTTTTGATCTTTGCCCCTTCTTCTGTAATTACATGTATAAAACCTGAAAGATGGAAGAGTTCAAGACCAGTGATGCGTCTTTCATAAACATCACATTGATAGAAATATACACCAGGAGAGACGATCCTTCCCTTATATGTTCCATCCCAGTTAATTTTTGGCTCTTCTGTCCTGAAAACCAGCAATCCATTACGGTTGAAAATCTTCAGGTCAATCCGCTCAACAAGTCCGGATGTTTTTGCTATAAGCTTATCATTAATATCATCACCATTAGGAGTGAAAACATTAGGTATCTCATAGAAGTTACATGAGTCAACACATATCATAACCGACTTCTCACTTTCATTACCAATCAGGTCAAATGCTGAAACAGCATAGCATCCTGCTACAATCTCTCCCGGATAATGAACGTAAGAGAAGATATTCTTATCATTTATGGTAGCAATCAGTTCCAGTGTTTCATCATAGGTCATTTTATAAAATATTTTGTAGCCGGCCACATCATCAAAACATACCGGATCATCAATGTACCAGGTTACAGTGTTGGTTAAGCTGTCACACTGGCTTGTTACATTAATTACAGGCGGACAGGGAGGTTCATTATCGACAGGGACAGTACAGGTTTTCTGTGAAAAATTTATCAGGTTCTTAGGCAAATCCTCGGTAAGGTATCCTCCCACAGATCTGACCATATAGCAATACTGCTTTCCGTTTTCAAGTCCTGTATCAACAAAATTGAGCTGATTTGTTGTGCCAATGGAATCATATTGCATTGTAAACTCATTAAGCCTGAAGAAATCATACCTGGTATTTATCCAGGGCACATTGCGGTTGATCACAAACCGGGCTTTACGGTCACCCGGACTGATATCTAGGAATACCGACGAGGCATAAGCTGGTTCTCCAACCATAAACCTTTGACCTACAGCATTATTGTATAATTCTATCCTGTAGAGATAACCTGCAGTCTGTGTATTTAGAAGGGTATCAATAAATACTGTATCGTTAAGGTCGGCTGTAATGATGGATTGTACCTGCTGATAATCTGTTCCTGCCACTCCTTGGGCTCTGAAGATAAGGTACTCATAAGGTCCGTTTGCAGGTATTGTGTCGAGCTTATCGGGTTTCTTCCATGCAACGTATACCGATCCGTTAACCGGACCAGTATTACGGATACTGACATTTGTGATCACCGGCACACCGGAAACCAGTGTGGAAGTTATTTCATTTGAAGCTTTGCTTTCGGTTCCGTTTGGATAAACAGCAACTATCCTGTAAGTATATTCCTTCCCAAATTTTAATCCCTGCCCGTTATCCGTATCGGTAAATGTTATAGTTGAACTTCCTTCGATATAACCTACTTTAACAAATCCTGTCGATGGCGGGATTCCTGCTGTACAAGAATCAGGATTAAAAGTTGACGGTCCTTCCCTTCTGTATATGCTGAATCCGGCAATGACATCGGTGCCGTATTCGCTCCAAATCAACCTGATAAACTTGCCTTCAGGAATGGCATTGACAAGGACAGGTGAAGGCCCGAGAACTTTTATCTGCATGTTATCAATATCGACAAGCTGCAATTCTTCATTGTTATCTTCGGATTTGATAATAATATCATATGGCTGACTTCTTACTGCTTCGTGGCATGGTGTCCATTGTAACAATGATGAGGCAAATCCGTGAATAGTGTCAACCACATTGAATTCGGCAGGGCATGATGAAAGAGTAAAAATACCTGAAGTAGCTATAATATTTAATTTATCTTCATCTTCATCGGTTGCCGAAACCAGAAATTCCACAGTTTCACCCGCCTCAACACACATATCTTTCAGGGGACCGTTCAGAGGAGGCTTGTTATCGGTATCATATACCTCAATCTGCATATCACGGACTACAATTCCTATCTTTACACCATTACGCCACTCCTGTATTTCCATGGCGACATTAAATATTCCCGTGTCTGCAGGTGTATCCCAGATAAGGTCACCACTTATTGAATCAACACGTATGTAGTTGGTTGCAGGTGGCAGCGTGTAGTTTTCAATCGGTTTGCCATCATCCCTTGTACAAACGGTGAGTTTATAGGAAAGGCTGTCTCCATCGGGATCAAAAGCAGCCGGATTATGGATAAACACATATCCCAGGGCAGCTTTGTCGTAGGGCGGATTGAGTAGCACAGGTGTACTGTTATACCCCATTGCCGGATTTACAATCAGAGTGGTGGATATGGAAAAGATAACATTCACAGAGTTCGGTATATTTTTTACTCCAAAGTTACGGTTCGGATCCTGTACTATAATTCTGTAAACCCCTGGTCCCGGGAAAGTGTGTTTGATCTTATAAATATTCCTCTTATAAAAGTTGGGAAGCAAAAGAATATCTATTCTTGGTGCCACTGAAGTTGAGTTATCACCCCAGTTAACCTCAAGCTGCTTCCGGTCAGCAAAACTGAGGGTATAGGTAAAAGTGGTGATTGTGATCTCATAGGTCAGATCTGAAATCTGAACATAAGTGATCTCACCGGCCCTGTTATGGGTTGCATTCAGATTACAGTAGAAAAACGGCAGGATTAGAAATAACAGAAATCCTTTTTTAATAAAACTCTTCACTATCAATAATTATTTGATATTAAACGTTTGTTCTGTCTTTTCGGAAGTTAGTTTAACTCCTTCTTCAAAATCATTTACTCTTACAATGATCATATTTGACTGGTCATTATACAGGCTGGTCATTATCAGGTTTTTTACCGTGATGGTGTTAATTTTCTTCTCTGCATTGAACAGCAGATTGACATTGAGTTCGCCATCAGCCAGGTTCATATCTGTCAGTTTACCTGAAAGTTGCTTGTCATTAACATAAATCACTATCTTTTCATTGAAATATTTTACCACTCTTGCAGGTTCAGGCAATGTAAGATCAGAAAAATCGATGTCTTGTACGTTATCACTTATCCCCGAATCGAGCAGGAAATCATCAACATATACTTTTACAAATACTTTGAATGAATCCGAATCCCGGTCATAATCTATACTTAAGAGGGAAACATGTACCGGGTGGATTATCATCCATAATGAAATCAACAAGGTTTTAAACATTAATTTCAGGTTTGTCGTTGTTTATTTATGTATCAAAAATCAGACCAATATTCTATTTTTAGTTCCTTATACTTACACGATCTTTAAGGTACTGAACCGAACCTACTTCAATGAATGAAAAACCTAATCTTCCGATAAAATTACCGGCCAGGACAACAAAAATATCGTCATCCCGCAAATCGTGTACCTTGATCAGGTTTTTAAGTGCGATTTGTATGAATTCATCGACAGATTTTTTCCTTTCCTGATAGCTGGGGTAAACACCATACGAAAGTGCCAGTTCTCTCATTGTTGCTTTTGAATAGCATTGTGCAAGAACCATGTTGAAGCCTCTGTAAGCAGCCATATCCCTTATTGTTCTGCCTCCTACAGTATCCGCAATTATTCCCTTGGCTCCCAGTTTGACCGAAGTTTTTACTGCAACTTTTGCCAGGTATGCTGATATTTCACCGGTCATATCCATTGCAGGCAATTCAAGAAACTTCTCCTTGTTGTTTTCCACTTCAAGGGCTACTCTGGTCATTGTTCTTACAGCTTCAACCGGATATTTTCCGTATGCTGTTTCACCGCTGAGCATAATTGCATCGGTCTGTGAATAGATAGCACTTGCGATATCACTAACCTCAGCCCGGGTTGGCCGGTGATTGGTTATCATTGAATAGAGCATTTGTGTGGCAACAATCACAGGTTTCCTCCACGAAATACATTTTGAGATTATCGCACGCTGTATTCCGGGTATTTTTTCATAAGGGATCTCGTTGGCCAGGTCTCCCCTGGCAACCATAATACCATATACATTCTCAATAATCTCATCAAAATTCTGTACACCCTCTTCATTTTCAATTTTGGCAATAATCTTGATTTTACTTCCGTAACTGTCAAGAACAGCCTGAACATCAAGAACATCCTGCTTTGACCTCACGAACGAATGGGCAATAAAGTCAATACCGTTATTGACTGCCATTTCAATAAAAGCCTTATCCTTAGCGGTCAGTGAGGGCAGGCAAATATTGACACCGGGTGTGTTCACACTCTTTCGTGATCCCAACATCCCATCGTTTTCTATTGAACATGTAAGGGTATCCCCGTTTCTTTTTATGGCTCTCAATTCAAGCTCCCCGTCATCTATTAAGATCGGAGATCCTTCAGGAACATCTTCAGCAAAAGCCCTGTAGTTAACAAATATCGTATCTTCTGTACTTTTTCTGTCAGGATCACCTGTAATATTTATTCTGGCGCCTTTATTAAGCCTGATTTGAGAATCACAATCCGTTGTACGTATTTCCGGGCCTTTTGTATCAACAAGAATAGCGATCCTGTCGGAGACCTTCCTGGCATTTTCAACAATCATGAGTGCACCTTCGATATCAAGATGCGCAGAGTTGATCCTGATAACATCCATCCCCTCTTCAAATAATTTTCTGATAAATTCGGGATCACATCTCTTATCCGAAATGGTTGCAACAATTTTTGTTCTCTTCCTGATCATGCAATGTTCTTTTCCTTTTTATAAATGTTAATAAGAGCTTCTGCAGCAAGCCTGTAACCATCAAGACCCAGACCTGCGATGGTACCTGTGCAGTATATTCCGACAAGACTCTTATGCCTGAAATCTTCACGTGCCTGAATATTAGTGATATGAACTTCTATCACGGCACTCTTCACTGCAGCAACTGCATCGGCAATTGAAACTGATGTATGAGTATAACCACCGGGATTGAGGATTATTCCATCAGTAACAAATCCTGCTCTCTGGATTTCATTTATTATCTCACCTTCAATATTCGACTGAAAATAATCAAATATGATATCCGGATAAAGTGCCCTGAGTGTTACGAGGAAATTTTCAAAAGAGGCATAACCGTATTTTTCCGGTTCCCTCGTGCCAAGAAGATTAAGGTTAGGGCCGTTTATTATTTGTATCTTCATTTGTATAAAATAGCTTGTCAATTCATAACGGTAAAATTAGCTAAAAAATATTAATATAGGAGACAGGTAAAAGCTCCTTCACAAAAACGTAATAATCAGGAAATAATTCTAATTTTATATCAGTAATTATTTTTAAAATCAACAGGAGATGAGCCTTGGCTGGAGTCAGTCATTCATTAATTTCGAAACTTATTTAAGACTTGAAAAATCATTGTCTGGAAACAGCATCGAAGCTTATCTTAATGATATACACAAGCTTGAAAAGTTTTTTGCCAGTACCGGAAAGGATGTTTCACCTGTAGAAGTAACCTACGCTGATTTGAAAGAGTTCCTCGTTTGGTTTGGATCCGGTAATCAGAAAACCAGAACACAGGCCAGGGTATTATCGGGGATCCGGGCATTTTTCAGATTTCTCCTCATCGAAGGGGAAATAACTGATAATCCTGCCTCCCTTATTGAATTACCCAAGACTGGTTTAAAGTTACCTGAGGTTTTATCTGTAGAGGAGATAGACCGGATTATAGAAGTTATTGATCTCAGTAAACCTGAGGGACACAGGAATAAGGCCATAATTGAAACGCTTTATAGTTGTGGTCTTAGAGTATCAGAGCTTGTCAGTCTCCGTATTACCGACATTCATTATGGTGAAGGATTTGTTTTAGTGACCGGCAAAGGTGACAAACAAAGACTGGTGCCGGTGAGTGACAAAGCACTCAAAGAGATTGATATATACAGGAATGATCGTAACAGACTGCCAGTAGTGTATGATCAGAACATCCTTTTCCTTAACCGCCGGGGAAGGCGGCTTACAAGGGCCATGATTTTTACAATGATCAAAGAACTGGCTGCCAAAGCAGGAATCAGAAAGAAAATCAGTCCGCATACATTCAGACACTCTTTTGCCACTCACATGATAGAGGCCGGTGCTGATCTGAGAGCCGTGCAGGAAATGCTCGGACACGAATCAATTCTTACTACAGAAATATATACTCATATCGACAGAAGTTTCCTACGTGACACGTTAATAATGTTCCACCCCCGATCGTGACAAAAAGTTAGTTTTCAAATATTAAATATTATCTTTGCCCCTTATTTTGAAAAAACAACAATTTTAAGTTAATCTCAAATTCATTAAAGTATGTTAAAAGTTAAAAGAGTTTACACCTTTGGGAACAAGACTGCCGAGGGTAAAGCGGAAATGAAGAACCTCCTTGGCGGCAAGGGTGCCAACCTTGCAGAGATGTGTCTGCTGGGACTGCCGGTGCCGGCCGGTTTTACCATCACAACAGATGCCTGCAATGAATATTATCAGAATAATTGCATTCTTCCGAAAGAACTGATGCCGGAAGTGTGGGCAGCAATGAAGAAAACAGAACAGATAATGGGTATGAAGTATGGTGATCCGGAAAACACCTTGCTGGTATCATGTCGCTCTGGCGCACGCAAGTCTATGCCTGGAATGATGGATACAGTGCTTAATCTCGGACTTTGCTCCAAAACTATCCCCGGATTCCTGAAAAAAACACAAAATCCACGTTTTGTATGGGATTCATATCGTCGTCTTATTATGATGTATGCCGATGTTGTCATGGAAAAAGCTGAAGGTATTGAACTTGGTGAAGGAAAAAGTATCCGGAGACAGCTCGATGAAATGCTTGATGAATTTAAGAAGAAGAAAGGCTATAAATTAGATACTGAACTATCTGCAGAGGACTTGAAAGATCTTTCAGAGAGATTTAAGAAAAAAATTAAACAGGTTTTGGGAAAACCATTCCCTGATGATGCAAAGGAACAGCTTGAGGGCAGTATTAAAGCTGTGTTTAAGAGCTGGAATGGCAAAAAAGCTGTATCCTACCGGCGAATAGAAGGAATTCCCGATGACTGGGGTACTGCAGTAAACGTGCAGGCTATGGTATTTGGCAACATGGGAGATACATCTGCCACCGGTGTTGCATTTACCCGTAATCCGGCAACCGGTGATAACCTGTTCTATGGTGAATGGCTGGTGAATGCACAGGGAGAAGATGTTGTAGCTGGTATCCGTACACCGAATCCTCTTAATGACGAAACAAAAAATGAGCAGAACAGTCATCTGCACAGTATGCAGGAGGCCATGCCACAAACATACAAAGAACTTTGTGAAATCCGTGACATACTTGAGAAATCCTTCCGGGATATGCTTGATATTGAGTTTACTATCCAGGAAAGTACATTATACATGCTTCAGTGCCGCGTTGGTAAGAGAACCGGTACTGCTGCATTGAATATGGCAATGGATATGCTTAAAGAGAAACTTATTGATGAGAAGACCGTTATTACCCGTGTTGATCCTGCTCAGCTTGATGAACTGCTTCATCCGATCTGCGATCCTGAAGCCGAGAAAAAAGTCAAGACGATTGTAAGAGGTTTGCCGGCCGGTCCGGGTGCAGCTGTAGGTCAGGTTGTCTTTACTGCAGAGGATGCCGTAGCATGGCACCGTAAAGGCCACAAAGTAATTCTGCTGCGTGAAGAGACCAATCCTGAAGACGTTGAAGGAATGCGCGCTGCCGAAGGTATCCTTACTGCTCGCGGCGGCATGACATCACATGCTGCTCTTGTGGCCCGCGGCTGGGGTAAATGCTGTGTCGTAGGTGCCGGGGCACTTGATGTTGACGCCTCCGGGAAAAAGGCAAAAGTAAGCGGAACAAACATAGTAATTAAGGAAGGAGACCTGCTTACACTTAACGGAACAAAGGGAAATGTTTATACAGGCGAACTTAAGCTTATGGATGCTACCGAAAATCCACGTTTCAAATACTTCATGAAGATCGTCGATAAATACCGTACAATGGGTGTCCGTACAAATGCTGACACACCTGAGGATGCACAGATTGCCCGTGATTTCGGAGCTGAGGGTATCGGTCTTTTCCGTACTGAACATATGTTTTACGGAAAAGGATCAGAACAGCCGTTGTTCCTCCTCCGTAAAATGATATTGAGTGCAAACGAATCTGAACGCAGAAAAGCTCTGATGGAGCTTTATAAATATGTGAAGAAAGATATGAAAGCCACTATGTCTGCCATGGACGGTCTGCCTGTTACATTCAGGCTGCTTGACCCGCCACTCCATGAGTTTGTACCACAAAGTGCTGATAAACAAGCCGAACTGGCAAAAGCGCTGGACATTAAAAAATCAGATGTTGCCAAGCGAGGTGAAGCACTCCACGAAAGTAATCCGATGATGGGTCACCGTGGTGTCCGTCTGGGTATAACCTATCCCGAGATTACGGAAATGCAGGCAAGGGCAATGTTCGAAGCTTCAGCGGAACTCATTAAAGAAAAAAAACATCCGAAACCTGAACTGATGGTACCCGTTACCAGCGATGTCTCCGAACTGGATATAACTAAGAAAATTGTCGATAAGGTTTACGATGAGGTCTGCAAAAAAAGTGGTCTTAAAAAGATTGATTATAAGTATGGTACAATGATAGAGATACCACGTGCCACGCTTCTTTCAGACCGTATGGCAGAAAGTGCCGAATTCTTCTCATTCGGAACAAACGATCTTACACAGATGACATTCGGATTCAGCCGTGATGATATCGGTGGTTTTCTTCATCATTATCTTGATAAAAATATGCTTAAAGCAGATCCGTTCCAGACTATTGACCAGGACGGTGTCGGGCAACTTATCAAAATGTCGGTTGAAAAAGGACGTGCAACCAGACCTGATCTTAAAGTGGGTATCTGCGGAGAGCAGGGTGGTGATCCTGCATCTGTTGAATTCTGCTACAAAACTGGACTTACCTATGTGAGCTGCTCCCCGTTCAGAGTGCCTATTGCAAGATTGGCAGCAGCTCAGGCAGCAGTTAAAGACGGAAAATAAACCTGTTGATCCAAAATAGGAAAGGCATCCGCTAACCGGCTGATGCCTTTTTGCTTTTCATGTCTGCCCTTTTATGGATATTTTAATACCGTACATAAAGAATGACCTCTGAAATCCAGTTTACCCTGTCTAAAAAATTATACTATTTAAGAAAAAATTAAATTATATTACACCAGTATTCAGGATATTGAATTTCTAATTTATCTGTTATCATCCTTTGAAAAACAACTATTATGATTACACGGGAAGATTTGAAGAAATACGAAATCGAGAATGTCCAGCAAATAATTCATAATCCTGATTATAATACACTTTTTGCCGAAGAGACAAGACCAGATCTTACGGGACTGGAAAAAGGGATAATTACCAGGACTGGTGCGGTGTCAGTTGATACAGGTGTTTTTACCGGTTGCTCACCGAAAGACAAATATGTTGTTCTTGATGATAAGACACGGGATAGTGTCTGGTGGAAATCAGAGAAAGCAAAAGTCTCGGATAATAAACCTATCAGTTTTGAAGTATGGGAGCATTGCAGAAAAATTGCGGCAAACCAGTTATCAGGGAAAAGACTTTTTGTTGTAGATTGCTTCTGTGCTGCCAATAAAAATTCAAGGCTTGCCGTAAGATTTATTCTTGAAGTTGCCTGGCAGGCACACTTTGTGAAAAACATATTCATCAGACCTGAAACTGAGGAGCTTGAGAGTTTTGTTCCCCAGTTTGTTGTTTTAAATGCTTCAAAAGCTATTAATCCCGGGTGGGAAAAACAAGGATTAAATTCAGAAAATTTTGTCTTTTTCAACCTTACATCCGGAATGGCAGTAATTGGAGGATCATGGTATGGTGGCGAAATGAAAAAAGGTATTTTCTCTGTTATGAACTACTACATGCCACTTAAAGGTATTGCTTCGATGCACTGCTCTGCGAATGTTGGTAAAGAAGGAGATGTAGCCCTGTTTTTCGGACTCTCCGGGACAGGCAAAACAACTTTGTCAACTGATCCCGACAGAGCACTTATAGGTGACGATGAACATGGCTGGGATGATGACGGAATTTTTAATTTTGAGGGAGGCTGTTATGCAAAGTGTATTAAACTGAGTAAAGAAAATGAACCTGACATTTATAACGCCATCCGTCGTGATGCTCTTCTTGAGAACCTTGTCGTCCTGTCTGACGGAACAATCGACTTTAATGATGACTCCAAAACAGAGAATACAAGGGTATCATACCCTATTTACCATATTAATAATATAGTTAAACCTGTGTCAAAGGCCGGGCATGCAACCAAAGTAATCTTTCTCACTGCTGATACATTTGGTGTTCTCCCTCCTGTCAGCCGGCTTTCAGAAGAACAAACAAAGTATTATTTTCTCAGCGGATATACAGCAAAGGTTGCTGGTACTAAACGAGGGATTATTGAACCGGTACCATCATTCTCGGCCTGTTTCGGAGCTGCTTTTCTTATGCTCGATCCTATCATCTACGCTAACGAACTTTCAAGAAAAATGAAACAGCATAAAACAGATGCTTGGCTTGTGAGTACCGGATGGATAGGTGGTCCTTACGGAACATGCAACAGGATTGACCTTCCATCAACACGTCGTATCATCAATGCCATACTTGACAATTCCATTAATAAATATGACTTTACGACCCTTCCGGTCTTCAATTTAAGTATTCCCACTGAAATTAAAGGAATTGATGAGAATATCCTGGATCCGTCAAAAGCCTGGGACTCTCCAGTTAAATGGCGTATATCAGCAACTGATCTGGCACTTAAATTTATCAATAACTTTAATAAATTTGCCTCAAATGAAGAGACCGCACAGCTTGTTGAAGCAGGTCCGAAAATCTGAATAACTATCAGTTTACAGGAATGATTAAGATTATTTTAATTTCAATACTTGCATATCTGCTGGGTTCAATAGCAACAGCTGTCTGGGTCGGAAAGATTTTCCATAATGTTGACGTGAGGAATCATGGCAGCGGAAATGCAGGAGCAACAAATGTTATCAGGGTTCTGGGCTGGAAAACAGGCATTCCGGTTTTACTGATTGATATTGCCAAAGGGTGGGTAGCCTCAATGTTGCCTGTTTTTTTTGGTATAGCTGAGCAAGGGAGCGCTTCCCTTACCAACCTCCAGATACTTACTGGTCTTATAGCAATTACGGGACATATCTTCCCTCTGTTTGCTGGTTTCAGGGGAGGTAAAGGTGTGGCAACAATTTTTGGTGTATTACTGGCGATTCATCCTTTACTTACAATATCCTGCCTCGGAGTATTTCTTATTGTATTTATTGTTTCAGGATATGTGTCTCTTTCATCAATGAGTGCAGGGTTGGCATTCCCGATATTGCTGTTCCTGTTTTTTAATACTCCTTCAGTCCTTTTTAAAATTTTCTCGGTAATTGTGTCTGTCACACTAATTGTAACACATAAGAAAAACATTGCCAGACTAATAAAGGGTGAAGAATCCAAACTGATAAAAAAAAGCCGGAAAGTCAAATCTTCCGGCCCGGCTTAAGATCTGCAAATAATTGTTTTTTATAATTCCTGTCAGTATTGCTCAAGTATTTTGATCCGCTTATCTATCGGAGGATGTGTTGCAAAAAGAGATGTGATTGAGACAGATGGTTTTTTCTCCTTAACCTGGGGGTTCTCAATAAACATCTGGGCAACATCTTTTCTTTTCACTGCTTCGATAGTCGGATCCGCTGAAACCTTCCTGAGTGCTGATGCCAGAGCCAGCGGTCTCCTCGTAAGTTCTGCCGAACCGGCATCTGCAAGATATTCACGTTTCCTCGACAATGCAAACCTGAAAAGAGATGCTATCAGATATCCCACCAATGCCAGAACGAAAGCAATTATAATACTTCCGCCCTCCTTTCTGCCTCTACCCATCCTGCTAAATCTCATTGAATGGAATAGAGTTTCAGAAACAAATGCAAAAATCCCTACAAAAACTACTGAAATTATCAGAAGTCTTACATCACGGTTTCTGATATGTGTTATCTCATGAGCTATCACTGCCTCCAGCTCCTCATCATTCAACTTATCGATAATTCCACGTGAAAGAGATACAGTATATGTTTTTAAGTTAATCCCACTGGCAAATGCATTAAGTGAATCATCTTCAATTATATTTACCCTTGGCATTGTCATTCCGGCAGAAATGCAAAGATTCTCCACCAGGTTATATACTCTTTTGTTCTCCTTTCTTTCAAGAGGTTTGGAATTTGTTGCCGCATTTATCATTGAGGTGTGGGAGAACCACGCAATTATAAACCATATTAACACACCTATAGTAATCCATGGAATAGTCATCAAAAAACTATGGTTGACATCATATAATGTCTGCTGCTGATGACCGTTAAACATGGATGAGATAAAGAAGAACAGCCATGCCAGTGCAAAGAATACCACAGGAAACATCAGCAGAATCAATACCGAATTAGTATTATTCTTCCAAATCTGACTCTGCAGGCCAAAGTACTTCATAGTATCAGAACTCTATTTTAGGTGGTTGTTCGGCAGCGGCACGTTGTTCACCCAGTTCGAACATCGGTTCGCGTTTAAAGCTAAACATTGTTGCTATCATATTAGAAGGGAATACCTCTGTAGCAACATTGAGCTCTTTTGTTGCTGAATTGAAGAACCTGCGGGCTGCAGCAATCTTGTTTTCAACATCTGAGATCTCATTCTGAAGATCCATGAAATTCTGGCTTGCTTTCAGGTCCGGATATGCTTCCACCGATACCTTTAATCCTTCAAGTGCAGTGGAAAGTCTGGTTTCAGCTTTAATCTTTTCATTTATTGTGGTTGCCTTTATTGCGTTGGCGCGGGCTTCTGTAATTTCAGTAAGTACACCACGTTCGTGTTTCATATAACCCTTTACAGCCTCGACCAGCTGTGGAATAAGGTCGTGTCGCTGTTTCAACTGAACATCAACATCAGCAAAAGCCTGTTCCCTGTTATTCCTGAGCTTAACCAGCCGGTTGTAAAGCGTAATAGCCATAATAACAAAGACCACAATGATTCCTAAAATAATTAATAGTGCTGCCATTGTTCTTCTTTTAAAATGTTAATAAGAATTTGAATTTTATTCGTTACTAAACTGTAATTCATCAATGCTGAATTACTAATAGAAACTAAAGATAAGTATTTTTGCTATATTTATGATCCATAGAATAAAATAGAAAATATTCTAATGATCAGTTTCATATTATTTTGAAATTAACACCACCAAATATGGAAAAGTCTAATGGGAACAATGACCATGCAGAACCTGTTAAAAGCTTTTACAGGTACCAGACCGCTGTCGAATTGTCCTGCGTGCCTGCACCCTGAAAATTATTTTGCATTAAAAGTAAAAAATTACTGATTTATGATTGACGGTAAGAAAATGCTGGAGCTGATAATAAGCCGGCAGAGTGACAGAAAATATAGTAACAAACCAGTTGAAAATGAAAAACTCGAACGAATAGTCGAAGCTGGCAGGATGGCACCATCAGCCTGCAATGCCCAGCCATGGAAGTTTGTTATTGTGACAGAACCTCATCTTATTAAAAAGATTGCTGAAGCTTCATCAGCAAGGATCTTGGGAATGAATACTTTCGTAGGTCAGGCTCCGGTACTGATTATTATAGTCAGAGAGAATCCCAATTTTTCTTCCAGGATTGGAGGAACAATAAAGAGAAAAGACTATTCTCGTATTGACATAGGGATAGCTGCAGAAAACATCTGTCTTCAGGCAAGAGCTGAAGGAATCGGGTCATGCATGATAGGCTGGTTCGATGAGAAAATGCTGAGGAAAATACTGGGAATACCATCTGCAAAACGCATTGAACTGATTATCTCTCTGGGATACTCTTTAAGTGACAAAAGAGAGAAAAAACGCAAACCTGCAAATGTTACTACTTCTTTTAATAAATATTGATTATCTTAACCTGTAAAGTGCCGATCTTATCCCCTATGCAGCTTCTTCGGATATAATCAGAAGTATCAGAATTTTCATCCCCGTATTCAAATGTATTAAGTATAAGTGAAAAAAAAAATTAAGTTTGTGTTATAATCTGGAAAATGTAAAATGGAATTGTTAGCTGACATTTTAAAAATCACTATCCCTGCGCTGGTTGTATTTCTTACTGCATGGATACTTCTACGGAATCTGATCAGGAACGATCAGGATAAAAGAAAACAGGAACTCATCCTTCAGAACAGCCGCACAGTTATACCAATTAAACTGCAGGCATATGAAAGAATTATTCTTTTTCTTGAAAGGATTTCACTCGAATCTCTTCTTCTGAGGGTTAACTCAGCTGATATGACTGCAGCACAACTACATTCTGCACTGCTTACAACTATCAGAAGCGAATTTGAACACAATCTTTCTCAACAGATCTATATGAGCCCCCAGGCATGGGAAGTAGTCAGAAATGCCAGATCGAATATGATCAAGATCATTAACAGTGAAGCTGAAAACATGCCAACATCAGCAACAGGCATTACTTTCAGTAAACAGCTCCTGGAAAAGATTATGGAGCTCGAACAGGAGCCGACACGTGCTGCTATTGACTATATTAAAGGAGAGGTGAGGAGGATGATATAAAATGTTCCTGGTTGCCGGTTTGGAACCTTGAACCTGAAACCTGAAATATTCAAAGTAAATCCACGCTTCTCTTTACAAATACACTTAAATCTTCTCCTTTAAGCATACTATTGGCAAGTAATGCCAGATCAATCAGTTGCTTTACAATCTTATTATTTGAACCATATGACTCCAGGATTTCCTTCCTTGAAGTATCGACCGTTTCAAGCTCTTTACGAAGTTTTTCAAGATCATCTTTTTCAAACTGACTTATCTCCTCAGCTTTCTTCTTATTATGTTCGTTTTCCAAAAAAAGAATCTCCTCCTTAAGCTTTTTCCTCTGAGAATCATTCTCCTTCAATCTGGTCCCTTCCTTTGACTGAAGATCATCAAAAATTTTTATTACAAGATGATGGTTGGGATTAACCACAAGATTATAGCTGTCAGGTAATTCGTCGTAGAAGTTCATCCCCCCTCCCAGCTGTGACATATCTTTCATCCTGCGCATAAACTCTGATTGTGTAATAATGACCGGAGCTTCGTTTTCATCCATTGTTTCAATTACAACGTTATATATCTCCTTTGTTTTAACCCGCACATTGAACACACCTTTCAGATCATCCTGCTGTTCTCTGGTTAGTTTAGATTCCTTTTCTTCTTCCTTCTGAATTAGTTTATCAATCACATCAGAGTCGACCCTTACAAACCTCGAATCCTTAAACTTCGTTTCAAGATGGTTTATCAGATGAACATCAAGCTGACCATCAAGCAGAAGAACATCATAACCTTTATTCTTTGCCTTATCGATATAAGTGTACTGATCAGTTTTATTTGTTGAATAGAGATATACCAGAATTTTATTTTTGTCTGTCTGGGATTCTTGAATAAGTTTTTCGTATTCTTCGAAAGTAAAATATTTCTCCTCAGTATTCTTTAATAATGCAAATTTCGCAGCCTTTTCATAAAACTTTTCCTCGGTTATCATTCCGTATTCAATGAATAATTTCAGGTTATCCCATTTTTTCTCAAACTCCTCGCGATTGTTCTTGAAGATATAATTCAGTCTGTCAGCTACTTTCTTTGTGATATGGGCTGATATCTTCTTAACATTTGAATCGCTCTGCAGATAACTTCTTGAAACATTAAGAGGAATATCGGGTGAATCGATTACTCCATGCAGCAAGGTAAGAAATTCAGGTACAATACCTTCAACCGAATCAGTCACAAATACCTGGTTACAATAAAGTTGTATCTTGTTCTTCTGTATCTCAATATTACTCTTTATCTTCGGGAAATAGAGAATGCCGGTCAGTTTGAATGGATAATCAACATTCAGGTGAATATTAAACAAGGGCTCATCACCCACAGGGTATAATTCCCTGTAAAACTTAAGATAATCCTCATCTTTCAGGTCGGCTGGTTTTATTGACCAGGCAGGTTTGGTGTTATTAATAATCTTATCTTTTCCGGTTTCCAGATACTTACCATCTTTCCACTCTTTCTCTTTTCCAAAAGCTATCTCAACAGGCAGAAACTTGCAGTATTTTTTCAGAATCTGTTCAATTCTGTCATCCTCAAGAAATTCCTTTGAATCTTTATCCAGGTGCAAAATAACATCTGTCCCTCTGTTCTCCCTCTGAACCTCTCCCAAGGTAAATTCAGGGCTCCCGTCACAGGTCCATTTTACTGCCTTTGTTTCATCCTGCCACGATTTGGTTATCACTTCCACCTTATCAGAAACCATAAAAGAAGAGTAAAAACCCAGTCCGAAATGACCAATTATTGAATTAGTCTGGTCTTTGTATTTATCAAGAAAATCGCTGGCACTCGAAAATGCTATCTGGTTAAGGTATTTATCCAGTTCATCTGCTGTCATTCCTATTCCATTATCGGAGACCATGATAGTTTTATTCTTTTTATCGACCGACACCCGTATTGTCGTATCATCGATATCTCCTTTATAATCACCCACTGATGAAACAGTCTTCAGTTTCTTTGTTGCATCAACTGCATTAGAAATCAGTTCTCTCAGAAAAATTTCATGATCAGAATAGAGGAATTTTTTTATGATCGGAAATATGTTTTCAGTAGTTACTCCAATTCTTCCTGTTTGCATACCGTTAGGTTTTTAAAGTTCAACATGAATAACATTCCATATCTTTCAAAAGATATGCCGTTAAAGCTAAACTGACAAATAGTCACTTTAGAATATTTTTTCTGCCGGATCAGACCTGTGAAGATCAAAGAATAAATCAGATATGACAAAAATAGATTTTAAAAGTAATCCGGAAGCTTTAAGTATGCAATCAGGATCAGAATCAACGAAATAAGAAAAAATATCAGAAAGATGTACAGTGAAAAATTTCTTCGTTTTTTAAAAATAGCAAGGCCATGCTCGCTTATTAACTTTTTCACTATATTATGAATCCGGAGAACAGCATTATCATTTTGCGGAACATAATTATCTATATTAAACCTGAATGTTTTCTTTATTTCGTCCATCTTATCCCCGGGAACAAGAAGTATCAATCCGGTTTCAGGATTCAGCTTCATAATTTGCATTGAGAGATAATCAATCAATTCCATGTGTTCTTTTGTCTCCTGTACACCAATAATGGCAACCTTGCAGCAACCATGATCCTTTTCATCCATGATACTGTTAATAAATTTATCTTGGGTTGAAAAAGAAAAAACCGTATATCTTGAGGAATCAGCAAATCTTTTCCTTACATTTTCCATTATTCCGGTAGTCACCCGTACTTTGTGATTGTCAAAACAATATATATGTGTTTTTGATTTTTTTGCCATTCCAGCTGCTTAATTAAAAGACTTTACTCTTTATTTCTTACATCAACATTCAATGTCAGTTCCCATTTTCCATTATGATAATTATAAGCATCATATGAATAGTCAGGGCCATAATACTGGCGGTCACCTTCAAACTCAGGACTGAATGGTACCAGATGATCAAAAACGATCGATTTGTCAGATAAGAATCTTAAAATTGTCACAGCCGTGGAGGCATATTCAAGAACTTCTCTGAATTTTGTTTCGTCACCGGCCACGAACCAGTCTTTACCAAAAACCAGACGACCATCATGTGCGAAGCTTAAAACCTCGATTATTTTCCTTGTAATAAATGAGTTACCATAATCGATCCCAAGTAATATATAGCAAGTATCATTACCTGTAACCAAAGGTCTTACATCGTAGTATAATGCTCCATACCAGTCGGATTCAAAATAGAGAGTGTCGGTTCTGACCGGTGTCTCTCTGTAATTGCCTGTTAACCTGTAAATATGGTTTTCATTTGATGAAGCTGACTTTCTGATAAAGTAGTTGAAATACTTATTTGTCCCATTCTGCAGAATTAAATTCCAGGTAATGATCTTCAGAAGGGAATCGGGAGCAGTTATCTGTCCCAGATATCGCAGATTATTAAACCTGTGATTAAACACTGAATCTGATTCGACATAACTGTCGATAATCATCCTGACAGAATCATTAATCCTTATCCTGTCTGCATCATCAATATTAATCAGAAGCCTTAAATAAAGCTTTCCAAGGGTTGAGGCTGCATCAGCGGAGCTGATCTGAGCAGTTGAGACTGGTATATTAACTGACACACTTATCAGGAAAGTAATAAGAATAGTTCTCATCATCTGGTATTGTTTTTCATTGTATCATCCAGCAGATTTTTGAGTTGTGTACATGCCCAGATGATTTCCTGATCACTGATTATCAAAGGAGGAGCAATTCTGAATGCGTTGGGGCAGAACAGAAAATAATCAAGTATCAGACCATACTCAAGGCTTTTCGATACAACATTTCTGACAAATCCGGGTTCATAAAGCTCTACGGCCATAAGAAGCCCCTCCCCTCTCACTTCTTTAATAAGCGGATGTTTGAGTTTGTTTTTGAACAATGCAGACTTTTGACCGACTGTCCCGACAAGGTTACGGTTAATTATGATATTCAGGGAAGCAAGTCCTGCCGCACAGCACACAGGATGCCCTCCGAATGTAGTTATATGACCTAGAGGGGGATCTGACATTAATACCGACATAATTTCCTGTGAAGAGATAAATGCTCCGAGTGGCATCCCACCTCCGAGTGCTTTTGCAAGTACCAGTATATCAGGGACAACCCCGAATCTGTCAAGGGCAAACATAAAACCTGTCCGGCCAAAAGCAGTCTGTATCTCATCAAATATCAGTAAAGCACCTGCTTTATTGCATTTATCTCTCACCTTATCCAGAAAGTTGTTTTCCGGCAAGATCACGCCTGCTTCACCCTGAACAGGTTCAATAATCACACAAGCAGTTTTATTATCAATTGAATTAAGTGATCTTTCGTCATTGAATCCTATTTGCAAAATATCCGGTAATAAGGGTCTGAATGCATTTCTGTAGCGCTCATTACCCTGGATGCTTAATGCACCGTGGGTACTGCCGTGATATGCATTTATGAAGGAGATTATCCGGCTTTTCCCGGTATATTTTTTCGCCAGCTTCAATGCGCCTTCAACCGCTTCACTTCCGGAATTCACAAAATAACAGGTATTAAGTGCTGGTGGCAATATTCCTACAAGACGTTCAGCATACCTGACCTGTGGGCTCTGTATTATTTCACCATAAACCATCAGGTGCATGTATGTTTCTGCCTGTTCTTTAACAGCTTTTACAACTTCCGGATTGCAATGTCCTGTATTACTTACTGATACTCCAGAGATAAGATCGAGGTATCTATCTCCTGCGGGACCGTACATGAATACTCCTTCCGCCCTCTCAATCTCAAGCATCATTGGTGCAGAAGAAGTCTGTCCTATGTGTTGAAGGAAGATTTGGCGGTTTGTAAGCATGTAAGAAGGTAGATATTATCTGGCCATTACGTTAATATCATTCAATAAGCCCTCCCGGAAGGATTTACCTACGGGAATATTTTTCACATTTCCTCCGATAGTAATATCCAGTGAGTTTTCCCTAATAGCCTGAATCATGCTTTTATTTATGATGAATGACCGGTGAACCCTTATAAAGACTGCTGAAGGCAACTGATGCTCAATGGCTTTCATAGTAAAATGGATAGTATATTTATCACTGTTGGTATTAAGTGTAACGTAATTCTCAAGAGCTTCCACAAAAACTATGTCTTTAATCTTAAGCTTTACTAGGGATGAGCTTTTTTTGATAAAAATTTCCTCATCACCGGTCTTACTTACCTCTCTGGGGGAGAAATATCTTATTGTTTTATCTATTGCCTTACAGAATCTTGAATATGAGATCGGTTTAAGCAGGTAATCGACAACATTGAATTCGAAGGCTTTCAGGGCAAACTCTTCAGCAGCTGATACAATAATAATATTAGGAGGATGATCGAGGCTTCCGATAAAATCGAAGCCATCCATTTCAGGCATCAAAATATCCAGCAATACAAGATCAATATCGTGGCGAGTTGCAAGTTCATTCCTGGCCGAGACTGAATCGCTGAATGATCCAATCAGGTTGAGGGATGCATATTTATTAACATAGCCTTCAAGTATTTTACAACTCAGTTTGTCATCGTCAACAATAATACAATTCATCATCTAAAATTTTAGACCAGAATTCGTTGTCCAAATATAGTAAAAAATTTGATATGCCAAGTTAGTGTATTATACTTCACTTGCATTATTGTATATAACATTTAAGAATATTATGATAACTAACGGAATATCTTCAGTATTATTTTTTTTCACAAATTAAAAAAAAGGGGTGAAAATACACCCCTTAGCAATCTCAGTCAAATAAGATTAAAGACCTTTGTTAAGTGTCGGAGCTGCTTTAAATTTCACAACCTTTTTAGCAGGAACGTTCAGTTTTTCGCCTGTACGCGGATTACGAACTACTCTTGCACTTCTTCTGTCTACTTTAAAGGTACCCATATTCGGAAGCTGGATCCTCTGGCCTTTTTTCATTGCTTTTCCGAAAGCTCCAACGAATGCGTTTAAAGCTTTGCCTGCATCTTTAATAGAGAGACCTGCATCAGCAGCAATTGCATTAACTAATTCTTTTTTTGTCATAGTAAAAAATTTAAAAGGTTAGACCAATGGTTCTAATTAAATACAAATTTATTTTTTTTATATTCATATGCAAATTTATTTTGCCGTTTTTGCAGAAATAATGGCACTTTTAGGAAAAAAATCATTTTTTTCAGTAAAAAGGGGTTTTTGGGTATTTAAATGCTCATGCCCATAATTCCTTGATTTGCGAAGGATCTTCATCCGGTGTTGTTCACAAGCTGTTGATAAATTATGTAATAAACTAAATATATCATATTTAGACAAGCCGGCTATGAAAATTCAAAAAAAACAAAAAAATAGTATCTTTGCGGCGGAGAAATGGTCCCGCTACTCCGCCAGTTGGCGGATTTGCGGGATAGACGCCGCGGTCAAATGCGGTTATAAAGTAGAATAATAAATATGGAGAAATGGTCCCGCTACTCCGCCAGTTGGCGGATTTGCGGGATAGACGCCGCG
>CAZQVL010000004.1:77944-132885 GCA_964596715.1 uncultured Rikenellaceae bacterium
GTCAAATGCGGTTATAAAGTAGAATAATAAATATGGAGAAATGGCAGAGCGGTCGAATGCGGCGGTCTTGAAAACCGTTGTCCTGCTACCGTGGGACCGGGGGTTCGAATCCCTCTTTCTCCGCATCCCAAATCACTCCCGTAGCTTGCTGCGGGATTTTTGTTTTCAGCAGGCCGAACCAGGCTTGCCTGAGTGAGGACTGCATAAAATAAAAAAACCTTATGAGTGAAACGAATAAGGGAGTGATTTGGAATGCAGGGATCTCCCAAACGGGATCACCGACGAACGAAGTGAGGAGGTAATCCCTCCCGAACCAGGCTCTATGCATCTCTTCAATGAATTTCCTTGTGCTAAAAAGATAAAATTTATCAGATTTCCTTAAACAGGTCGCTCCTATGGAGCTCAAATCCTCATAGATAAACATTCAGCTATAAACAGGTCGTCCCTGATGGGACTCCCATCGTATTAATAATTGCAGATGGTAACTAAATTCTAGCGGCTTATGTATAATCAAATTAAATTGAACCACGCAGTGGCGATCTGTTTGTAGTATTGGATATTATATGAAAATTCCAAACCGCGTAGCGGTGACCTGTTTATAGTATTGTTTATAAGAAAATGATTCTGAGCCGCGTAGCGGCGGACTGTTCAACAGGTAAGAAGGTAATCCGGATGAAACCATTCATCATAAAATATTAAGGAATAATTTACTATCAGAATCAAAGATTTAAGAAATTCAATACATTTCTGTTTCGCATATTTTCTATTTCTTTTGGGAAAAGCTCTGAGAAATTATAACAATATTGTTCCAGTGAGATAGTGTTATCTGTGAAACTCATCACATCGAAGTCAGAACCATACAGTATTCGCTCTTTGAATGTGCTGTCATTACCAAACAGGTCGATTATTGGCTGTAATTCTTCCCTGCTGGTGTAGCACGACAGATCACTGTAAACATTCTTATACTTTTTCATGAAGCTTACAATGGTTTTTGCCCATATAAAATCGGGATCTGAGCTTCCCAGATGAGCAAAATCGATCCGCAATCCTTTTTTAAGAGCAGCCTCAAAATGTTCAGGATTACCATAATCATTATATTTCCAGACACCGGAACCGTCAAAACTGAAATCTTTCGGAGGGAAACCGCTCATTCCGCAGTGTGTTGTTACCGGGATATCTCTTTCTATACAGATATTTAAGATATCCTGAACAGGTTTGCTTGCAGGGTGATAACCAAGACGGGGATATAGTTTTACACCATAAAACGGACCTTCTTTACCTATGAGCTTTTCATTTCTCAGAGCATCAAATATCCCTTCTCTCCTGGGATCGATTGCCAAAAAAGGAAATATTGGCTCGCCTTCCATTACCAATTTCCTAAGTCTTTCAAGATGAAAACGGTATCCGCTGGTCATTTTAAAGCTGCCATATACCGGACTTTTTGCTTCGTATTTATATTCAATGTCTTCAATAGATTCTTCCACGCACTTGTCCAGGTCTCTGGCAAACTCATCAAAATCGCTCAGGTCTTTGTTTTTTTCTTTAAGGTTTCTGGCAAATTCGTTTATTCCTTCAGCAAATTCATCTTCAAATTCTTTTTCATCTAACAGAATCGACCGATAATCAATACTTTTGGGTATAAATACATCTTTATCATTTTCAGTTATGGGAAGGGCAAAGATGTAATATATATCCATCATCAGTGGAATTGCTCCATTATAAATTCCCCATGCATCATTTACCTGGTTTTGAATATACTTAAAATTGCCTTTTTCGTGCCTGACCGTTGAGGTAAGCAATTCTATCATCCTGAAAAGTTTTTTGCGAAAATCTTCCCTCGATTTGTCCTCTTCCTTTTTAGTTCTCACCATTGATCTTTCACCGGTTGGATATTTCCCGATTACCCAGTCAAAAAATATGGTCTTTATTTCCCTGAGGACATAACTTAAATTAAAAATATGACAATGAGCATCAAATCCATCTATCCTGTTCATTGTCATATTGGCTTTTGTACTTCCTGATGTAAATGATTTGGCAGAATTCATCATATTTTAACACTATTATCCGATTAATAATTTAGATTTGTAATCTTTTTTTTTAACCATTTGATCATCAACATCTATATTTTTGTTTTTCAAAGTCACCCCCCTACATGCTTAAGCTTAATTGTAATAAGGGAGGGATATGAACTCTTCTGTTATAAGTTCTGTTTGTACTTCTCAGCAGTTCATTGACGTCCAGAAGACTTATCAAATGTATCCGAACCAATGAGGCCACCACAGAAAAGGCTTTTTTTGCCTGTGCTATCTTCTGAGTTACTGTTAATAACAACTGAGCTATTAAAGTACACCAGACCTGGGTATAGATGGCATTTTCATTCTCTCCGTAAAAGTAATGCAGCTGGAAATTCTGCTTCATTTTTTTAAACAATATCCCGATACCCCACCTTTTTTTGTAAAGGAATGCAACTTCCTCAGCTTCGATGTTAAAGTTGTTTGTCAGAAAATCATAGTAACGGTTCTGTTCATCCTGATAGCTGACTTTTCTTAATTGCAGTGTTAGTTTGGTCTTTAGGTCTTGTTTGCCGTCTTCTTTTTCAGGGTGATATTCAAGTTCAATAATTTTATCTCTTAAAACTTTTGCCTGATCTTTCTTGCGATAATGAGTTCGCTTAACCTCTTTGACCGTATATATAGCATTCTTTTTCATCCGGGTAACAAAATAAACCTGCTGCCCGGTCCAGAGAGCAAACTGGTGATAATAGTTATATGCTTTATCAAAGACAATCATACTGTTTGATATCAGTTCCAGACTCTTTAAAAACTTCTGATCATTGACTTTTGCCGCTGTCATTTTAATAAATCGTCCAACCGATTGAACTGCATCGATAAGCATATGTACTTTCATTCCGCCTTTCTTCTTCCCGTCTCCCTTGGGATTACACCCAACACCTTTTAATATATCGCTAAATAACCGGATAGTCGTGGAATCGATTAAAAGAACCTCTTTAAAAGTCAGTCCAAAAGTTCGGCTGTCCGACAAAAAACTATGATAATATTTTACCAGATTAAAATACAGATCTTCAAAAAACTTATGGCTTCTGTTGCGTAAACCATCACATGCTGTGCTTTTTGCTGGTGCCTGATCCAGACCAAGATGATTAAGCTTACCTCCCAAAGCCCGCAAACCTTCGCATATCTCAGTCATTGAATCACACCTGCTTAATATCCCGAACAGCATAGTGAACAGATGTGTCGCGTTTTGAATGACTTGTAATAATAATCACTCTCATGCTTCTTAATCAATCCCTTTATATCAACTTTATCAACCAAATTCATTATCTGTTTAAAAATCGGCTGTCCGACAAATTTTATTTCTGTAATTTTACCTATGTTGTATTTGTTTTCTTCAAAAACCAAATTACAACATCTGGGGGAAACCTTTGGGGAGTACCCCTTCTTTTATTATTTTAGTCGGACACTAGTGTAACTTTATAAAACAAATCAGCTTTAACTGGGCATCGAGCCAAAACGTGCATGAACAAGGTCGCTAAACGCAATTTGGTACCACCCTTGCGGGCTTTACTTCCGCTGAGAGCTAGCTCTCGCGGAATCGCCCTCATTGCGGAACTTCGTTTAGCGCGGCGTTGTACCGCATGCAATGAAAACGTTGAGAATACAATAATCTATGCAAATAATTAAACTGGAATATATGATTGAGAAATTTCTAAGAGCAAAACACTGGCGAATTTTTTTATGATTTGGTTTTTTCCTATTGTAACATGTATTTTGCAACCAAATATTAATAAACCGATAAAGAAGCAATAATGCCTAACGACACAACAGTACCAATATGTAATGCGAGTTTCGACAGATATATAAAGCGTATCACATTGAATAATACCACCCCCTTATTCTTATTGATTATTTCGTGAAGAAAAATTAATTATTTACACAAATATATTATTATGACAACACCTATTTTAGAATGTTTGTATTGTCAAGACAATGAAACATTACACCAATTAATGATTAAAATCTGTGATTTAGAAGTATCTCAACTATTCTTATTTAAAGAGCAATCGTACTTGGGTCGCTGTAATGTAGTCTACAATGATCATACTGTTGAGTTTCATGAATTGAGCGATGAACAGCGCAATGCATTTATGTGCGATGTGGCAGTGGTAGGGAAAGCTATTACAAAAGCATTTAACCCAGATAAAATTAACTATGGCGCTTATGCTGATACCATATCTCATTTACACTTTCACGTTGTTCCAAAATATAAAGATGGATATGGATTTGGAGGAGTTTTTGAAATGAACCCAAAAAAAGTTACTCTTTCTGATGCAGAATATGCTGAGATAATAGAAAAAATCAAACTTAAATTATAAGGTAATTATGCTGCAAGCCTTTAAATCTGAGATAAAGCAACTATCGCTAAAATATTGAAGTCATTGAAGTTGGTATTGAAATATGTGTATTAGGTACAATTGAAGGAAATAAAACTATTGAAATAATGAATAATTTGGTCTTAGCGTTTTTTGATAAATACCTTAAGGAGAAAGAAAACATTAATATAATTAGTAAAGCTCAGAGTTATCCGGAAATTGAAATGTATATTTACCAGAGTTTAAGGATCCATTAAACATGTTGGTAATCAAGGGATTCGGTGGGCAGCCTATGATGTTGCTGACATCACTTCAAATAAATTCCAAACAAAAGGATCTGTGGTTTATTATTTCAGCTTACCTGAAACGATGGAGTATAGAGGAAACGATACGTTTTATCAAACAAACCTATGATCTGGAAAATATAAGAGTCTTAAAATATGTCCGCCTGCAGAATATGATGGCACTATTATTAGCTGTATTCTATTTTGTGTCTATAATACTTGATCAATCCCAAAAACTAACCGTAATGGCAGGTCATGTTTTAAAATGTGCTAAACGAGTTTTCGGAATACCAGATTTTAAGTATTATGCTCTGGGTGATGGACTCAGTAATATTTTCTCCAGATACCCGGGTAAGCTCATGAAATACATGGAAATTGATAAAAATCAGCTAAGTTTTGGATTTGGATAAATTTTGGGGTATGTCCAAAAATTATTACCCCTTGACAACAGTCTCAAAAGGTTGTAACTTTAACAACGTGAAAGTTAATTTTTAAAACATCGTTCCATGAAACCCACATAATTGAATCCAGTCACTAACAAGCATGAAAATAATTCTATTTCAATCATGTTTGGTTCCTTCTGATCATTAATAATAAATTATATACAGATGAAATCAGAGTTTTTATCCCTTAACACCAAGGATTTTATTCGTGGTATCCTTCTGGCTTTTATGACCGCTGTACTAACCGGCATTATCGAGATGCTTGACACCGAAGCGGTGTTCACCTGGCTGACATTTAAGCCTTTGCTTATAGCAGGACTCAGCGCTGCTCTATCTTACCTTCTCAAATGCCTCGTAACCAATTCAAAAGATGATATGTTTAAAAAGGAACCCGTTGCCGCATGACAGGACTTTCTAGAATACTACGGTAAATATAAATGCTAAAGGCTAGATCCCGAACTCCCCCGAATCAATCCAATCCATCTCGAGTAAGGACCAGAAATCGAGAGCCAGACGATTTAGCACATAGTCGTATGGCAGCCAGCCATAACCTTTCTCGCCCCACGAGGTACCCCATGAGTTACGTATCAGAAGTGCACCCTTGGTCTCCTTGTTACACTTTGTGTTCTTAATCTTCCGGTTATCATCATAGCCTACTACCACAACCGCATGTCCCCACTGTGCTGACTCACCGTTACATGGGTAGGGTATGTCGCCCGGATTATCCGAGGCTTCAAATGACTGAAAGCCCCAGAAGCCAAACATTGAAGGGATACCTGCCTCAAGATACTTCTTTACTGAAGAGAGCACCTTTGTAGAGGGCAGGTCAGAACCCTGCGGATCATGACAGAAATATTTTACAGTCTCATAGTTATCTGCCAGCGAATATACAAAACTCCCTGGTTCCTTATCAAAATTTGTGACAATGTATGGCCAGTATTTCTCAGCCGGAACTCCGCACAGAACCAGAGCACCCATTGTATCCCTCAGCCAGGCGCCGGTGTCGCCTGTAACCTGCATAAGGTTTCTGGTGGCCTTATACAGGAAGAGCCTCGAAGCTTCAATATGCTTTCCGTACGCTCTTCGCTCAAAGTATTCAACTACGCCAACACCTGCATTGGCAGTACATGACCCGAGATTAAGCTGATCTTCGACCGGGGAGCACCATTGCCTGAGATCAACCAGTGCCTGTTGTGTACGTTTTTTAGCTGACAGACCAAGCTTCCTGTTAAAAGCCCTGATCTCAGCGTGATCATCGGTATAATCACGCAGGTCAGGCAGGGGTGATAGCCACCCTGTTCCCACGGGATGAAGAAGTCCGCCAACGTTTATTTTGTTATTAAATATGTGGTTCTTCATGATATAATGTATTAAATATCTGAATCTCTATTTGTTCTGCTGATCCGGTATAATTTCTTTCAGTATTGTTCCGTCATGGCCGGAAATTATTTCATAAAGCTTAAAGCATTCACCTGTTTCATCAGTATAAGTTATCTCCGGACCGGTTAATGCCTGGGTTGCATATGCGCTCTTTGAAAGCATTGCCGCAAAGGCCTCAAGGCTCTCAGGGAGTTGTGATTCTGTTACAATACCGTATGACTCAAGGGCGCTGTTCGTGAAGCTCATCTTGATATCGCTTGAGCCTATACCGGGCCTGAGGACAAGGTACTGCGGATCTGAAAGATCAGGAAGATAAACAACCGTTGTCTTAACCGTATTATCCTTCTCTGCCCTATATTCTACAAGCAGATAGGGTTTGAGGGTGTAATAGCGCAGTCCGGTTTCATTCTTCAGACCAGGATCGGAGTAAAATTTTACTGAAGCGCATCCTGTGAGTGCAAAAAAGCTCACAGAGAGAACTAGAGGTGTGATCAATCTTTTGATAGTGTTCAGGTAGATGTCGTACAGACAGGCCATCTGTTTCCTTGTCATTACAGCGGATTTCATGATAATCAGACTTTAAATTAATAAACTGCTCATTATATTGTATTTTCAGACGTTGAATACGGTAGCTAATTTAGAAAAAAATCTTTACGAATCAAGAGGTAGCAGGTTGTTTTTGTGCTGCATTCCGTGTCTGTGATTCAATCACATTGCCACTTTTATTCCTCCAGAAGAGTGACCTCTCTTATCTCCCCTGTTTTCCTGTTCATACGCAGAGTCTTTATTTCGAACGGACGGAAAGTACCTGACCATTTACGGTCAGCAAAACGCAGGTCAATGCCTGCAGTGGCAGGTAAGCCGGATGTCTCCACACAACGGATTATAATGTCTTCACCGGTCTCGGCCTGTTTGATGGCCGATACAATAATGTTTTGTGCATCTATAGTCATGAAGGATTGCGATTGCGGCATTTTACCGGGATGTATGCCCTGGTAAATAACCAGAGGAGGAGACATAAACTCTTCAGCTATCCTTGCAATACCTCTTTTCTGCCATGTGTCCCTATGGGGAACTATCAGCATTCTGAAAGTCTGTATTCCCTGGTCCATCCACAGATGTTCTGATTTCATATCGAGCTTCCTGGGGATATGATGAGCATAGACTGCCGAACGGGCAACAGTAATCCGCATATCATTTTCGTGTACACTGTAACCATATTTGGCATCATTAATGACTGCAAGACCAAAGGCAGTGCCATTGTTTCTTCCGTTGAGATCTATCCATCTCTGGCCCGGATCTTCATTGCCATTGGTGGCCCTAATAATGTGCCCGTAAGGAGTTTCATAGGTTGCCACCGGTGATTCCACATCAACAGGGAAAGAGAATTTAAGCATCTTAAGATGTTCGTGCCAGTCGAGAGTTACCCTGGCTTCAAGGTTTCCTGATCCTGTCCAGAGTGTCCAGTCGATAATTAGCTTAGAAGCACCGTAAGTGGTTATAGTCCGGATGGTTGCCCTCAACGGTCCATTCTCTGTCACTTTAATCTCAGCATTTGCAAAAGCCCCTGTTTCGTTTGAAAAACTTTTAACGTCATGACTCCATGTATCGCTTGGGTCATCAATAATGACAGCTTTACAGCCTGTCATGCCACCGGCAAACACTTCCCTGCCATTTTCTTTATCGATAACTCCTATTGTTCCTGATTTTGAGATATTTACCTTCAGTAATGAATTTTCAAGTCTGTTTCCCTCAGCAGTCACAATATCACCAGTCTTTTCAGCCTCGCCCTTTGTGAGCCTTATCTGACGATAACCAAAGGCAGGAAGCTTTGTACTGACAACAAGCCGCCTGCGGCTTCCTGTTTCCGTTGAACCGGCAATCCACTGATGAGGCAGGGGATTGTCATGTTCATCAAGAACAACTGACGGATTGCGTAGATCCCAGCTTAAATCATATTCTGTTCTTCCATGCACTTCCCATGTATGCGGATTGAAGATCACGAGATACTGGGAAGCAGGATCTACTGCAGGGACCTGCCATTCCAGTTTTTGAAGGGCCAGCCAGCTTGCCTGGCGGGCGATATCGAGCGCATGTCCGAATCCATCACGAGCAGCTTCCGAATGTTCAGGCACCGAAGTGCCGGCCATGCTATCGTGAAACTGCAGGAACAGCACTTTTTGCCAGGCAGTTGTAAAATCATTTCCGGGATAGCTGGCACCCCAGGCCAATGCACCGACAGATGTAAGTTTTTCAGCTGTGATAAGGGCTGTTTCCGAATGACGGTTCCCTTTTTTTATTGCCGATTCAGCAGTGTAACAACCAACTGCATGATGCTGGAGATCATCCTTAACAACAGGAAGTTTCATGTCTTTCTCTGCATTAACCTCTCTGAAATAATGATCAGGAGTACTGTAAAAGACAACCGGAGAACCTTTCTCCGACTTTAGCTCCTCAATGGAACGGATATTCTCCCTGGTGGCACCACCACCATGATCCCCTGCACCATAATATGCCATAAAAGTATTAAAAGGCTGACCGGCACTTTGAGTAAGTATATTTTTAACACGATTTTTCACCGATCCTCCGTCATTATAGCTTATCTGAATACGGTATGTCAGAACACGTGTTCCATCCGGTCCTTCCCACCAGAAGAGATCGGACGGAAGAGACTTTTCCCGTGGTGCCGGACGCATGAAGATATAGTTCTCCATTCCCTGCAGTTTTATTATCTGGGGCAATGTACCGGGATGTCCAAAGGAATCGGGATTAAATGCAACTTTTGCCCGGTGCCCCAGGAGACGCTGAAGAGTGAGCTGTCCATACAAACCCTGTCTGACCAGTGATTCACCGCAGGGGATATTCACATCGGGTTCCACCCACCATCCTCCTACTATGTTCCATCGGCCTTCATTAACACGCTTTCGTATTTCGGCAAGCATTGAAGGATCATTCTCAGCTATCCACTGGTAGAACTGTGCTGAACTGGCCGTGAAAGTAAAATCAGTGGTCTCGTTCATCCTGTCGAGAGCTGATCTGAATGTGCTGTGAACCAAAGAGATACCTTCCTGCCATGGCCAGAGCCATACAGGATCAATATGTGCATGCGCTATCATATGAAACCTGTATGCAGAAACGTCAGGAGGCCATGAAAGATCTTGCTGCAAATCACCTCCAACAAGATTACTTACCGGACCAAAGGCCATAAATGCAGTACCGGTGGCAGTCCGGCTGATGAATGTCCTGCGTGAAATATTCTTCCGGAATTTCAAGATTTTATTGTTTTTCATTTTCCAATGATTTATTTATTAAAACATTTTATTTCAAAGTCGTAATACACAAATAATAATCTCATTCGGTTTTATCTAGGCCTAACCTTCCTCCTCCGGAAATGATATGGACTGTACCGACACTATGCTTTTAAATTCCATGACCACAGAACGTCCGAGTTCATTTTGCGGAAGATATGATTATCCATTGGCCAACTCAGATGGATTGAGATACCCTGCGACTTTATTCCGGAACAATGCCCATTTGCTGCATTAACAAAGTAGCATTCATTTTTCTGGTTATCCCATCGTAAAGTTTGTAGTCAAAGAATATCTCAGTACCTTCTATTTCGATCTCAAAGCATTTATTAATTAACTTATCAGGATATTCCTGCTCCAGACCGGCAAGATCAAGGTCGTGAGTAGCTATTAAACCAGACCCGTCAAGCATGATAAATTGCCTTAAGATCTCTTTCGATCCCTTCTGTTTATCCGCTGAGTTGGTACCTTTTAATATTTCATCAAGTGCAATAAAGATTTCATTATCACTTTTTAACAAATCAATAATTTCTTTCAGTCGTTTAAGTTCAGCATAGAAATAGGATTCATTTTTCTTCAGGGAATCACTTGTTCGCATGCTGGTAAACAGGTTCATTGGCCTGAACTTTAACTTACTTGCACATACAGGTGCACCATGTGAAGCCAAAACAAGATTTAAAACAACAGTACGCAGAAAAGTGCTTTTACCTGCCATATTTGCTCCTGTAATAATCACAATATCACCTTTTTTGCTGATTTCAAAATTGTTACATACTCTTTCATTATCAGGAATTAAGGGATGTCCTGCTTCAGTTAAACTTACAACTGTATCATCTACGGGCTCAGCAAAACAGTAATCCGGATGATTAAAACTGAAATTGGCAAGGCTGCTGTATGCATCGAATTCTCCGATTATGTTAAACCATACCGGGATTAACTCTTTAAATCGTTTTTTCCAGGCTTCAATTCTTAAAATACATTGAATATCCCAGATCATCAAGCCATTAAGCATAACTCCAGCGATGAGATTTAACCGGTTATCAAACGCCGTAACAATTTTTGATATTTTTTCGATTATGGTATGTGCATCGGATTGACCGGATTTTAATTGATCCTGAATTGAAATCAGGTTTTCAGAATGGAAGTCTTCATTTTCAATATAAGCAAGGAGTCTGAATATTTTTTTCAATAGACCCAGTTTCTTTCCGATAAGTGAGTGTAATCTGTTGGTTTCGCGCAGGTGTAATCCGACAAATAAGAGCTGGAACAGAAACACCATAATCAGAACAGGAAACCGGTCAAAATCTACGATGGTCAGTCCTACCGAAATCAAAGTAAGTATAGGAAAAAAATAAGACAGGAAATAATAGACCTTTTTATGATTAATGATATCCTTTTCTGACAACCATCCGATAACATCTTCATAGTCGCTTCTGGTTTCGGTAAAAATTTGCCCTGTTGCCTGAAAATTTTGCCGTAACTCTACTCTGGAAGCAAGTTCTTTGATAACATTTTGTTTATGAATGACTTCATCAGCATTAGTATTTACTTTTGATAACCACCCGGATAGTTTCATTTTGCCATGAAAAGTGCTGGTCCTGTTTAAATATTGAAACATTGATCCAGCGCCAAAAATGTCAAGGTCGAATGAATATGGATGATCATGGTCTATAAATTCTGCACCATCCTTAAATGCTTCATAATCGAAGTTCAGGGCATCGATCTCATTTTTGTTTATTTGAATCAGTTTTTCCAGATGATTTATCCGGTAGTTATAAAAAGAGAATTTCTTCACCATCAGGAGGAAAACAGTGAAAATTAAAACTGAGGTTATTATACAAAGAAGAACTGAAAATCGTGGCAGATAAAAAACAGAAACCAGAATGGCTATAAAGTCAATTAACCTGAGAATTGACAGAACCAATTGTTTTCTTTTTATTTCATTTAATCTTTTGTTAAACGAATCTGCTCTCTTAATGTACAGGTCTTTGATATTATTCATTTAGCAGGATCAACTCATATACATCAATTACTGCTTTCCTGAGTTTTCGCAGAAACTCACTCAACTACTTCATGGTACATAGGACCATATTGCCAGGGACATATCCGGAATACTGTCCTGTCACCTCTGCCAGCTATTCATGATTCGGAAACCGGACTGAACCCCACCCCAATTTATATAAAAAATTCTAACTATGAACTATTGACAGGCTTTACTTCCTGCAATCCTCAAAATAGAGAGAGCAAATAAAACATATAATGATACTGGCAAAACCATAATTAATGAAACATTTTTTGAAATCATTCAATATGTGGGAATAGTATGTAGTTTAACCGGGATTGTGTGAGTTCATGGAGTTATTGGTCTGATTGTAACCACAAAATCATACCTCTGAGGCATTACCTGGTATTCCGGAAACACTCCGGTAGCAGTGCAACCTACACCGCTGGTGGCATAATCGAGATTGAAAGTGATCCCGTTAAAAGGTTGTAGCTGATAAGTGTATAACGCTTTAGTGAGGTTTTCGGCACTATATGGATGGGCACTGAAGTTAAAAAGTTTGTTTCCCCTGAATTCCAGGCCGGTTCCACTTTCATCAGTCATCCTTAACCATCGGTTATCGGTCCTTAAACCATAATCCTGCGGAATAAGATACGGTTCATACATCTCTTCAACTGTTGATTTATATACTCCAATCTTATATCCACTCTTTCTGTCAGGGTAGTTCTCTTCCGGTCCGCGGCCATACCATTCGACATAACAAAGACTTTTATCAAGTATCCATTCAAGACCTATTCTTGGCAGCCATGATGGCATCTGGCCATTTGGTATTACAGAATGGTTGAGTGTAATAACGCCTTCTCCGTCAATACAGTATTCAAAATTGTTAATGAAGGCACCTCTCCGGGTTCCAAGCACTGATATGTTCTTAACATTGATAATAACTTTATTATTGGGTGTTATTTCCCATCTGAAATCCACCGGATTAAATGTAAGAACATCCAGCCCTGCCGAGTACCACTCTGTTGCAGCCATGCGTCCTAAACCCTCTGTTCTGTGCTTGATATTTGATGCCCTGAAGGTCCAGTTGTCTGTCTCATTTGCCAGAGGAGCCCGCCAGACATTTAATTCTGCCCCCTGACGTAGCATCTCTTTTCCGAGTACCAGCATCGATGTCAGTAATCCATCATTTCTATTAAAAGTATACACAAAGTCCTTACCCAGTAAAACAAGCTTGTCTTCCTCCTCTTTGACTATTATTACTTCGCCTGAGAATACTTCTGAAGATTGAAGCGGTTTAAACCATGGCAGGTCCATCTGTTCCCAGGCAACCTCAAATCCTTTTTCAGCCCATGATGTGTTATTTTTAAGGCAAAAACTGATAAGTAACCTGTATTCGGTTCCTTCCCTGATTACCGGCTTATGAAAAGGAATTATCAGGGTAGTTTTATCCTGAGGTTTAAGATCAACATTTAAATTACCCTTCTCAATAATTTCACCATCAGCCTGAAGCATCCATTCTGTTTGGAGTTCATCCAGATTTGTAAACAGATAGCGGTTTGTTATTTCCACCTCACCTTTTTCAGCTGAGACAAGTTTAACAGAAACCGGCTGACCCGATTTTTTAATCTGCCACATCTCAGGTTGTGGACGCCGGTCAGGCCATATACTTCCGTAAGTTCTCGCTCCGATACCGTAACTGTAAAATTCACCTTTATCAGTAATCTCCTCAAAATCAAGCCACAGAGCAGCCTGATTTTTTATCTCTGCAGAAGGATTACTCAAGGAATTGACTGGAATGTTTTTTGAAAATATTCCAACCTGGTCGATGATTGCATCACATATATAAACCGATGTCTCCTGTCCATGAAGCTCTACGTTTCTCCCTATATTTACAGGGAAGGGTGTATTAAGTATATTTCCTGAAGCCGGTTTTTTTTCACCTTCCTTTCCGTCGATAGTAACCGAAATTGTTTTACCGTCATAAGTGGCTGTAACATGATGCCAGTTATATTCCCAGTCATCAGGAAGAGCAATTGCAACTTTTTGTTTCCTTCTTGTTGTTACATAGAATTCAAGGGAATCATTTCCTAACTGATGAATCCCGAATTGATAATTTCCTTTAGTTATCAAAGTACCTGCCGAATAGCTCAGTGCACGCGGATAGACCCGCAATGTTAAGGTTAACAGGTTTCCGCTTATTTCAAGAGCGTCGTCTCTGTAAACTTCCACCCACTGATCATGACCATTCAGATCTATTCCTTTCCCTTCAATCCCGTTCACCAGTTTGGTTCTTCCCATAACATTCACCTGGACATTATTTGGGGAGGCATCCTTTAAGGCCATGATTTTCTGTGAAATACCCGTACTGACGAAATCCCAGATTGCTCCTCCCATACTTCGGGGATGATCATAAAAAGCGTTCCAGTAATCATCGAGAGCGCCTCCCCCGTTACCCGTAACCGCCAGATATTCATCAAGAAATGAAGGTCTGGGATCAACACTGTCGGGTACAAGATAAACCCGGGTGATCAGGTTATGAATCTGAGGATATCTGGGGCCTATTATATCCTCGCAGGTATGTGCAAATGCATTTCCACCGTACATCCAGTAACGTGTCGGATCGTACTTCTTTCCTTCATCTATTACGGAACAAATATTTTCTCCTTCCCCGCTCTCATTTCCGGCGCTCCAGAACAGAATGCAAGGATGATTCCTGTCGCGCAATACCATTTTCCTGGATCTTTCGCGATACATTTCCTCCCACTCAGACCTTCCTGAAAGGTATTCTGTTGCATGAGCTTCATCACCTGTTTCATCAACAACATAAATCCCGTATTCATCGGCTAGCTCAAGATATCTGATAACAGGAGGATAATGAGATGTGCGAACGCAATTGATATTAAACTGTTTAAAAAGGCTAAGGTCTTTTCTTATCGTCTCTTCATTCATGGTATGTCCGAGTACCGGGTGTTGCATATGACTGTTTATACCGTTAAGCTTCACGGGAACCCCATTCAGACAGAACACCTGATCCTGTATTTCAGTCTCCTTAAATCCTATCCTGCCGGAAATTACTTCTGTTGTTTTTTCCGAGGGATCTATTAATTCAAATGTCAGTGTATATAGATTAGGGTGTTCAGCCGACCATTTAGCTGGGTCAGTAATCTCTTCCGAGAATCTGACTGTTTGACTTAATGAAGACACTATATCAAAATGATCTGATGTTAAAACTTTAACAACCTCGTTATCCGGATCGAAAAGTGTTGTCTGGACCATATATCCGTTCTGCGGCACATCCGAGTAATTTTTTACATCAACAGCAATATCAAGTCTGGCGTTCCTGTAGTTCTCATCAAGATCGGTCGTGGCAAACCAGTCGAATATGTGTGTTTTGGGTGCTGCAAATAACCATATATCATCAAAAATGCCTGCCAGTCTCCAGTAATCCTGGTCTTCGAGATAATAACCGTCTGAATATTTGAACGCTATCACGGCTATAGTGTTTTTACCTGTTTTAATGTAATCTGTGATGTTATATTCAGCTGGTTCCTGACCTCCTTCGTTATAACCAACCTCTTTGCCGTTAATCCAGACAAATGAGGCTGATGCAGTCTTTTCCATTCTAAGGAATACCTCTTTATTTTTCCATGATGTCGGGATATTGAATGTTCTGCGGTAAGATCCTGTAGGATTATATTCCTTTGGTACATAAGGAGGATCGGGAGGAAATGGTGTTCTGACATTTCTGAACAGAGGATCACCAAAACCTTTCATTTCCCAGTTGGAAGGAACATTGATTATATCCCATTTCCTGTCGTTAAAATTCTCCTTATAAAAACCAGGATGAACACCTTCAGGTGTGTCAGAATAGTGAAATTTCCATATACCGTTCAGGGAAAGGAAATTTAATGCTTTGTTCCGGTTATTTACTAAGGCCTCATTAACAGTAAGATAAGGCACTAAAGGAACATGACCTTCCTCCTGATTAAGCTCAAATACTGATGGATTTTCGAGATAGCTGTAAATATCACTCAGAAATTCCTTCTCCTGACCGGAAGAAAGAATCCAAAGGGTACATAATATTAAAATCACACAATTCCTTTTCATTTTCAAAATAGTTATGAAATAATCAGTCTAATTTAGATAAAAAAATCCACCCCTTTTTATCAGGATGGAATTATTCTTGGTGCTTGGTGCTGCCCGCTTTCGCTAAATCTTCAGCGAAGGTTAAGTGCCACAGCACCGTTTATTAACTCATCTCCAATATTACATAATACATCCTCTCCCTCTCCCTCTCCCCTTCTCCCCCTCTCCTCTTCCTGACTACTTGCCTGTTATATTAAGCGAGGCCACATAATACCCCGGGTCGATTTTTATTACAGGATTATCGGCATCGAGTTTTACAGAACTGAATCGCGATGTGGGTGTAAGAGTTATTGGATTGCCCGACACAATAATTTTCATCGGCATATTGAATCCCCTCACACAGTTATTCCACCGGAAGGTGAACTCATCTCCTTTAATATAATATTCAAAAACAGGTATTCTCACATCTCTCAGGTACTGGTCGAAGAAGGATTTCAGGTTCATGCCTGTTTTTTCACTTATATATTTCTCTATTTGTGAGCCTTTTACAACCTGGTGGTAGAAATCCTTATTAAGTCCCCTGAATATGCTTCTCCATTTCTCATCATCGTTAATTATTTGTCTTAGAGTATGGAGCATATTTCCTCCTTTTGAATACATATCACCTGAACCGCTGTAATTGACATTATAGATGCCGACTACGGGCCTGTCGTTCCTGATGTTTCTCCGTGTACCAAGGACATACTCGCTTCCAGCCACTTTGCCATAGTGATATTCAACATACAGACTCTCGGAATAGTTGATAAAACTCTCATGGATCCACATATCGGCAATATCTTCATATGTGATGCTGTTGGCAAACCATTCATGACCGGACTCATGAATGATAATAAAGTCGAATTTATCACCCCACCCTGATCCGCTCTGGTCATTACCGAGGTAACCATTCTGGTAACCGTTTCCGTAGGTCACAGAGCTCTGGTGCTCCATTCCGAGGTACGGGGCTTCAACAAGCTTGTATCCATCTTCATAAAAGGGATAGGGTCCAAACCAGTGTTCAAAAGCAGTAAGCATCATGGGTACTTGTTTAAAATGAACCATTGCTTTATCAAGATTTTCCTTCAGAACATAATAATCACAATCCAGAGGGCCATTCGCTCCGTTGAACACTTCCGAAAAATGAGCATAATCGGCTATATTGATATTGACACCATAGTTATTGATCGGATTGGCAACGAACCAGTTCCAGGTTGTTGTGTTGTCATTCTGTTCCACGACGCTTCGTAACCTCCCGTTTGACACATCCATCAGGTTTGAGGGCACATTGACACTTATTAGCATACTATCGGGTTCATCGTACATATGGTCCTTGCAGGGCCACCATAGGCTTGCACCGTCGCCCTGACAGGAAGAGGCAACAAAAGGCAATCCTTTACTGTTCTTTTTCCAGGTAATGCCTCCTTCCCAGGGAGGCCTGGTTGATACCCTGGGTTTTCCCCCGTAACTTAAGATTACCGAATATATCTTCCCCGGCACCTGTTTTTCAGCAAGGTGGATCCAGTGGGCATTCCCTTCTTTAATTATTTTAAGTGGTTTCCCATTCTGCCTGGCTTCAGTCAGTTTAAGAGGCTCCTGCAGATCTATCTGCATGATATTGGCCGTTTCCAGTACTTTGTATGTAACAGTATTGCTCCCGTATATCGTACTATCGGCAGGTTTAACAGCGATATCGAGGTGATAATATGTAAGATCCCACCATGCTCTTTCGGGGGTTATTGATCCCCGGAGGGTATCCTGATGTGTAAACTGTTTCTGAACAGGGGCAAGATATTGGGCACGAGAGGTAAAGAGGGATAATATTGAAGCAGTAATGGTTATGAAAAAGAGGCGTGTAATATTCATTATTTAAAGTTTTTAGACAAAAGACAAAAGTAAAAAGATAAAAGACAAAATTGTAAAGATAAAAAGGTTATAGCATTATTGTTAATGTGTTCAATCCCTTTCAGGCTTTTTAAGCTTAACAATTTTAGTAGTATTTTTATACTCTATGAAAAAGTTCCTGCTTTTTCCATTGCTTATATCTGGCACCTCCCTGATACTGCTTCAAATGCAATGATTTTACGGTAATCCTTCACCTGGCAAATCTTAGTCCCGGATTATATCTCGCAAGGATCTTCTTCAAACATGGTGAGATAATTACCAGACGCGTTATAAAAAAATAGTGGTTACAGAAAAAGTCTTGTAAACCATAATTCTCATGCAGAACTGGTGAATACTAATTCATGTTATACCTTTAATAATTTGGTCTTTTGTTATTAGCTTTTTGGACTAAATTTCATAAGTGTTTAAGGTTCTGTTGTAAAAACTCAATTGTAATGCAGAAAATTATCTCCATATACTTTCATGTATATGACAAACCAACTTACCTTGTTCCTTTGAGGAAGGTTATAAATAAGAACAGGAAATCTTGACTATTATGAAAACAATAAATCATTTCCGTATTGGGTTTATGGCAGCCCTTTTAATCTTATCTGTTTCATTTTTAAACGGTCAACCGCGACCAGGCATTGAATGTGGTTGTGATAAATATGATGATTATGTTGAACCTGCCAGCAAAGCTATAAAAGTTGAGCAGGGTACAACTGTTCAGGAAGTATCCTCCTCAAAAGGAAAGTATACCGTTGAGGTTGTGGATGCCATTCCGCCTAATGTTGTGAACATAACAATTTTTCTTGAAGGCAGGATGATTTTCAATGAATCGAACCTGGCAACTGGATGGGGATTCAGTCCGGATGAGGATAGATTTGTAATGCATGGACTGGATCAGTTCCAAAACACTGGTGCACTCTTGTCAATCTTGATCCTGATCCCTCCAGGGACGGAGAACAAGCTGTAGTTTTCGATGTAATAACACCCACTGATGTTTCTTCATCGAATATCCGTTTCAGTCCTCACGGTAAATATCTGTTGTATGCAGCCGTATCAGGAACAACCGGAGGTCTCTTTCTGAAGGTTTTTGATTCGAAAACAGGTATGCTCGCATACGATGGATCCACAGGTAACCTTGTTGGTTCACCATCGGGTAAAAGTATTGCAGGCTGGGGATTCAGTCCGGACACTAAAGATGCCACCTTCGTGCATGCTTATCTGACAGATGTTGACCGGTATACACTGGTGGTTAAGAACCTGAAATCATCTGACGGAGAATATGTTTTATCTGCACCGAATAACCAGGGGGAGGCACATTGGTTTTTCAGCCCCTGCGGAGATTATTTTGCCTGGATCATTGATTCACCGCTGACAGGTCTCATCTGCAGGCTTTACAGAACAGACAGCGAGGACAGTTACGAAACGGTCAGTGCGGAAACATGGTGGAAACTATTTTCTGCAGCTGATGGCCATTATATAAGGTATATAGATAATTCTGTATTAAAAATTACAGATAACACAGCTGATGAAACCTGTCCCGATAAGACAAAACCCACATGGGAAGGTGCCACTCTGGAGACAGGTCTCGTCGAAGGGACAACCATCGAACTGCTGTGGAATGGAGCTAAAGACAATGTAGAAATAACTGCATATAAGATCTTTAAGGATAATTTGCTGGTGAAGCAAATAGAAGCGATTAACAGTTTTACAGTCACAAAGCTGGAACCTGATTCATCCTTTATTTTCCGGGTTGAGGCTGGTGATGAAACTGGTAACCTCTCTACTTTGGCTAGTTATGTTCTATCGCCATTAATTACTGATCCGTCAAATCAAAAACGCCCGGATATAAGCGGTAATCTGGTTGTCTGGTGGGACGACCGGAATGACGAGGGAGATATTTATTCTTATGATCTTGCAACAGATTCGGTAAACCGAATAACTACAGATCCACATGTACAGTTCAATCCGGCAGTGGATGGTGAACGGATAGTATGGACCGATACAAGAAACGGGACCTGGGATATTTATTTGTATGATCCAGTGCTTGGTGAGACAGCTATCTGCACTGCTTCCGGTGATCAGGACCTCCCGGCCATTAATGGGGATATTATAGTGTGGCGCGACGGGAGGAACGGAAACTGGGACATTTATATGTGCCGGGCTTACGATAAAAAAGAATTTCCGATCTGCACAAATTCGGCGGACCAGACTTTTCCGGTTATAACAGGAAAATATGGCTACAAGCCCGCTATCGCCTATATGGATGATCGTAATGGGAAAAATATATATATAAATTATCCATTCTATACCAGTAATGCAGGTTTTGAATACCTGGTCCCTCTTGATCCTTACCCAATAATTTCCACTCAGATCTATCCCCATCTTGAAGACAATCAACTTGTCTACCAGGATCTGTATGGAGTAAGTGATGGCGTAACATATAGTATCTGGGCTTATCAGTTCAAACATGATTTTCCCGGTTATGGTGATGAAATAAAGGAAATAAGTATAAAAGCACAGATTAACCAGACTCATCCCCGAACCTCTAAAGGAAATATCGTATGGGAGTATGATAAAGGTACTGATACAGATATTTATGCATGGAAGCGTCCACCAGGTTCAGACCTGCAGTTATCACTAACCGAACAACCCGACCCTGTAAGGGTGGGTGACACGCTGAAATACATTCTGACCATTCGTAATGATGGCCCCAATAATAACATGTTTATTCAGACGGAATGTACTATCCCTGTTCTGGTAAAGTTTATTTCTGCAAATCCGAATAACGGTGACATTATTATAGAAGGAAAAACCATAACATGGAACATCGATACCCTCAAATATGAATCAGAAGCCCGGCTTGAAATTATAATGCTAACCTACGACCTGGCGATACTTGAATTCCAGGCCTCAACAACTGGTGGAGCTTTTGATCCTGATCTTTCCAATAATGAGGTATATGAAACAACGAAGGTGAAAAATGTCATAGCCCGCTATGTAGATGAGGGAGATGAACCTGCCATGGTTGTGGAGAAAAACGGAAAAGTCCATCTGACATATTTCAGTAATGACACACTTATGTATGCTACAAAAACCCGCACGAGCAAATGGGAATACAGGGTGCTGGGATACTGCCCTTTTGCAAACAATAGTAAGTATGGTCATGGTTCCTGATAGAAATCTGCATATCGTATATTCAGATTACAACTGGGAGGATTACTCTGAGAGCAGGTTATACCATGGTGTGCTCAGTGCAGAGGATGAATGGAATTCCAGGATAATAGCACTATCAGATTCAGGATTCCATAGTCTGTCACTAGGTGCCACAATCGACGGGGAATTATACCTTGCTTATCAGCAGGCTTACCATGTTGCCACTACAGGTACCTTCAAGATCAGGAAAACAGTTAATGGAACCTGGCAATCCCCAAAGATGATTTTCAAAGAAGGGTACGACCATATTGACCTTACAGTTGATGCAGAGAATAATCCTCATGTCAGCTTCTACAATATAAGTCAGGGTATGGGCATTATTTACCAGAAATGGAGCAGTGACCTGGCTGGTTCGATAGAGGTTATTGAAACTGATTGGAACGGAGGTCAGATGGAAGGAATGGGAACATCAGTTATTACAGATAATTTTATTCAGCCACATATCTCTTATGCAGGTGATATTAACAAAGAGTACAGGGAGAACTTAAAGCATGCCTGGAAAAAGGATGGCATATGGCATACTGAAAAAGTCGATGATGGCAGCTTTCAAAGTTCAGGAAATCAGATTGCACTAGATCCTGTCGGATCCATCAATTTGGCTTATAACCATCACCCTGCCAATCAATTGCGTTTTGCTACCAACATTGCAGGACCATGGATCAGGCAGATAGTGGATGACGAAATATCCTACTGGGGATTAGAATTCGCTATGGATGATGAACGGTATGGACATATTGCTGTCCCGGGAGTAAAGTATGCACTGATTCCTCCATTACCTTATTTCAACATTGATCCGGATTCTCTTGATTTTGGTTCGGTGGAACCTGATTCAAGTAAAACAATGATTCTGAAACTTTCCAATCCCTCAGAAAAAGATATCAGGATTGATTCCGTTATGATTAATGATCCAAGATTTACCTTCAGTAAAACCTCCTTTATCCTGAATCGTCTGGCGGTGGATTCAATTGAAGTGTCATTTAAACAAGATGCTGTAGCTTCCGAGGTAAATAAAGGACTGGTAATCATTTATAATGAGCCTTCTGGATTGCAGATGGAAATACCGGTGAAAGTCAGGCCATGGCAACCGGTACTGAATACCGATAAGTCAACAGTCGAATTTGGAGTTGTCCCAAAAAATACCAAGGTAACCAGGACAATAACAGTGGAAAACATTGGTGCCACTGATCTCATCTTTTCCAATATCGAAGTAAGATATGAAATATGGCCAGGAATTCCTGTGCAGACTGATTTCATGCTGGAAGGACATAACTGCTCCACACTCCAGCCCGGTGAGACCTGTGAGATACAGGTGAGTTTCGAGCCAAAAAAAGACGGAACCCAGTACTCTATTCTTAATATCTCTTCAAACGATCCGGAAACACCGGTAAAGAAAATCGGTCTTAATGGTAGTACACCTGTTCCACAGATATATTCGCCCAAAAGCAGCATCGATTTTGGCTATAGTTTAGTTGGTCAGACCGTAACTGATACTTTGATCCTGTTTAATTCGGGGGATGTTGAACTAAATATTACCAGCATGTATCTTTCAGGAGGCGATATGGATCAATTCAGCTTCAGCGGAACCTGCACGTCTATTACTCCCGGAGATTCCTGTATATTACGGTTAATGATGACTCCAACCCGGTCTGACGACTTCCAGACCACACTTGTCATCAGCTCAGACGATTCGTATAAACCTTTGCAAACTGTTGTTCTCACCGGACAGGCTGGACCTTTGTTACCTCTTCAGGCAAGCATCACTGCCGATCCGGAATCGGGACAGGTTCCGCTCACAGTATACTTTCAGTCTGTTGTAACCGGCGGTCAACCATCCTATTCGTACATTTGGGATTTTGGCGATATGAATACCAGTAATGATCCCTCTCCATCACATGAATTTGTAAGTACAGGTGTATACAATGTATCAATGAAGGTTACAGATGTCAATAGCAATTCAGTAACAGAAACCATTGACATCACTGTGGCTTCTGAAGGTATTCCGACTGTTACAGCTGAAGCTCTGCCAAACTACGGAGAGATACCTTTAACTGTTCAGTTTAATGCAACAGTAACAGGAGGAGACGCACCTTTATCATTCCTCTGGGACTTCATTGATGGCAGTACAAGCAGCCAGCAAAATCCCGTGCATGGATTTTCTTTCCCGGGAACTTATATTATCCGTGTTACTGTTACTGATGTCGACGGTGATACAGGAAAGGATTCGGTGCTTGTCACAATTATATGGAACAATAGCCTTGCCGGACAGTTATTTGACGAAACAGGAGGCAGCGATATCAATGATTCAGATGTAATACTCATACCTGAATCTGACATTGCTGATACAACCCTGCTAAGTCTGTACGGATCAAATTCGTATCTTTTCCCTGGCCTGGAAAGCAACCAATATACTGTTCATGCTGTTCCCGATCCTGAAGCCTACCCTGAGGATCTGCCTACCTGCCTTGGTGACAAAATAGCTCTTTTCGAAGCAGAATGGATTAATGTGACAGGACATGTAACTGGGGGAGATATCAGGTTAATCAAAAAGCCGGAAGCAGGTTCAGGATCAGGAAGTATTTCAGGTAATCTGGTATCAGGCTCTGGAAAAGGACTTACAATTATGGAAAAAACCAGCCTGGTTAAAAGTGATCCTGTTCCGAATGCATATGTTTATCTGAAGGGTGCTACAGATGGTAATCTTAAAGCTTATGATATAACTGTCACCGACGGATCGTTCAACTTTGAAGGACTTGATAATGGAGATTATTATTTTATTACTGACTACCAGGGTAAATCAATGGACAATGCCAATACACCTCTTATTATCAGCGACACAAGAAAAGACCTTAATATACTGGCAATTGTAGGTGCCGACAAGATCACGGTAGAGGACCTTACTACCGGTACTGAAACAATTTATTTCCCGGCACTTAAAGTCTACCCTGTACCTGCAGGTGATAACCTGATTGTTGAGATCCCTGAAGGATTGTTCACGAGTATTACTGTTCGAATGAAGATCCTCGATCTATCAGGTAAATATGTATTTATTGATAATAAATATGAAACTACAGGCAATCCCATAATACTCAATATTGAATTCCTTAACAATGGCATGCACCTGCTGGAGATATCTGACAAAACAAGAAGCCACAGGGTGAAGATCGTGAAATTGAAATAAAATCTTCCTTTTATCTTTCTTTGTCCTCCGTAGCCTTGGCGAAGGAGGATTATCTTTATACTTTTATCTTTCGTCTTTCATCTTTTGTCTTTTCTTATCATGTTAAAGAAGATCCCTCACACCTATGTCATTGTCTTCAGCATAATTGTCCTTTCTGCAATCCTGACATGGATAGTTCCCGGTGGAACATTCGAAAGGCACATAGTTAATGTAAACGGTATTGATCGGAGTGTAGTTGTTCCCGGTTCTTTTCAGTACACCGACAGTAAATCCCAGACATGGCAGGTATTTTCAGCATTATTCGACGGATTTGTTGACAAAGCAGATATAATCGTTTTCATTCTTATTATCGGTGGAGCTTTCTGGATAATGAACGATAGTAAGGCAATTGATGTGGCAATACAGGCTGTCCTGCGGTTCAGTAAAAAGATTGAACATAAAAGGTTTATTTCAAATCTTGGTGCAGACAATATAATTTTCGCCCTGATAATGACAATGTTCAGCATCTTCGGTGCTGTGTTCGGGATGAGTGAGGAGACAATTGCTTTTATAATAATCTTCGTACCGCTTTCAATATCTATGGGTTATGATTCAATAGTTGGAGTATCCCTCTGTTTTGTTGCGGCAGCTCTGGGTTTTGCCGGGGCTGTTCTCAATCCTTTTACCATCGGAATTGCACAGGGTTTATCAGATCTTCCACTGTTTTCAGGGATCGAATACCGAATGTTCTGCTGGCTGGTAATAAACCTGTTTGGCTTTATTTTTATCCTGAGGTATGCACGGTCTGTAAAGAAAAATCCCTTACGCTCAAAAGTTGCAGAAGATGATAAATACTGGCGCAAGCTGCATGAAACAGGCTCTGCAAAGATTCTTTACAGCAGCCCTTTATCAGCCTGGATTATCTATATAGTTCTTTCAATCATTCTCGGTGTTCTGTCTTTTCTCTATCCCTTAACAGATATTTCAATTGGGGAAAAAGTAGCCACAATACCTGCCATTCCGTTGATTACGGCTTTTTTTATATTAACAGGCTGGATTTCTTTACGTAAGTCGGTTCATTTTTTTATTATCCAGATACTGCTGTTAACTATTCTTATTCTTATAACCGGTGTGATGGGTTACGGATGGTATATAATGGAAATAGCCACCCTGTTTTTCGCAATGGGACTTGTTACAGGTATTGCAATGAGTTACTCGCCGAACAAGATCACCAGACTGTTCCTGGATGGTGTAAAGGATATCCAGTCTGCTGCCTTAATTGTTGGTCTTGCCGGAGGAATAATAATTATTCTGAACAATGGAAATATAATTGACACTCTGCTTTACAAGCTCTCAGAATCTATCTCCGGCATGGGTAAAGCAGCATCAATAGGAATGATGTACATAGTACAGAATCTGATCAACCTGGCAATGCCATCCGGTTCAGCTAAAGCGGCGCTAACAATGCCTATGATGTCACAGTTCTCCGATCTGATTGGAGTATCGCGCCAGGCAACTGTGATGGCATTTCAGTTTGGCGACGGATTCACCAATATGATCACCCCTACTTCAGGTGTTCTGCTTGGGGTACTCAGCGTTGCAAAAATACCTTATGATAAATGGTTCAGGTGGGTTCTGCCACTTATTGCAGGTCTTATTGTTATTGGATTTCTGCTTCTGATTCCAACTGTTTATATGCAACTGAAAGGCTTCTGAGCAGCTTTTTACTTTTTGGCTGCTACCTTTTCCTCTTCAATTTTCTTATCAACATATTTTTTCCCTTTTATCAACCATTCTTCTGCCTCCTGTCCAAGAAGATAATGATTAAAGAATTCATTAACCTTTTTTGTATAATCAATCTGGTTTTCTTTTTTTGAAAGAGAATGATTTTCAGAATCATAAACAAGCATTATATAAGGTTTTTCCATCCGGCGCATAGTTGTAAACATTTCGATACCCTGATGCCAGTCTACTGCACCATCTTCGTTCCCGAATGCAACCAGCAAAGGTGTAACAATATTTTGTGCCTGGAACATTGGAGAGTTCCTCATATAATCATCCATAATTACCCACCATGGTTCCCTCAGACGACCCTGGGATGTCTCGAAGATACTCTGGTTAGGAGATCCGGAATTCCAGTATATCTCATTATACATGCTTATCATGTTAATAAGAGGAGCACCGGCAACTGCTGCTGAAAAGAGCTTTGTCTGGGTAATAATAAAACTTGTCTGGTAGGCACCCCAGCTGTGCCCCATAATACCTATCTTTTTTTCATCAATCATTCCCGTTTTAAGTATTTCTTCCATAGCAGGAATTACGCAATTAGCAGCTGACTCACCCGGCTGATTGGTTTTGTAAACAATATCAGGTTGATAAACAAAATATCCCTGGCTTGTATAATTTGTTGTATTATAAGCACTTCTTGGTGAAGGGGAAACATAACGATGTACAACATTTGACCTGATCTCATAGATATATACAATCATGGGATACTTTTTCCCCGGTTCGTAGTTTGCAGGATAAAATAACGCCGCCTGCAGAGGTTTTCCATCCCTGTTTTTGAAATGAATAATCTCACTTTTTCCCCATGCAAAGTTTGCCTGCTGGGGATTAGTTTTGGAAATCTGCTGAGCTCCGGCAAAAGATAATGGTACGCGGAAAATATCAGGAGAATCAGAATATGTTTCGGCTCTGTAAATTAAATAATCGGATTCCTTGGCTTTCCTCAATCCTGAAATTGCTTTGTCTTCGAAAATAAGTTTTTCGAATTTATCCTCAACAGTCAGACGATAATACCCCATTCTTTTGTCAATATCACCAAAAGCTGTGAAATAGAGATCTTTTGCAGGATCAATATATGGGTATTCAGTTTCAATTCTCGTAACTCTGAAAATGATCTTATTTTCTTTTCCGTTGGTAAGTCGTACTGGTTTTATACTATCCGGACTGATTTTCCAGACATCATACTCATCATAGATTAGTATAGCCTTATCATCTTTAAACCAACCACCATTTCCAAAAGGAGGTTTGACATCTTTTGGACTATCATCACGTGTGTTCCAGAAAACGGATTCAATACCCTCAGTGAGATTTACATGTTTGTCACCATAAATATCATAAACCCACCAGTCTTTATCCTTGAAATATAGCGCATATTTTCCAGCCGGAGATGATCCGTAGAGTCTGGTAAAATTGCTCATTATCAGCTTTTTCTCCCCCGTGGAAGTATTGACCACATAATGATCGTAATATTGTTGACGAAAAGCAGGTTGATAAGGTGTATCATCGGTTGCAAGTGCATGATGACCATCTCCGGATGGAGTTGCACGCCTCATGTTTTCATCTGTAATCCTTACAACTGTATTCTCGTCGATATTCCAGGCAAAGAGGTAAGAGAAGTTTTTATCGGTATTATATTGTACCTTCTGCCTGGGTTGCACAGGATCATCTTTCCAGTGCCAGATATCCACTCCCGGAAGCTTCTCCTCCTCTTTGGCATTCTTATCCTTTTTTTCCTTAACAGTCCAGTCAAATGCCCCAAAGAATACAATTTTATGATCCTTTGAAATAACGGGCTTGAAAGAATCGTGCACTCTTAGTCCATCCGGGAATGATGTATAGGTCCCCGGATTACATGATTTAACTTCCGGTTTTGTCAGCACTTTTCTGACAGTGAAAAGGATATGATTATCCTCAACATATCCTGTATCAGTAACCGTTTTAAGAAAGGCGAGGGCATCTCCTTCCCTCTCCCAGACAAGATTGCGATATATACTCGTGTCGTTATCGAGGAAATCAATATTATAGTTATCGAGGTTCATCAATTCAACTCCATTCCCCTTTTTGTCTTCAGCATTTACAATATAAGCGAGACGGTTGCCGGGTTTATTAACTGAATATTCGCTGATATTCCCTATATTCTTCATTGTACCTGTTTTAAGGTTATAAATGAAGATATCTTTTATTTTACTGTTTTCAGGAGCATACCCGCTCATAATCAGATGATTGGCATTTTTTGTAAAACTGTACGATTCAATATTTTCAAAAATCCTTTCTTTACCGGAAACAAGATCCAGGAGTTTGCATTTATATTTTATCGGTTTCTTCTCTTCTCTCATTTCCTCAAGAGTCTTTTCGCTGTAATCCATTTTGAAAGCTGCCCATTTCGAATCGAATGAAAAAGACAAGCTTGATGATAGCGGAAATTTGTACATCTTACCGGAATTGGCATTCTTGATATAGAGAGTATCATCACCATCGACCAGTGAAACATTCCAGCTGACCCAGCTGCCGTCATCTGAAATTGAAGTAGATCCAAGATTCTGCCATTTGGCATAATCTTCCTGTTTTATTACGGGAAGAGATGTTTGGGCAGTAATGGAAATAACAAAAAAAGGCAACAGAAAAGTTGCCAGCAAATTTTTAAAACAGGTCTTCATTTCAGAAATTATTAAATTTAAGCAAGAGTTTATTGCAATTTCAAATTTAATCAATAAATGAAGAATTCAGGATAAAAGCCCTATTTTATTGATATTTATTAATAAGGGCCTGAATCCTGGATTAAAAAAGAAAACCCGGCAATTAAACCAGGTCTTCTATTCTTATTCAACCTGTTCGGTTGAAATACTCTGCTCTGTATCAGGGTACTTCGACTTATATTTCTGATGGTATTTGCTTCTCCAGTCTTTCTTATAGTGTTTGTCGTGAGAACCGGGAGCAATACCTGTCAGCAATATTTTTGAAAGGATAAACAATCCGGCAGTTTGCCAAAATGTTAATTCAGGTCCGTGGAACAGTAATGGTATCAACCAGTTCCAAAGGCTCATAGTAATAAATACAGCCAGTACTATGAAACCTAATCCTAATATGCCAAATCCAACATATTTAAAAATATTCAAAGTTTTCATACTAATTATTTTTTGAAAGTTTGTAATATAATTTAAGTCTATCCCTTAATGCAAGAACAGCATATCTTTTCCTTGAGATAAGGGTGTTTACTCCAATGCCGGACATTTCAGATATCTCTTTGAAGCTTCTTTCCTCAAACTCATTTTCAATGAACACACTGCTTTGCTCTTCGGGTAATTCAGAGAGTACTTCTTCGATAGTCTCCCATATGAGCTCTTTCAATTCCTCATCTTCCGGCATGGATCCCAGTGCAGGAAGAATCTCTTCAAGAGAAAGTGGCCCATCCTCATCGGCTCCCAGGTTTTCAGTATAACTCATGTTAACCGGTTTCTTCTTCCGGAACAGATCGGTTATCCTGTTGTCTGCCACCTTATAGAGCCACGCTGTAAGGCTTTGTATCCTTCTGATATCCCTGAAGCCGATGGTAAGCTGGTAAAAGACATCCTGCAGAATATCCTCCGCCTCTACCTTATCAGGTATCCTGTTTCTTATATATCCGAGCAGACGATTCCGTTCGGTTTTGTAAACAGTGCTTATTCTTTCTGACTCTGAGGGACTCATAGTAATACTCTTTTAATTCCATAGACGGAACAGCTGGTATTATATTTTAAGATTTACAGATTTTTTTTGCTGGCAGGATAAGTTATTTTCCTTCAGATGCCCGCTTTGCTGATTCGGGATCATAATCGGGATTCAGATCGGTTGGGACAGGAGCATTCATTGATGTCCTCCAGCTTACCAGGTATTTTTTAAGCTCTTCCATTTTTTCGGGATTCACGTCAGCCACATTATTCCTTTCACCGGGATCATTCTCGAGGTCATATAACTCAAAGCCCTGGTCTTCAAAATATTCATGAAGTTTCCATCTTCCAGCCCTCACAACCGAGCCAGGTCGGGTCCTGAAAAGCGGGTCCCTGCCGTCATCCAGAATCCTGCTGTATGCCTCAAGATATACCGGGAAATGCCATACAAGAGGTCGTTCAGAGTCAAAGTTACCGCTACCGGTAAGGAGCGGAATTAAGCTCAAACCATCCGTCTTATTGTTCAGAGGTTTAGTAATACCGGCTGCATTAAGCAGGGTTGCATAAAAATCGATATTTGTAACCGGCACATGACAGAGTGATCCCCTGTCGACTATGCCCGGCCATCTTATAATCAGAGGCACTCTTATCCCTCCCTCATAATAAGAACCTTTACCTCCTCTGAGCGGATGCTGACTTGAGGTTGCCCGGACACCTCCGTTATCAGAAGTAAAAATAAGAAGTGTTTTCCCTGTCAGCCCTTCCTTCTCGAGGTATTCCATTATACGCCCAATATTCCTGTCCATTGTCTCGATCATGGCAGCATACACAGCATTTCCCTGACCGGGAGTTTTTTCTTTAGCATTATATTTTGAGATTATTTCTTCTTTTGCCTGTAAAGGAGAATGGACTGCATAATAAGGAAGGTAAAGAAAGAATTTTTCTCGCTTATTATCCTCAATAAACTTAATAGCTTCAGTTGTAAGCCGGTCAGTAAGATACTCTTTTATATGACCATCTGGCAGATCTTTATTTTTGTAAGGGCTGAAATATGAAACGGGGTGTCCCTGTGTATTACCTCCTATGTTGATATCAAAACCATAATGGCAGGGATCATAACCAACGTGCCATTTCCCAATGCTTGCAGTAACAAAGCCTTCTTGTTTGAGCTCTTCAGCAATTGTTACAAAAGAGGTATCAAGAATCTGGGTGTTCTCAGTGGGAATCAGCCTCCTGAACCTTGCATCTCCTCTTTCCGATGAACTGACAGTATAGATTCCGTGCCGTGGAGTATTAAAACCTGTAATAAGACAGGCCCGGCTGGGAGCGCTGTTGGCAGCAGCAGCATATGCATCTGTGAAAAGCATTCCTTCAGAAGCAATCCTGTCGATGTTGGGAGTCTCATAATATTCGCTGCCATATATTGCAAGGTCCATCCATCCAAGATCATCTGCATTTATGAGAATGATATTCGGGATTTCCGGCCGATTACTGCAAGCCTGAGGCAATAATGAAGCCACTACAAAAGTCACAAATGTACTACCTCTTTTTGTAAAAATTCTCGTTTTCATTACTGTTATTTTAATACAGAAACTTCTGTATTTATCAAAGATAAAGAAATTCCGAAATCATTTATTTAAAACAATTATGCAGGCTGATTTGAAAATGATATAGTTATTAATTAATTTTAGTAACATAAATAATTATTACCCATCTTTAAAACATAAATTGTATAATAACCTTATTACTTACTATGAAAATGAGAAATTACTTATGGAAATCCTTTATCAGGGTGGACAAAAACTTGAGGGAACAAAGATTAAGTAAGTACATCTTTAAATTAACAATTATGAAAGCTCTTAGGATTTCATTCACTTGTTTTTTCTATTTAAAAAGATAATCCGAACTTTATAAAAACTAAAACTTAAAAACATGTATCTAAAGCGTCGTGAATTTATTAAAATCAGTGGTATCACTGCTGCAGGTTCACTAGTTATTCCTCCGTTACTTCATTCTTGTAAAGGGATTATATTATCAGATAATGCTGAAAGCTATCTCAATCATTTTGAAGTAACACGGAATCTCATGCAAAAAGTGATTTCTGCTGCAATGGAAAAAGGAGCGGATTATGCTGATCTGTATTTCCAACACACTCTTGATAATACAAGTGCACTTGAGGACGGTAAAGTTAACAGTGCCTATTCCAATATAGGATACGGAGTTGGTATAAGGGTTTTAAAAGGAGATCAGACCGGTTATGCTTATTCCGAGAATATATCGGAGGAAGCTATGCTCAAAGCCGCCAGAACCGCAGCAAATATAGCTGACAGTTCTTCCACTTTTACTCCTGTTAATATCAGTGAATATTTGGCGCCGAATTACTATTCATTGAAAACTTCATGGGAGGATACGTCAATTAATACCAAAATCCCATTTATCCAGCGTATGAATGACAATATTTTTAATGCTGATAAACGGGTTACCAAAGTCAATGTATTCCTCGGAGATACATCATCATATATTCTTTTCTATAATTCTGAGGGTTTGCTTGCATGGGATTATCGTCCACTTGTAGATCTTTCAGGAATATGCATTATGGAAGATAAAGGAAAGATTGAGAATTTTTTTATCGGCCGTTCATATCGCATTGGTTCCGAATTCCTTACAAATGAACTTATTGACGAGCTTTCATCTGAAGTTGTCGAAAAAACATCCAGGCTTTTTCCTGCCGGCAAGCCAAAATCCGGGGAAATGGAAGTGGTTTTAGGCGCCGGAGAATCGGGAATCCTGCTGCATGAAGCAATGGGACATGCATTCGAAGCCGATTTTAACAGAAAAAATCTTTCGATTTTCTCAGATAAAATGGGGGAAAAAATAGCCGAAGATTTTGTTAATATTGTTGATGACGGAACTATACCAGGTAACCGGGGTACACTGAATTTTGACGATGAAGGGAACCCGACAGAAAAAACTGTACTGGTCAATAAAGGTATACTTACCAGTTATCTTCACGACAGGATAAGCTCAAAATACTACAAGGTAGATCCTACAGGAAATGGAAGAAGAGAAAGCTTCCGGCACATTCCGATGCCAAGAATGAGGAGTACCTATATGGAAAACGGACCTCATACAAGAGAAGAAATCATTGCCAGTGTGAAAAATGGAGTCTATGTTGACAGTTTCAGTAACGGGGAAGTACACATAGGACAGGGAGATTTCACCTTCTTTGTGAAATTTGGGTATTTAATTGAAAACGGGAAACTGACAAAACCTATCAAGGACATCAATATAATCGGTAATGGACCCCAGGCACTTGCTGATATTGTTATGATTGCCGATGATTTTGCTATCGACAATGGTGTGTGGACATGTGGTAAGAACGGACAGGGAGCTCCGGTTTCGATGGGAATTCCTACTGTTAAGATTAAAAAACTAACCGTGGGCTGATTTAATGCTTTAAAAACATGAAAAAAATTCTATTATGAATACAAGTGAAAAATATGCTTTGGCCGAAATCGTTATAGAACATGCCCTTAAAAACGGAGCAGAACAGGTTTCGGTAACAATTTATGATAACCGTAGCACTGACATCGAAATAAGGGATCAGAAAATCGACAGTCTTCAAGAATCAAATCAGAGCGGCCTTTCAATAAATTTATTTGTTGAAAACAAGTATTCCTCACACGCAACCAACCGGATGAAAAAGGAAGAATTATTCCGTTTTGTCAGTGACGCTATTGAGTCTACACGCTACCTTGCTGAAGATGAATTCCGGGCCCTCCCTGACCCGGAATTATACTACAAAGGGGACGGCCCGGACTTAAATGTATTTGACACAATACTGGATACTGTTGATCCAAAGACAAAAATAGATCTTGCAAACCAGGCTCTGAATGAAGCTTACGGTAAAGATGAAAGGATAATATCGGTAAGTTCCAATTACTCCGACAGTATCTCCAACTCAGTTCTGGTTAAAAGCAATGGTTTCAAGGGAGATTCAGACAACAGCCGAATATTCATTTCTGTTGTAGTTTCTGTAAAAAGCGACACAGGGCGTCCACGCGGTTACTCGTATGAAACTGCGTTGTTCTTTGATAAGCTCAAAACAACGGGTATAGGTAAAACAGCGCTTGAAAGAACATTGAAAAAGATAGATCCGAAAAAAATAGCATCAGGCAAATATCCTGTCTTAATTGAGAACCGTGTTGCGGCAAATATAGCAAGCCCTATTTATCAGGCACTTCGCGGATCCAGTCTCTACCGGAAACAATCGTTCCTGATAGGAAAGGAGAATAAGACAATAGCTTCACCCTTAATGACAGTTTATGATGATCCTTTTATTCCTTCAGGATTTGGCTCAAGATATTTTGACGATGAAGGACTGGCATCTGTAAGACGGCCAATAATAGAAAAGGGAGTCTTGAAAAATTACTATATCGACAATTACTATGGAAAGAAACTCGGAATGAAACCTACATCAGGAAGTTCATCGAATGTGGTTTTTACTGAGGGTTTAAGAAGTCTTGAAGAAATGATGGCTTCGATAAATAAGGGAGTACTGATAACAGGATTTATAGGTGGTAACTGCAATGGATCAACAGGTGATTTTTCATATGGTTTTGAGGGATTTTTCATACAGGACGGAGAAATCATACATCCGGTAAATGAGATGAATATTTCAGGAAATATGAATGACTTCTGGTTCAATCTTGCAGAAATGGGCAATGACATCAGGGAGAACGATTCAACCAGGATCCCTTCTCTCAGATTCGAAAATGTAAATCTTAGTGGTATATAGAAATTAGGTTATTAACAATTTAAATAAAATCGCGTTATGAAGAGAATTTCATTTTTCATCCTATGTATGGCTTTGTCCATTGTTACTTCATTGACTGTTGCAGGTCAGAAACCCGACTTTTCAGGTACCTGGAAATTGGACAGAACAAAAACTCCAATTACTGGTGATTTCCCAATACTGGTTATGCTCACTATTAATATAAAAGGAGACAGTCTGCTTACTGAAAGGATTTATGATATAGGAGATGGCCAGGAATACCCTTTTATTGAGAATGTCACTCTTAACGGGGAAGAATATAATATCTATATTTATGACATGGACAGAAAATCGAAGGCAAGCTGGCTGGAAAAAGAAGGATCACTCTTATTTGAATCGGTTACAACTGCTTACGGGTATAATGGTGCTGAGGATTTTAAATCAAAAGAAATATGGAAACTTGACGAAACAAATAATATCCTTACAATCAGTTACGTAAATAACACAACAGCTGGTGAAACGACTGGTGATCTAATCTTTAACAAAACAGACGGGGCAAATTAACCGGCAAAATTTGTCTTGGGTCAGTATAGCATAATGATGTTTTGAGTTTAGCGTTTATCGCTGTAAATATTGTATTTTGCTTTTTTCCAGATGAAGCTTATCTAAAAATATCAGACTAATAATATCATTAGTTATGAAGGAAAATAGAAGGGATTTCATTAAAAAGAGTGGTGCACTTGCAGCACTGTCGATAGCAGGATCAGGCAGGGTATCTTCGGTTCTGGCTAATACAGCCCGTGAAAATCATAGAATATCCGAAAGAACAACTCTACCGAAAAAGACAGATTTTATCCCCGATGCCGGTATTAAATTGTGTTTTGCGTACTTCTGGGGTATGGAAGCCGAAAAGCAAAAGATAGAATTCGGCAAACAGCTGAATGTACTGGGGGCAGTTGGCGGAATTAATCCCCGTATTGCTGGATTAAATAACGTCAGGCCGTGGGATTATGAGGCCATTATCGCTGTTAAAAGGGCATGGGAAAAAGAAGGATTAAAGCTTGAAGTGGTAGAGGGTCCTCCTGCTTTGTCGGAAAGGACAAAACTCGGCCTGGATGGCAGGGATGAAGAAATAGAAAACTTTATTACCTTGATGAAAAACATGTCGAAAGCCGGTATTGATACAATATGTTATAACTGGATGCCTGTAATCAGCTGGGCCCGTACAACCAATGACCGCGCAGGGCGAGGCGGAGCACTGGTAACAGCTTTTGATTACGAAGGCATTAAAGATCAATCACTTACAAGATATGGAGAAGTATCAAAGGATAGCTTGTGGAAAAACCTTGAATACTTCCTGAAGGCGGTTGTACCTGAAGCGGAGAAATATGGAATCAAGCTGGCAATGCATCCTGACGATCCACAGGTTGACAGCATACGGGGAATTTCACGTATAATGACAACAGCTGATGCTTTTAAACGAATGGCCAATATTTATCCGAGTCCAAATAATGGTCTTACCATGTGTCAGGCAAACTTTGCCCTGATGGGTGAAGATATACCTTCCCTGGTTAAATATTTTGGAAAAAGAAACCTGATTCACTTTGTACACTTCAGGAATGTAAGAGGTGACAAAATGAACTTCGTGGAAACATTCCATGATGAAGGTATTATCGATATGTATGCAGCCATGAAAGCATATATTGATATAGGCTTTAAAGGACCACTACGTCCCGATCATGTTCCCACCATGGCAGGAGACAATAATAACCGTCCCGGATACAGTACATTAGGAACTCTTTATGCAGCCGGATATATAAGAGGACTAATTGAAGCAGTTGCTAAAAACAGTTGAGTCAATACCTAAGAAATAAATTAAACTTTCGAAATCCTTCTCCAAAAAACTAAACTAAAAAAGTATTTCTTGCAAAATCTGAAAACCATAAATACAAAAAATAAATTCAAAATATCCTGCCGAGGAAGAAAGGGATTTCCTGAAAAACTTCCTGGGACCCACTCTGGAAAAAGAGGGACTTGGTGACAAGAAAATCATTATATGGGATCATAACCGTGATTTTGTTTACCAGAGAGCAAGTGCGATTTTTGATGATCCTGAAGCCTCGATGTATGTATGGGGTATTGGTTTTCACTGGTATGAGGACTGGTCGGGAGGTGAAAAAATGTACAATAATGTCGGATTTGTTCATGATACATATCCCGAGAAACATTTATCGTTTACAGAAGGTACTCCTGCAAGTTTTAATCCGGACAGGTACTCCTCCTGGAGACTTGGAGAAGCATATGGCCGTTCGATGATCAATGATTTTAACAACGGCACTGTTGGCTGGACCGACTGGAATATATTACTGGATGAATTTGGCGGACCCAATCATGTTAAGAATTTCTGCTTTGCACCGGTTCATGCAGATACGAGAACAGGCGAGCTAATATTTACCAATTCATATTATTATATCGGACATTTTTCAAAATTCATCAGGCCTGGTGCCAGAAGAATTATCAGTTCGGCAAGCCGCAGCCATCTTTTAACCACCGGATTTATTAATGAAGATGGTACAGTTGTGATAGTTGTAATGAATCAGAGCAACAGGAAAATAATATATGAACTGGTTATCAGAAGCTCCACTGCTGAGATTACAAGTTTACCTCATTCCATTCAGACGCTGGTTTTCTGAATATGGTTATTATTTATGCTACGATATATTTCCTGAAAAAACCAACGACAGTTACAATTCCTATTAAGGTCAGGGCAATAACCGCTGTTAAGACAATTAACCGGTAATCGTCCTGCCGCTTGAGGATTATTCCGATAAAAGCCCAGATCACGGATAATCCTATGAAAGGATTATCCAGCCTGTAGATTGTAACTGCAACAATAAGGGCACCTGCAGATATCATTATAATAGTCCATGTTACCTGTGAGATGCCGAATCCGCCCCAGTTGTAATTAACTAACAAGGCGGTCACATTTGCTATTGTTGCAATGCACAGCCATCCCAGGTATATCCCGAACGACGCCTTAATGATACCCAAAGGGAGTTCCCGTATTAAAATATTAATATAGATAAGGGTTATCAGGAATCCGACTATAACAATCAAAGAGAGAGGCAGTTGTTTATAGTGCCAGACAACTATCCACAAGGCATTCAGACCACAGGTGATTGCAAAAGGTATACTGATGTTTGCAATAACTGTCTGGTCTTTACCGGTAAACTGAACCACACAATATCCGGCAAGCAAAAGGTAGATAACTCCCCATATGGAGAATGTTATCCCTGCCGGAACAAAAAGGTTGGGGTAAGAATCTGAGAGCTGACCAGTTGTATAGTTATTAATCGGAAGGGCATTGGCAAGATAATTCACTGCCAGCATACCGGCAAACATAAAAAGATTAAGATACTTTATCATAATTATTTGTATTATTATTGGTTATTTCAAAAATAAGCAAATTTATTTGCAATGCATATATTCATGCCTACTGTCTTAAGCCATGCAAAAGACTCTCTTTCGCTTCTCTTAAATCAATCTATTTAACATATTCTTTTTGACTTTAAGAAGAAATAACCTTTTTTTCAGCCACGTTACTTATAAACTCCTCCAGTTTGAAATAATAAATTTGTTTTTAATCTTAAATTGGAGTAATTTTACCATTGCCTTGAAATACAATTAATAACATTTTTTGTTCAGGTCTTTCGGATCCTTCTTTTTTTATGGTTATATAATTAATCAACATTCATCCACCAATCAGCAAAAACACACAGCAATGAAAGCATTAATCTTTTCAATGGTTATCATGGAAATTATATTATTATCATGTGCTCCTGTTTTTTCCGAGTTACAAAGTGCTAAACTTGTCGGAAAAGGTAATTTCGAAACAACTCCAGGTTTCACAACCACATCTATGACAGTGGATAAAGAAACTGATCATGTTCAAAATCACTATGGGTTTCAGGTTGCGTACGGGCTTTTTAAAAATATTGATCTGAGAGCGCGATATGAATATATTCAGGTGGCCAATGATGGCGGCACTACAAATGTGTTTGGTATTGGGCCAAAGGTTAGCTTGATGAAGGACAGGATTGCAGCTTTTGTTCCAATAGGTTTTGCCTTCGGAGGAGATGTTGATGGTATTGACGAAGTAGAGATCCTACCGACATTATTGTTTACAATTCCAGCAGGAAAATATATAGAAATAAATCCTTCTGCAAAAGGAATAATCGGTGAAGAGTTCTACTATGCTTTCAATCTTGGGCTGGGCTTAAGCACCAATCTTAAAAAATATGTATTAAGGCCAGAGTATGGTATGTTTTTTAATCCTGGCGAAAGTGGCCATTATGGACAATTCAGTATCGGAACCACTATTTACTTTTCAAAGCAACCCTGAATTTTTTACATTGCCTATCGCCTATAATACATAATACATCCAATTCAACTATTTTAAGTCATACAACATACTGAGTGCCTGCTTAATTACCATTTCTGCAGAGCCAATCTCAAAACGGGTCGAATTAACCTCGTATCCTCCTTCTTTGTAAAGTTCTGCCGGAGGCAGATAACCGCTTGAACCGTTACAGTGAGTAATTACGAATGTATATTTAAAAGGCGAACCAGATTTTATTTCCATACCGATTTCCGTCAGCATCTCAACATTAAATCCGACAAAAGCCACATTATCACCTACTCTTGCTGCTGTGATGTTTACCGGTATGGTGGCACTCTGGTCTTCTCCAGTTGTTTTATTGTTATCGGTACTCTTCCTCCGGGGACATTCAAGTGTGGCAAAAGCAGTGTTGATTTCTCCTACCGGGCTTACTTCCTTGATACTCCGGAAAACATGAACAACCTCTTCTCCGAGTAATGTTCCCAGTAATACAGGTTCCGGTATCCACCCGGGTTCAGTGTTAAAACCGGGAAGAACCCGGTACCATGGATCAATATCACCTGAAGCACCTGCAAACACCGGCGAAATAACCTCTTCCCCCAATATTTTTTCAGTAAACTGTGCTGAAATTCCTAAAACATCACCACTGATCAGCATATTACGTGGTCCCAGAGAAGTGGCATGTGTGGCATAGTCATATATAGCTCCCATTGGAGTTCCGTCAGGCAGCGCTAACTTCATTACCAGTACTTCCTTATCAGCAGGACCATAAGGATTTCTGCCTAATGTAATTGAACCGTCAGGTCTCATTTCACGACGGTTTGAGCCAACAGGAGAAGAACCGGCACCAACACCTGTCTGAACAGGTTTAAGGTTATTAAAAGCCTCACCAATTACAGTAAGTAACTTCTTTATTAAAACTTCTGTATAAAGGATATTATTCGAATCCCCTCTTTCCCTGTTTAAAGATAAAACCGGTGAGCTGTGTGAATGAATAGCTGATAAAAAAAGCTCTGACTCATCGAGGTTGAACTTCTCAAGTATACTTTTCTGTATGGTTGGAAAAACTCCAGAGCCATATGATCCAAGGTCAGAAGAAACTAACACGACTCTTTTGCCGCTATTATCAAAAACAACGACACGTGCATATAACTGATCATGAACTCCTTCAGAGAGGGTTTTCCTCGAGCTGTATCCATATAGTCTAACCGGATTCTCCGGTGTAATATCGATCTTTGATATGCCTGCACGGAGAACACCCTCCTTACCAGCGGATTTTCCAGCCTGCCCGGATGAAAATAAAAAAATAAAAAAGGCAAAAAAAACTAAGAGTATTTTTTTCAGGTTCATAATTACCTCCTTTGATTTTGTTTTATTTAAGTGTAAAATAAACAAGGAATATCAATAAAAAAATGGTTATATCCTAATTTTTTTTTTGTTCAAATCTACTGGCTATCTTCACTCTGTATTTATAAATAATTAATGATGACTATTGGTTTCTTTAATAATAATTACCAGGTGCTTGATCCGGAACGCAGAGGAGCTCGACGAATTCAAAATTAATTTATTGCCCCATTCATAAAGATTGATCTGTTGAAAGAAGGATAAATTGTTCATCCAGCTCATCAATAGTCATAATTAGTGGCAAAGTTATAACTTACGCCTGCTCCAACTGAAAAGAGTATCGGTGTTCCACTTCCGAATACTGGATTTATCCGGAAGGAAACAGGGATTGTAAGATTATTGCCCGCCTCAATCATATACCCTGGTTCAAGACAGACTGATGGAGAAACTCCATCGTTAAAAATATGGACTCCTGCTCCACCAACAATAAAGAATCTGTTATTAAGATAGTATCTGCTAAGTGCCATAAGGCTTACTGTTGTAACATTAAACTCGCGGTAATCAGGTGGTGAAGGCCCATAGGGAAGTCTGTAATATGCATAATAAAGTTGCTGCCAGGCAACCTCTGCGCCTAATTGTAACCTGCTCCTCAGATGAAGAAATCCTCTTAATGCAGCACCAAGATAAATCTTGCCCCAATCTTCAAGATATTCGTCAGAATAGTCGAGTGCTTCTTCAAAATCCACAAGAGTATATCCCGGATAGACAGAAAGAGAAATCTCTTTTGACTTCTGTGCCTGACCAATGATTGAGAACATAAGAAAAATGGTAATGAATTGTATAACAGCAATTCTATGCTTCTTAATCTTTTTTATATTTATATGTGTTTTCATAGGTTCTGGTTTCAGCTTAAAATTAACCATTTTGGCTCAATTAAAAGAAGAATACACTTTGAAATATTACCCTGTTCCCAATCGCATTATTTGAGGACTGAACTTATCTCCTTCTGGCTTTTCCAGGTATTGGTTCGGAAAAATTAATTTATGAAAATGACCGCAAATGACTGAACAAGTTTTTTTCCTGATTGTTATTTCATTGCCGGGGGATCATAAATAAACAGGAAGAAATTAACAAAATAAAAGATGAAAAAGACAATTATCGTAACCGCTATAGTAGTTATACTAACATCAGCAGCACTTGCAGTTTTCGTCAGTCTTACAACAGAAAATATTTCTCTGACCAATTTTGCCGAGGTAAAGAGAGGTAATTTTGAAATTGTTGTATCAACCTCAGGTGAACTGGTTGCCGAAAATTCTATCGATATTAAAGGACCAAATATTGTCCGGAACAGGAATTTCAGGTCGTCTGCTATTAAGATCACGGACCTTGTATCTGAAGGTACTGAAGTTAAAGAGGGTGATTATATTGCAACACTTGACAAGACTTCTTATGATAACAGACTGAAAGATGAACTGGAAAGGCTTGATACATATCAGAGTAACCTTGAAATGGCTATTCTTGACTCAGCTGTTACTCTTGCAGATTTAAGGAATGAAATAAGTAATCAGAAATATAATGTTGAAGAAGCAGATATATATCTTCAGCAATCAATATATGAGCCACCTTCAGTACAGCGTAAGGCAGGCATGGAGCTTGACAGATCGAAACGATTACTTGAACAGACAAAGAATAATTACAGTCTCAAGCTTGCACAGATACGGAATAATATCAAAAATCTCAAGGCAACAAACAATAAACAACTTGCAGTTGTGAATGACCTCAGAGATGTTCTGGCAACTTTTACTGTAACAGCTCCTTCATCCGGTATGGTGATATATAAAAAGAACAGGCTGGGTAACAAGATTAAAGCCGGATCAATGCTGGATCCTTTTAATCCTGTGGTTGCCACGATTCCTGACTTGTCCGTCCTGGACTCTAAAATTTACGTTAGTGAAATCGATATCAGCAAGCTTAGTCCCGGGCAGCAGGTTCAGATAACCGTTGATGCATTTCCCGGGAAAGAGTTCACCGGTTACGTGGCTAATATTGCCAATATGGGTGAGCAGTTGCCAAATTCTGACTCAAAGGTATTTGAAGTCCTGGTTAAGCTTAATGGAACAGATCCCATGCTCAGGCCTTCTATGACAACAGGAAACAGGGTGATTATTGAAAAATATGACGATGTGCTTTATATACCTATTGAAAGCCTTCATGCCGGACAGGACAATATGACCTTTGTCTATACAAAAGATGGCATAAGACAAGTTGTAGTCCCAGGAGAATCAAATGATAAATACATAATAATAGAACAGGGGCTTGTTGCCGGGACAAATGTATGGACTACCACTCCTGATAATACCGCTAAATTCAGGCTGGAGGGTGAAGAGCTGACTTTTAACTCAGGTCAGGGCGCATCTGCCGGTGCGGCTGGAGTTTATTAATGTCAGGATCAGGTTAAGAAACGAAGGAACTAAATCATTTAGATAAGCGTGAGTTCATATATAACTTTTATTTCCTGACGTCTGGAGTGTTTGATTCAAACCATTTCTTTTGTTCCTCATTCAGGAGATTCATTATCTTTTCCCTGTGAGCCTCTCTTAATTCGTTCATCTTTATTCCAGTCTCGTCCCGGAGCTTCTGCATCTCCTCCTGTTGTTTCTTTAATAGATCAGATATCTCTTCCTTCTGTTTTTCCGTTAGACCTGGGATCTTTTCTATCAACGGTCTGTCTCTCCAGACCCTGCCCCTTCCGGGCCGGTCCATCCAAATTGGCCTCATACCTCTGCCAAATCCGTACATTGGTCCCGGCCAATTGAATCCCCTCATTCCAAACCTCGACCCGGGTCTTGTAAACTGTCTCCCGGGGCCCATCCATCCTGGTTGATAATAGGGCCTGAAACCTCTTAGTCTGATAGAATCCAAAGGAGATCTGATATAACGCTCCGGCCTGATATTAATGCCTCTGCCGGGTCTGTTCATCCGTATTGTGTCCCTTACTCCTCTGATACCTCGCTGGGCATGAAGAGATCCGCTAATACCTCCCATCAGGAGTATAAGCAGTATTCCCATGATTTTAAATGATATTTTCATCTTCATTATTTTTTATTATTCATTTTTTTGTATATAGTCTTCCAGCCTCTATATCTATTAGACAATTGAAATCTGTAAATCATTCGTCAATAGGAATATTTTAACAATTGTTACCCGTTTTATCAATGTAAAATGTTTACTACCTGCCACCAATCATTTTCATATGGATCATTATGTTGTGTCTCTCCGGGAGTACTGCGTCCATTGAGAATATTATCTTTTAAAAGGGATCTCAATTCCTCAACTTTTTCGGGATGCGTCGCATAAAGGTTTTTGCGCTCTCCGGGATCTTCCGCGAGGTTATATAATTGAATCTCCGGAAGGGTATCAATAACAGATTTGTTTTCCGGTCTGGGGAAGCTCCATCCACCTGATCCTGCACACATTATAAGTTTCCAGTCTCCTTTCCTGATTGCAAAGCTTCCATTGATTGAATGATGGATAGTAGCTTCTCTAAGGGGTTTATTCAGCACTCTACGTTCAAATAATGGCATCATGCTGTAGCTGTCTTCTCCTTCATTATCAGCTAAATCATATCCTGTTATCTCAGCACAGGTAGCCATCAGGTCTGTAGTGCAGATAACTTCTGATGAGATGATTCCTTTTTTTATTTTTTTTGGCCATTTTGCTATAAATGGAACTCTGTGACCTCCCTCAAATATATCAGCCTTATGACCTCTGTAAATATAGGATGGGAAATGACCTTTTTCCGCTAGTTCATCAAACTGTGCTTCCGGTGAACAGCCATTATCGCTTGTAAAGATAACCAGTGTATTATCTTCTATTCCTGCCTTTTTAACAACTTCAAGCAATTGCCCCATATAATCATCGATCATCATTACAAAATCACCGTAAGGATTCAAACCACTCTTTCCTTGCCACTGCTCTAAAGGTAAAATAGGGGTATGGGGAGAGGGTAACGCCAGGTAGAGGAAGAAAGGATTTTTCTCCTGAGCTCTTTGTTCTATAAGTTTTATTCCTCGTCTGAAAAAATTGGGAGTAACATCTTCGTGCACAAAATCCCTTGAAGTTATTCCCTTTCGCCACCACGAGTATTTGCCTGTATTTTCTGTTGTATCGGTCGGAATTTCAGTTGCCATTCTATTTTCAACATATACATATGGGGCCATATCTAAGGATCCGCTATGTCCATACCCATAATCAAATCCTAGATCATTGGGACTATTGGTAATCGGCTTGCTAAAATCTACTGATATGCCATCTTCACTTCTTGCCCAGCCCCACCCCAGATGCCATTTCCCGATAAAAGCAGTATAATAACCATGTTTTTTTAAAACTGAAGCTACTGTGGTTCTTTCTTCAGGTATCAAAGCATCAGAATAACCGTCAAGTACTGATTGTTTTAATCTGCTTCGCCAGCTATATCTGCCTGTCAGAATACCATATCTTGTAGGAGTACTGACGGAAGATGAAGAATGTGCATCTGTGAAGCAAATCCCCTCCGATGCCATCCTGTCAATATTCGGAGTCATTATTTTCCCGTTTTTATTGAAGATGGAAACATCTCCATATCCCAGATCATCAGCCAGTACATAAATAATGTTAGGCAGCTCCTTATCATTTTTCTTATCACAACTTGAGCAGTTATCTGAAAAAAACAGGGTGCTAATACCTGTGGTGAAACTCAGTACTTTGTAAAATATCATAATTTACCTTCATGCATTATTAGCAGCAAATATAATATTCGTATTCAGGAAGATGCTCCTTATTTGAATATCATCCTCAGGCTGGATGTAATACCTGAATGATTGTCCTATCAGTAATACCTTCCAATAAACCTGCTGTCTACAATGAGCTTCTTCATTTCATAAGGATCAATTGTATCCTGCTTTTTGTAAATAATCTTTCCTCCGGGTTCAATCAGCATTGTGAAAGGTAATGCACCCTGCCAGTCAGGATCAACAGCCTCAATCAACTCATAGACATCATCCATGTTAAAGATATAATTTTTATTGGACGCCTGCTGTTTCTGAAGGAATTTCAGGGCATCAGCCTTTCTTGCCTGCTTATCAGCACTTATTGTTATAAACTCAAAAGGACGGCCACGATACATGCGATCAATTATTACCAGATCTGGAAATTCTATTAGACAGGGACCACACCATGTTGCCCAAATATTGATTAACCTTAGTTTGCCTGATGAAGAATTTTTAATAAGCTCTTTTATTCCCTGTACATCAATCTCTTCGATTGTTACCGGTAATTCAGCCCATTGTTTATAAAGCTTTTGTGTATACTCGTCCTTCCACGACCACTTGATAGAACATCCAAACACCTTTGTCACCGGATTGGTTACAGGCTTCCCGGTTAATACGGCATCAATAGCATTCCTGATATCTTCACCTTTACCTGTTCCGGGTTTTTCTGATCCATCAATACGTCCCGTATAGCATAAAATGCGATCTCTGTTGAAAACGAAACAGTGAGGTGTGGCAACCGGACCATAAGCTAAAGCAGCCTCCTGCTCCTCACCATCGTATAAATAAGGGAAATTATACTTTTTGTTGGCCGCACGAAGTTTCATTTCCTCAAAACTGTCACCCATATCAGAATAACCTAATTCCGAATAATTCAAAGCCTTAACCGAATTGGGTGAAATAATTATAAGGTCAACTCCTTTTGGTTTATAATCACTTGCAACAGCAATGATGCGATCTTCATATGCCTGGGCAGTAGGACAGTGATTGCAACTGAAAATGATAACCAGCACCGATGCTTTATTAAAATCTGTAAGGCTGTACATTTTCCCATCAATGCCCTTAAGGTTAAAATCCGGGGCTTTTGCACCAATTTCCAGAGTCTTTGGTTCAGTATGTGTTGTCTGTGATACTCCAATGCTGGTACCAAATAAATTAACAAAGACTATTAAAGCTATCTTCAGTGACTTCTTCATGATTCTCAGTTCAATATTTAAGTTTCATCTCAAAGATATTCTCTTTTTGTCATTTATCAGGTAGGTTAAAGCATAATGATTCGATTTCAGATGATCTGAGATAACTCCGTAGAATAAAATAGAATATCCTCCGGAATATCTTTAAACAATAATGATAAGCTTGAAAATCTAGCCATTATAAAACAAGAAAGGCCCATTTAAGGGCCCATCTTATTGATTATCTGTAAATGTTATTCCTTGTCATAAACCATTGTCATTTTTCGATCCCCGCCGGGTGTTGTTGATGTTCTGATAATTGAAAGTGTTTTTGCATCAGTAAGGATCCATTCTTCGGTTGTTTTCATTTCCCTTGTCTCACCGCCCATATCAAATGTCCTGGTTGTTACAATTGTAAGAGTTTTGCCATCGGCAGACCATGTCGCAACAGATTTGCTCTCACCTCCAAATGATTCGTTTACACTCTCTTTGCCATCAAGAGTATATTTCATTGTTGTATTGATGGTCTCCCCATCCCGACCTGTTCGTGTTCGTTCAACAGTAAGGAGGTTAGCTTCCTGTTTGGCAGTAAAATTACCACCACCTATCATTCCCATTCTCTGGCCACCACCTGGTCCTTGCCCCTGGGCCTGGCCAAAATTGCTTTTCTCAGTATTTAAAGCCCATGTACCGGAGAAATTAGTCTTTCCCGCCTGTGCATTTGTCATCTGTGGTTCAATCAAAGCCAGCACAATGGTCAATGATATTAACCGCATAAGATTTAAGCTGTAAATCTGAAGATTTTTAACATTTTTTTTCATGTGTCTGAGTTTTTTAAAGGTTTCATGGAACCAGCGGCAAATTTAAACATTTTAAATTCAAGATCGTTCCATATTTAAATAAGGTTAGTTGTTAATTAGACAAAAATAAGAAGGCAATTATTCCGGAAATCATATGTTCTTCAGGAAACCCTCACCATGTAATTTCTTCAGATTAACGATGTCTTTTATATAAAAATAAATCCCTGATATTCAGTATTAAAGATAGTGTTAATGCTACGAGAAACACATATAATGTAACTTTATCAACTACAGTTGCATTCGTATTCAGGCCAAAAAGTCTGTCTGTCAGGTATTTGATATATGAATTAGGAAGACCTGTTTCCCCGAGTTTTGTAAGAACCCAAAAATGCCAGTCGGTAAGGGGACAATAACCTAATGTTCCAACTATCAGACCCAGAAACAACCATGATGCTCCTGTAAGCAGGAGCACAACAATATTATAAATTCTTGTTTTTTTCCATATCCATCCAAAAAGATTAAAGATAATCAGAGATGAATGGAAGACTACAAAGAATATGTCGAGGACCTTGTAAATAATGCTTAGCGTTTTGTGTTTTGTGTGGTCCGTGTTTCGAGTTCCGTTTACTTTACTGTTTTATCCAGGGGGCGGCCAAGTCTTTCATACAGACTTTTTCTTCCTGCCTTATCTTTTATCAGAATTTCGTTTGCATATTTTGCTACTTGTTCAGCAACTGTACGGGGAACAACTACAACACCATCACCATCAGCCACGACAACATCACCCGGACAAACCAGGACTCCTCCGATTGAAACCGGTCGATTGACTGATTCTATTTCATTCCTTCCCGGACGTATCCCACGTCCTTTTTTTCTCAGGTAAAGAGGTACTCCCTCGAGGCCAACCTCGTCAGTGTCTCTGGCTCCCGCATCTGTTACAACTCCCACTGCTCCAAGCCTGTACCAGCCAAGAATATTATTTGAACCGATAGAACCAATATCCCTGTCTTCAACATCGTCAATAATAATAGCTGATCCGGGTCTTAACAATTGTGTAAATGCTTCATGGGAATAGCTGTTGTAAAAATTACCTTCCCATTTTGAAAAATCTTCTCCGGGAGCCGGAAGGGCAGGTTTTTGAGTGGGCACATAACGTACAGTAACAGCAATCCCTCTGAAAACGTGTGTAAAATCCTCTAAATCAATCCATGAAGGATGTATTTCGGGATTGACAAGACCTGTTCCCGGCAATCCTGCCATATCAAGGCCATCAGATACGTCAGCAACCCTTAAATTTTTGTAAAGCTCGAGAATCCTTGCATCATCTTCTGCAGAATAAGTTCTTGTTTCGATAAAGTTCATTCCTTTTTCCAGCATTGACCTGTCACGCTGTTGTCCATATGTGGTTGAAAACATTACCGGTAAAATAATCAGAGATAACTTAACTAAATTTCTCATGGTTCTTTCTCTTTTAATTGTTATTGTAATTTATACAAAAAAATTAATATTCCAGTTTTTTCACATCATTCCTGGTCGTTTGTTTTATTCAGCCCATATATAATCTCCCTGATTCGTCCCGGATGAATCTCTTCTTTTTTTGCGCTGTAAAGCCATTCGTGCCATTCCGTAACTGTTTTGAAGCAGAGTCTTATACAGATTATCCAGCGCTTAAAACAATAAGACTATGTTAAATATAGTTAAATATGTATTTATAAACCTGCAAAAAAGTTTAGTTTTAATATTTTTACAGCCAGATCTGAACGATCTTTTTATCATGCTCAAGTCGACAGAAAATGAAAAAAACATTTGTATATACAGGGATTATCGCTGCTTTCGCAATTATTGCATTGATAATCTTCAGCAATCTTACGGAAAGAAAAGATAAACTTAGTTTATTTACTGAATCTTACAGAGGCAAGTTCGAAATAACAATAAATACAGCCGGTGAACTGATCGCAGAGAAATCTGTTGATATCCTGGGACCCGAAATTGCACAACGCAGCAGGGATATAAGGGCTTCAAATATTACGATACAAGACCTTATACCTGAAGGAACAGTAGTTGAAAAGGGTGATTATATAGCCACGCTTGACAGAACACAATATGCAAACAATCTAACAGATATGTACGAAAGGCTTGAAACTTTCAAGACCAACTTCGAGGTGAGACTCCTCGATACATCAGTTATTCTTAACGATTTAAGAAATGATATAAAAAATCAGAGATTTAATGTCAGTGAGGCTGCCATGACTCTACGTAATTCACAGTATGAGTCTCCTTCAATTATACGACAGGCTGAAATAAACCTCGATCAGGCACAACGTTTGCTCGGACAGAAAGAGAAGTATTATACCCTGAGAGTAGCCCAGCTGGAAAGGGATATTAATATTACAAAAATAAGGCTTTCCAGAGTGACAAGAAGTATTGAGGAACTTGAGGATTTGATTGCGAGTTTCACTATTACAGCACCTTCTACGGGAATGGTTATTTACAAAAGAGACAGACGGGGTAATAAAAGAAAAGTCGGATCCATGATCAGTGCTTTTGACAGGGCTGTAGCTACTCTGCCTGACCTGTCTACTTTAATGTCAGGAATCTATATCAACGAGATCTATGTAAGTAAAGTCAAATCCGGACAAAAAGTTGATATTAAGGTTGATGCTTTTCCTGACAGGCAATATAAAGGCACTGTTGTAAATGTTGCAAATATTGGAGAAGTATTGCCAAACTCAGATTCAAAAATGTTTGAAGCAAGCATAAAGATTGACGGTACTGATCCCGAGCTCAGACCCTCTATGACTACTGATAATAAAATATATATCAAGACTTTTGATGATGTAGTATATATACCACTTGATTGTGTCCGTACCGGTGCTGACTCTATTCCTGTTGTTTACACAAAACACGGTGTTAAACAGGTCGTAATTCCTGGAGAGTCAAACGACAAATTTGTTGTTATCGAACAGGGCCTTGAGGAGGGAACAATGCTTTACATCAGGATGCCTGAAAAACCTGAAAAATTCAAACTTGCAGGAGAAGAACTTATCCCTCTGATTAAGGAGCGTTTAAAAACACGGAATAACAATTACGAAAGTAATACAATAGCTACTGGTAATGTAACAGAGAATTCAGATTTTTCCTGAACATCCCTTATCGCTTCATTATTATAGATCTTATCCTTTTTTACTTTTTACTTTCACCTTTTACCTTTCTCCTTTCTTCCCGGTGGTCTGCCCCGCCACCAGCTTGCAAGAGCAGAACCGGTTACATTCATTAGTGGTCCGAAAATAGCCGGGGCCAAGCCAACAGTAGCAACTTTACCCATCTGTAACGCAAGTCCGGAGGCCAAGCCACCGTTCTGCATCCCTACTTCAAAAGCTATAGTACGGCGATCTTTTTCAGGCATACCGGTTAACCATGCAACAGAATATCCAAGCGTATAACCCGCAAAATTATGTAAAAGGCTCGTCAGGAGCAGCAATGCTCCAACCTTCATCAGACTATCGCGCCCGGTAGCTGTAATTATCGTAATTATTACTGCAATTCCCGCCATGGAAACAAATGAGAGTATTTTTCCAAACAACTGTGTATTGCCCTTCATAAGATATCGAAATAAAACAGCTCCTGCTGTAGGCAAGATGTAGAACCAGCACAGTGATTTCAGAAATGCAATAATAAATCCTGTTATATCAGATTCCTTTGCTTTTAAGTAAACGATGTTGGTCAGAAGGATTACGATAAAATATCCGGCCATCTGGATTACTTTTGAACGTAGCTTTTCCTTACCTATTGAGAAAAGGTTAAAAATAAAACCTGCAATTATCGGAAGAATGATCATATTAAGTATATCCAGCATCATACTCCAGAAATTAACCTCGATAAATTGTCCACCAAGCCATTTCATAAGGCTTGGAGTAACAAAAGGTGAGAGTAGTGTTGTGACAGCTGAAATGGTAACTGCTAATGCAAGGTTGGCATGAGCAATATAAGACATAACATTGGATGCCAGTCCGCTGGGTACACAACCTATTAGTATTATCCCGGCTTTTATCTCGGGCGGAAAATTAAAGATATTTGCGATTGTAAGTCCCACCAGTGGCATAAGCGTGAATTGAGAAAAAACTCCGATAATCACTCCTTTAGGCATCCTGATCACTCCAGTGAAATCGTTAAAGCTCATCTGCGATCCCATTCCGAACATAATTATCTGAAGAAGAGGCACAATCAGATTCTTTAGTTGAAAACTTCCGATAGAAGTAAAAAACTGAGGATAGAACATGGAAGCTGTGACTGCCGTAAATATCCAGACTGTATATGATAATCCTTTCACCGCTTTAAATCCCCTTACAGCAATAGCAAGAGAAATAAAAAATACAATTAACAGCGGACCGGCTGCAGCAGTTTTACCCGAAAGGAACATAACAAATGAAACTACCAGGAGTACTAAAGCAAGTACTGATGCTATTTTGTAACCATTTATTTTTTTCAATGTATGATTAAGTTAGTTTGAAAAGAATATTAACCCCAGAGTTTGTTGATGATGATTCCGACATTTCCTGATGCCTGGCTTTTTTAATAATTTGCTGTAAAGTGCTTTTCATTATCTGTGAGTTATAATGATACAATCTAATAATTTCTTTCTTTCAGATATTCATCCAGCTCCTTTCTTGTCATAGGTAATTTCCCCGGGTAATTATTTAACCAGTTGATGAAATCATTCCTTATCTCCTCACTCCATCTGCTGTCGATCTGTCCGGGCAGGTATTTCTTTTCACGCAGGCGTTGATGTCCGAATTCGTCGCGAAGTGCTGTAATCTCTGAAGTGATTACAAGATCTTCAACAAGATGTGCAGGAATAAAGATCACTCCGTATTTCTTTGCCAGAACAACGTCACCTGGTAATACCGTGGCACGTCCGATACGTATAGGAGCATTGATCGAAGTAAGCATCATCTGTGTTATATAAGAAGGATCCGATCCTTTAATCCACCCGTTAAAGCCCTCAATTTCACTTAATCCTTCCTGGTCTCTCACTGATCCGTAAAAAATGACACCTCTATGCGATTTTGCATATATTGAATTACCAAGATTATCGCCTATCAGTGTTCCGTCAACTATCTTACCATACCCGTCGGCTACATAAATATCTCCTTCGGTAAGAATATCTATCGGCCATGAATTTGTACCCCCCTGCTGTGCCCGATTTTCTTTTTTGCCCTGTTCCCTTATCAGGCTGTTAAGATCAGGCCGGAGAGGCATATACTGGGCAGTGATAACACGGCCGGTCATTGCACTGTCGGGATTAATAATTACCCAGTCACTTTCGAACTGGTTGTGATATCCTCTGTTGCGTAACACACCCCAGGCTTCTTCAATCGATATATTTTTCAGCCTTTTCAGGATTGCATCGGAGACCTTTGGCCTTCCGTCAGCAAAACGCTCACCCTTCCATTCAGAAGTCAATGCTTTAATATATTCGGGTGACATACCAACATGCTGAGCACTGGTATAAATACCGGTAAACATAAGAACAGAAACAAACAATAATGCTTTTTTCATTTTGTTTTGTATATTAGGTTGATTAATAGTGTTTTGTTTTATTTGTTTTAGTAACAGGCTTCGGGTTGCAGGCTTCAATAATGAATTGCCGGTATCCTGGTGATATCAGCCCTGAATGGTTCTGCGGCTCCGCTGCCAACATCGTAAATCCGTTTATTTGTTATCTCCATAGCATTTATCAGTTCCGGATAAGGCAGGTTATTTAATGTTACTACTCCGATATTATAATTCTCTCCGTCGAATCGACCATAATATGGCTGGTCAATCCATTGAAAATAGTGCATCCCAATCAGTTCAGGTCTGGCAAATCCCTGCTCAATATAATTCCTGTATGCTGCCGCACGTTCATCCTGACTTATTACTCCGGTAATCCCTGTAGCTGGCAGAGCCCTGTCAACTGCTCCATGATGAAATTCACCTATCATTACGGGTTTCCCGCTTATCCGTGCTATTTCCTCTGTAGCAGGAGGAGCATAACCGTAACCGTTTATCGAAAAAACATCGAACCGCTCACCTGCTTTATATAACAGATCAGAGCTCAACCATGCATAACGCATACCAAGATTAAGATGGTTTTTGTCAATTTTTGCAACTTCGTCACATGGCAGGTCAATGTATCTCTTAACCATAACCTCGGAAAAGGAATAAAAATCTGTATCCGCTGTTTTCGAGGGATATTCCTTAAAGGTCATTTGTTTAAGGTTTTCAAACTCCTTCAGGTTAAGAGACCAGGCTTTGTTAAATGTGTCAATATCACTATTATATCTCTCCTTGGTCCATCTGATAAACTCGTCCTTTGTAAACGATTCCTGGTCTGTAGCAAACATCTCATAGGCAAGATTATGATACCCGAAAGCCCATTGAGGCTCATTGCGGAGGAAATAACCAACCAGGTAAGGATCATCTTTGTAATTATCTAATTGCTTAGCAAATTCTTCAGAATTCCTCCTGTATTCTTCCGAAAAGACATCGGGGAAATCCCGGTATATCAGAGTTTTTGTGTAAGGGAAACGACTCAGGGGAAGGACATAAGCAAGGTTATTCTGCCTGGCAAAGTCAATATCCGACCAGTTACCTACAGTGTTTACATTATATTTCCGCATAAGACCTGCAGTCATTTTACTCCATCTCGATCTCCATTCATCACCAAATACCCTGATAAGATTAGCGCGGTAAAAGTCCATGTTTTTTGATCTCTCATTTCCTGAAACAGATTCAGCAAACCTTGAATCATTTTCTTCCGGAAGCCATTCAAAGAGATCTTCAATTCCTGTTACAGGGCCCGAAGAGGTTAATCTTATACAATCGACACCCACACTTAAAAATGCATAACCTTCTGGATCAACAAGCCACCATCTTTTACCATCATGCTGAGTTCTGAAGAAACCTGTAGCCTTAAACCGTTTGCCTTTCCACCCTCCGTATTTGCTCCAATCCCCGGAAAAACTGATATCGGAAACGGATTTTTCCAGTTCAAGATTGAGGGAGATAAGTTCCTCCTCGCTTTGAATTTTTCCCGGCCACTCCTTGTCTGCACGCTGGCCTAGTTTGTCAATAACAGGTTTCTCCAGTTGTGAGTAAGGTTCAGGCAATGTATCGCCCAGGCTCACTGATGCAACTTCAAAGCGTGGTGTGAAGTATGGATCAGAGAAAGGGCCGAATCTCAGCATAACCTTAACTATATCATCCGGATGGAGCCTGTTGCCGTTAACCGTTCCTTTTAGCTGACGAGGAGCACGTGTAACAAAAAGGTTCTGGGCATCCAGATAACTAAGGGGAAAGGCTACTTTTGTCTTTATACGTGGCAGAATACCCATCAGGCAGGAAAGCCAGGGTGTATCCGGGCTTGTTTGCGATAATTCCCCGCTTTGCAAAACAACTTTTTCAGAGTGCAGGTTTTCACTTTTCCTGAAAAATTCAATATTGATAACCCCACTGTAATCATTCTCACCGAATATTTCAAGAATGAGGTATTTTGCATCTGCCCAATTCCCGGGGTCTCCTGATTCCCAAATTGTTACTCTTGTATTCTCTGCTGTAGGAATCACTTTAAGAACAGATTGATCAAATCCTGTGCCCCTCGAAACAGTAGTGATGTCGGGATTACGTTTAGAGATTTTCTTAATATCAAGAACCTGCCCACTCTTCTCTGGCAGATTACTGCATGAAAAAACTATTAAGACCAACCAGGTAAAAAGAAAGACAATTAATTTTTTTGATTTTTCCATAGGTTTGATTGTTAGTCTATTACTACTTAGGAGCTCTATTTTTTAATTGACTATATCTGAAAAAGCTAATTTACAAAATTTTATAAACAACCCGTTCCATGAAGCGATATCAGGATAGAAAGAGGGATTATGAAAAAATCAATGGAAAAAAATAACCGCAAAGGCCACAAAACTTATACTAGTTAATTGTTTTGTGCTTTTTGCGGTTAAATAAAATTTCAACCTTTTCC
>CAZQVL010000005.1:0-8702 GCA_964596715.1 uncultured Rikenellaceae bacterium
TAACCAATAACCAATAACCAATAACCAACAACATTGCCTATCAACTACAAAATAATACCATCCCCATGTTTTGTGATCGATGAAGATAGGTTCAGAAAGAATCTATCTCTAATTAAACATATATCAGATGAATCGGGCGCAGAGCTGATACTTGCATTCAAGGCATTTGCTATGTGGGGAGTCTTTTCCATTCTGAAAGAATATATTTCCGGGGCATCAGCCAGTTCATTGCATGAAGCACGTCTCTGTTTCGAAGAGATTGGTATTCCGGCACATACGTATTCTCCTGTTTTTAAAGAAGAGGAATTTACAGAGGTTCTTGAGTATAGTTCCCATATTTCTTTTAATTCCATTACTCAATATAAGAAGTTTTCGAATATATTAATAAAATGTTCGAAAAAAATATCACCGGGATTAAGAATTAATCCGGAGTATTCTGAGATCAGCTATGGCATGTATAATCCATGTTCCCCTGGTTCAAGGCTCGGAGTTACTATCAATGATCTAAGGTCGGGTTTGCCTGAAGGAGTGGAAGGATTGCATTTTCATGTTCTGTTTGAATCAGATTCGTATGCTCTTGAAAAAGTCCTTCATATTGTGGAATTTAATTTTGGCAGATTTTTTCCGTCACTAAAATGGATCAATATGGGTGGAGGACATCTGATAACAAGATATGGTTACAATGTCGATCACCTGGTTAAAACACTGAAAGAATTCAGGAAGAGATCAGGTCTTCATATCATTCTGGAACCTGGCAGTGCCTTTGCATGGGAGACAGGAGAACTTGTAGCTACAGTGGAAGATATCATTGAAAACCAGGGAATTAAAACTGCCATTCTGGATGTATCATTTACCGCTCATATGCCCGATTGCCTTGAAATACCATATAAACCCAAGATAATGGGAGCAACCGATCCAGTCCAGGGCAAACCGACCTACCGTATGGGCGGTAACTCCTGCCTGTCGGGTGATTTTATGGGAGAATGGTCATTTGAGAGGGAACTTCGGCCGGGAGACAGAATTATCTTCTGGGATATGATACATTATACTATGGTTAAAACCACAACATTTAACGGAATCCGGCATCCTTCTATCGGAATCTGGACAAAGGATAATAAATTCAAGCTGATCAGAGAATTCGGGTATTATGATTATAAGAACAGGTTATCTTAAAGCTGCACAATCTTACGCTTTGCACTGTCCGTTACGTTATAACGGAACAAGTTAAAAAGCTTAGCCCTGCCATTAAAACACTCGCCAGCAAACACTAACCAGCACCAAGTAACCATCACCTGTTTCCACATAAGCTTTAGCGGAGGTGGTGCAACCAACAACCTTTTTACCTATGAATAATCCCTGATCCTATCACTTCTTCTCCTTCGTACCATGCTGCAAACTGACCAGGAGTGATACTCCTCTGTAATTTATTGAAGATGATATATATACCATCATCTCTTTTAAAGAGTTTTGCTTTCTGCAACGGCTGGCGATATCTTATTCTGACCAGATATTCACGTGCCTCTCCCGGTGCCATCTTCAAATCGGTTCTTATCCAGTGTTCTTCATCTTTAGTGATAAAGAGTCCTTTTCTGTATAATCCATAGTGTGACTGGCCTTCTCCGACATAGATAATATTCTTTTCGATATCAGTGGCAATAACGAAAAGAGGTTCCTTATATCCGCCAATATTCAATCCCTTGCGCTGTCCGATTGTGAAGAAGTGTGCACCGTTGTGATTGCCTATAACTCTTCCGTCCGAAGGAACAAATTTATTAGGCTCGGATGTGGACTTCAGCTCTGTATAAGAAATATCATTACCAGGTGATCCGGGTTGCCATAATACATGATCTTTTTTCATAGGTATCTCAATGATCTCTCCTGTTCTGGAAGAGAGTTTCTGTTGCAGGAAGGTTGGAAGATGTATTTTGCCCACAAAACAGATTCCCTGCGAGTCTTTCCTGTGAGCAGTTGCTAGTCCAGTCTGGTCAGCAATCTTACGCACTTCAGGTTTAGTCATTTCACCAACCGGGAAAAGGGAAAAAGCAAGTTGCTCCTGGTTCACCTGACAAAGAAAATAACTCTGATCTTTGTTACTATCCTTTCCGGTAAGCAGTTTGTATATAGTCTTTTTCTCTGACTCCAGATAATCCTTTCTGCAGTAATGTCCTGTGGCTATAAAGTCTGCACCAAGTTTTCTGGCCTCATCAGCAAAAGAATCGAATTTGATCTCCCTGTTACACAGCACATCTGGATTTGGAGTACGACCCTTTTCATATTCTGCAAACATGTAGTCAATTACCCTCAGCTTGTATGGTTCACTCAGATCAACAAGGTGAAAAGGTATCCCGATCTTTTTTGCCACCATATCAGCGAACATCAGATCATCCTCCCAGTGACAATCACTCTGGAGTAATCCGGTAGTATCATGCCAGTTTTTCATGAACAGCCCTATAACTTCGTAATTCTGCTGCTTAAGAACCCATGCGGCAACACTTGAGTCAACACCACCTGATAAACCGATGACTACCTTTTGCTTCATACTGTAAAGATAACAAAAGAAGTTTGCCTGTCGCGGCGTTTATCCCCCCAATCCCCCCATGAAGGAGGGCTTGTGAGTAGCTTTTTATTGTAGTATATTATGTGAAACAGGATTTTAACCCTCCTTCAAAGGGCAGGGGGGCAGGACAGCGACCAGCGGGAACAAGATTCCGGGACAGATTTTCCTCTGATGAGAATTTTCTGGTAAATTGAAGGAATGTGAAACCTAAATTGGGTAACTTTAAGCCATTATGGGACAGGGAACACTAACGATTTACAGCTCCTCTGCCGGCTCAGGAAAGACTTATAAACTGACAGGAATATATCTCACAGCATTATTCCGGTCGAGATACAACTACAGGAAAATTCTTGCCGTAACTTTTACAAACAAGGCTACAGCCGAGATGAAGAACAGGATATTGGATCAGCTTGGCAACCTGGCAAATGGCAAACGCTCCGGCTACCTGCATGACCTGATCAGGAGTACCGGGAAACCTGAAGAGTGGTTAAGAAGTGAAGCCGGAGAGATTCTTCAGTCTCTTATAAATGATTACTCAAGATTCTCAATCAGCACTATCGATAGCTTTTTTCAGAAAGTACTCAGGGCTTTTGCAAGGGAAACAGGACTTCACTCAGGCTTTAATGTTGAAATCGATCATAGTGTTATATTATCTGAAGCTGTCGACGAAATGATTGCTTCAGCTGCCGAAGATACAAAACTGAAAAAGTGGCTTATCAGTTTTGTGAAATCAAATCTTGAGGAAGAGCGGGACTGGAACCTGAAGAAAGAAATAATAAGGCTTTCAGAAGAACTCTTCAGGGAGAAATATAAGACGCTTTCTTATGACGAAAGATTAAAACTCGAAAACAAGGATTTCCTGTCAGACTATATTAATGAGATGAAAGAGATATCATTATCATTTAAAAAGCGTCTGACAGAATATGGAAAAAAATGCGAAGAACTGTATCTGGAATTTGGATTGTCGGATGATATGTTTTATCAGAAAGGGAAAGGAATTCCTCTGCTTATAAGAAATCTGATATCAGGAGTAACAGAGCCTGTCAACAATTATTCCCGTGAAATTATGAAGAATCCTCCAAAATGGTGTACCGGTTCAATGTCTTCACAACTGGAGACCGCTCTCAAAACAGGATTTGAAGATACAATCAGGGAGGCAATAATTTTTTATGACACAAATATCAGATCTTGCAAAAGTGCTGATGCAATTCTTGCAAATATTTATACCCTTGGAATATTATCGGATGTTTTATTGAACATAAGGCAGATAACCTACAATGAAAACATTTTCCTTCTGTCAGATACAGGTGAATTTCTTTATCATATTACAGGTAATGACCAGGCTCCTTTTATTTATGAAAAAGTCGGTAACAGATTTGAAAATTTCATGATAGATGAATTTCAGGATACCTCATTTCTGCAGTGGAAAAACTTCAAACCGCTTATAGATAACAGTATGGCGGAGGGATTTGATAATCTTGTAGTTGGTGATGTAAAGCAATCAATTTACCGGTGGAGGAATAGCAACTGGAAAATACTGGGCGTAGATCTAAAGAAAGAGGTTGATAATGAGCGCATTATCCTTAAAACTCTCAATACAAACTGGCGAAGCCTTTCAAATATTATCAGATTCAATAATTCTCTTTTTTCAGTAATTCCGGAGCTTGTTGATGATGAATTTGGTACGGGTGTGCTTCCAATAAGCTTCAGGGAACTCTATTCAGAGACAGTACAATCAGATCCCAGGAAAGACAGTGGAGGATATGTAAGACTTGGATTCATCGGAGATGATGAAGATATGAGGTGGAATGAAAAGGTATTGCAATTATTACCTTCAATAATTGAATCATTACAGGATAAAGGTTATACTGCCTCTGACATCGGAATAATAGTCAGGAATAACAAAGAGGGAGCAAATGTTATCAGGAGAATAATTGAATACAGCAACGATTGTGATGAGATAAAAAGAAGAAGGTATAACTATAACATCATATCAAACGACTCATTATTGATGTCCAGGTCACCGGCAGTAAATTTTCTTATAGCATTCATGGCGGTATTGAATGATCCTGAGGATATGATTAGCAGAGCAGTTATGTTAAGATTTTACCTGCTTGCAACAGGAGAGGAAGAGGCCGAAAAGGTTACTCTTTACAATGACAGGCTTGCCGATACTTCGAAAGAATATTTTCCTGATGGATATGATGAGTTTATCGATAATATCAGACAACTCTCATTGTTCGGGATGATAGAAAGAATAATAGGATTTTTCGGACTTGGGAACCATGCTTCCAATGTGGCATACTTGAATACTTTTCAGGACTATGTTCTGAGTTTTACAAGTACCAGGAGTAATGATTTACAGTCGTTTATTGAATGGTGGGAAACAACCGGAAAAGACAAATCAGTTGTGTTTCCGGAGTATCACAATGCAATCAGAGTACTGACTATCCATAAGTCAAAAGGGCTTGAATTTAATGTTGTTATTTTGCCATTTCTCTCCTGGAATCTTGATCATAAATCCTTTAAGCAACCTGTATTATGGGTTACACCGGATGAGTCACCTTTCAATAATCTGGGGATTGTTCCTGTACGTTACAAAAAGGATCTTTCTGATACTATATTCGAAGATGATTACAAAGATGAAAGGTATTCAACATATATTGATAATATCAATCTGCTTTATGTCGCATTGACAAGAGCAAGAAAAGTAATTTATGGTTTTGTTCCGGCAAAACCAAGGACAGAGAATACAATTGCGCGTATAATTAAAGAAGCTCTTGTTTCTGAATTCAGCTTTCCGGACTCTTCATGTATATCTCTGAGAGAGTACTATAAGGACGAGAAAGGTATATTTGAGTTTGGGGAAATACCTGTAATTGAATATGAGAAGGAAGATATTCTAAATCTTATCTCGTCCACGTATAGTGTTAATTATGATATGCGATCACTAAAACTTAAATTACATGGCGAAGAATATTTTCCGTCAGAAAGTGCATCAGCTTATGAAAAAACTGACTATGGAATATTAATGCATGAGATTTTTGAAGGTATAATTACTCCTTCTGACATACCATGTGTTATCAGAAAAATGGTTCTGGCTGGGAAAATATCGGAAAAGGACTCATCCGGATTTCAACAACGGATTACATCGTTGATCAATAATCCTGATGTTGCTGACTGGTTCAGACCGGGGAACAATGTTCTCACAGAGGCTGCAATACTTCTGCCATCAGGCACTACCAGACGGCCGGACAGAATTATTCTTGGCGACAATAAAACAACAATTATTGACTTTAAATTCGGAGAAGAGAATACCAACCATGTTAACCAGATTAATTATTATCGCCGGCTGATGCATGAAATGGGGTACCCTGATATTGAAGCATACTTATGGTATGTTGATATGAAAAGAATTGTACAGGTCTGAATGTCAGATAACCAGCATAAAAAAAGAAAATATCCCTGGGGTCACGAACGGCGCTTCAATGCCTATTCCAACTATTTCAGAAGTATTTATGGGGCAAGGATTCAGAAAGTATCTGTTGATGCCGGCTTTAGCTGTCCTAACCGTGATGGAACGAAAAGCTATGGAGGCTGCACTTTTTGTGACAATGAAGCATTTAATCCATCATACTGTATACCCGAGAAATCAATAACCAGGCAAATCGAGGAGGGTATACAATTCCTCAAACGGAGATATAGAAAATCAGCTGCTTATCTTGCATATTTTCAGGCATATTCAAATACATATGCACCACTTTCAAACCTTAAAGAGCTTTATCAGGAAGCGTTGAGTTACCCGGATGTTATAGGATTAATAATAGGTACAAGACCAGACTGTATCGATAGGGAGAAACTTGACTATCTGAAAGAACTCTCAGGGCAATATTATCTGGCAGTTGAGTACGGAATAGAGTCGTGCTATAACAAAACACTGAAGAGAATTAACAGGTGTCATACCTTCGAAGATGCAGTAAAGGCTTTAAAGCTGACAGCTGAACGCAAAATTAAAACCGGAGCTCATTTTATCTTTGGACTCCCCGGAGAAACAAGGGATGAAATGCTGAAAGAGGTGGAAATAATATCCCGTTTGCCTCTTACAACTGTTAAATTTCACCAGCTTCAGATTATCAAAGGGACGGCTATTGAAGCAGAGTATATTGATAATACTGATGAATTTCAGCTTTTTACATGGGATGAGTACCTGGATTTTATTGTCAGTTTTCTTGAAAGACTTAATCCTTCCATTGTGGTTGAACGTTTTACAGGTGAAGCTCCTCCTCGTTTTTTGAGAGGAGAGGAGTGGGGTAAAAAACGTACCGACCAGATAGTCTCACTTATTGAAAAAAAACTTGAAGAACTTGATACGTGGCAGGGGAAATACTATGCACAATAGTGCCTCTGGTCAGATAATTGCAATTATTAGTTTTAAAATCTTTCCTTTTTTAATTTTCAGAGAGTATCCCTCCATAAGCTCTTTGCCGGTAATAATTTTTTCATGACCGTTTTCTCTGGTAATTGAATAATTTTTCTCCTCTTCTATAATGAAATACTCAGGGAACTGATTTATCCTGGGCCAGTCAACCGGTAAATGAAGGTATTCATGATGTCTTTTTTTGTCAAACTTTAATATTCCTTTCCAGTCTTCTGCTGCATAAGCAGAAACGAAGAGTGTATCACCTTGCCGTTTCGCACCTATTTCCAGGTCGTCATGCCAGGGATCCAGGTAAGTACCTTCAGTCTTCCAGAGAGCATACATTATTGTTGTGCGGGCAAAATTGCCGTCGCCATGCCAGCCTTCAATTATACCTGACGGCTGTTGTTTATCCCACATTACTCTGATTTCACTGTCAATCCACTCCCTGGCTTCCGGAACAGGTTCCCTTGCATAAAGGTTTAGAGTACCTTCGATAGCATCTGCGTAGCCATCTGAACTGGTTCCTTCCCAGGCAAAATTCCGGTATTTCTCATTAAGTGTTTTTAGTGCTTTAATAACAGGTTCCCTGTATTTGTTAATATTATCTATAAGGTATATGGTATAATAACCATTTAGAGTATAACCAAAATTATCTGCTATCCCCTCATTAACCGGCTTGCCTGCTACAGGATCAATAGAGTTATAGAATAATCCATCTGTATTTCGTCCTGTTTCAAGTATCCTGTCGAGCATTTCATATAAAGGTACCTGGTATACCTCTTTTTTATATTTATCAGTAAACGTAACTGTTGCATATAATTCACAAAGCCCTGAAACGATCTCACAGCCGTGATCCCTTAACCGGAGAACTCTGAAATTGCGGGTAGGATGATTATCGTCAAGAAGGTAATAATCTCCAAGTCTTATTGCCCAATCCAGATATTTTATTTTTCCGGTTGCCCAGTATATTCGTGAAAGTGCCTGAAGCATTTCCCCATTGACCTCGGGATTATCTGAGCAAATATTTCCATATGGGGTTTCAACAGGTGCAAATTTCCAGATATCATCAATAATTGATATCATACGTTCGGACCATGGACTGGGGCCTAACCATTCGGTCAGAGGAATCAGTCCGTCTTTAACATATTCTGAGGAACCAAAAATAATATCGGATAAAATAGTATCGTTGTTTACAAAACCTTTTTTGGAAAAGGAATATGTATCGGGTAATGAGCCAAGACGGGAAGTCAGTTCGGTCTCGGTTTCAAGCATATCAAGCATTAATCCATTAAATAATTTCTGGTCAAGGATAGCTGCAGTTAAGACCATAAACGGGTAATTATCTGCAGCACAGTCTTTTGCATTCCATATATCCCTCCCTTCCTCAAGGTTTCGCGGTATCAACCGGGTTGCAGAATCTGCTTCAGCCAGCCAGCCCTTCACGTATCTGAGACACCTCTCATATGCTTCATTTACCAGTTTACCATTCTCTTCCGCTGCCGCAAATGAATCTTCAACATTCGGGGTAAATACCTTTTGCGATTGATGGCAGCCGCTTAAGAGAACAAATAGTATAAGTTCAAGGATAAGTAAACGTTTCTTCATTTTTATTGTAGATTTCTTAAAGATTAATTTATTTAAGATCATATGAATAATAAATTCTATCTGTAAGTTAAATATATTCTTTTTATTGAAGGATGGATAGCTGATTTCATTAAATTTGAA
>CAZQVL010000005.1:8802-80312 GCA_964596715.1 uncultured Rikenellaceae bacterium
AGTTAAATATATTCTTTTTATTGAAGGATGGATAGCTGATTTCATTAAATTTGAAAGAAAATACCTGAGTATATACCAGTAAACAGTCCCGGTTTGGTTCGCTCCCGGGATTTAGGCAAAGCCTCAACAACCGGCAACCATATGGAATACTTCCTCGAAAGAATAGCAAGGCATCTTTACCAGTACTATGGTGACAACCTGAAAGACCAATGTCTTGTCTTTCCAAACAGAAGAGCAGGGCTCTATATTCTTAAATACCTGGGGGCAGAAATAAGAAAACCTGTATGGTCTCCGACTGTATTTACGATAAATGAATTATTCCGCCATTATTCCGGACTTCAGATTGCCGATAACGAGATACTTCTTTTTGAACTCTATAAGGTATACCGGAGGCTTAAAAAATCGCATGAAAGTTTCGACGATTTTTATTACTGGGGAGAGATGTTGATTAACGATTTTGATGATATTGACAAGTATCTCGTAAATGCAGTATTGTTATTCAGGAATGTATCAGATATTAAAAGTATAGACCTTCAGTTTGGCACTCTCGACCAGGAACAGGTAGAAATAATTAAAAGATTCTGGATAAACTTCAATCCCGAAAAGCAAACCAGGGAAAAATCAGAATTCCTGGCTGTCTGGTCAGTTTTAAATGATATTTATAAAGAATTCAGAGACATACTAAGAGGAAAGAACCTTGCTTATGAAGGTATGGTTTTCAGAGATCTGGCCGAAGGTTTGTCCGAAACTGCATTTGATCTGGAATGGGATCTTGTACACTTTATCGGCTTCAACGCATTAAATAACTGCGAGAAAAAACTGATGAAGAAACTGAAGAGTGAAGAGAAAGCACTATTCTACTGGGACTTTGACAATTCTTACATTAAAGGATCCAGATATACTTCAGCCGGATTTTTTCTGCGGAAAAATCTGCAAACCCTGGGTAATGATATGCCACAGGACTGGAGCTATAACACTCTTCTTTCTCCTGGTTCTGCACCGATAAGCAGGCGTGTGATTGATACATCTTCAGATGTTGCACAGGTAAAACTGATGTCACAGTTAATCATTGAATTTCAGGATATTACACCTGAGAATGCTCATCATACAGCGATAATTCTGGCTGATGAAGATTTGCTTTTACCCGCTCTTACAAGCCTCCCTGAGAATGCCGGAAATATTAATATAACAATGGGTCATCCGTTGAAACAAACCCATATTTATTCTTTGATAAGGTCACTGCTCCTGCTTCAGAAAAATGCAAGAACTGAGAATGGCAGAGTACATTTCAATTATAATGATGTCCTGTCTATTCTTAAATACTTGTCAGTAAGTGGTTTATTGAATGAAACCGAGAATGAAAAACTGAATGAGATTATTAAAATCAATCTGGTCTGGGTACCGGAAGACTATTTCGATAATACCAATACACATTCAGGAAGAATCTTCAGGAAAGCAGCAACACCCGAAATACTTTCGGAATACCTGAAGAATATCCTGACAGGTATTTCTTTAAACAGCAGAGCGAGACAACCTGAATCAGCAGAGACTAATGTACAAAGGAGTGTTGACAATGAGTTTATGTACAGAATTCTGCTCTCGATCAATAAACTGAATACAATAATTAAAAGTGAAGACATAAATTTTACTATCGATACATATTCAAGAATTCTTGACAAAATACTTAGAAGCCAGTCTGTGCCATTCTCGGGAGAACCGTTAGCAGGGATTCAGATAATGGGTATTTTGGAAACACGTGCACTCGATTTTAAAAATCTTATTATTCTTTCAGTAAATGAGGGTATTCTTCCGGCTGTTTCTGCCGGATCATCCTTTATACCCTTTAGTCTGAGAGAATCATTCGGTCTTCCTGATATAAACCACCAGGAGTCTGTATATGCTTACCATTTCTACCGTCTGTTGCACAGGTCGGAAAATGTAACATTCATTTTTAACTCAAATACAGAGGGATTAAGAACCGGAGAAATGAGCAGGTATCTCCTTCAGTTGAAATTTGATACTGTTATGCGACCTGATTTCCTGAGTCTTGGTTTTGATATCAGGACCCACAGTTCAATCAGAGAAACTGTGCAGAGAACGGACAGGCATTCAAAACTGATGAGATCTTTTTATGCTGGTAGTGAAAACGAAAAATTGCTTTCACCTACAGCCATTAATACCTGGCTTCATTGCAGAATGAAATTCTACTACCGGTATGTTAATCGGCTAAAAGAACCAGACAGGATAGTCCCGGATATTGATCCTGCTATGCTCGGAAGTATGCTTCATGAAATAATGAATGAACTTTATTGTAATTATATAGGACAGGCGCTTTCTGGAAATACTATCGGTTCTTTTATGAAAGATGAATCAAGGCTGGAAACTCTTATGGATAAAACTGTCAGGAACAGGTTTGGGAACAGGAAGTTAAGTATTGTTACAGGTAACGAAATAATTGTGAAGGATGTATTAGCAGTTTATCTTCACAGAGTACTGGAGGCTGATCATTTGTCTTCTCCGTTTACTGTTCTTTACCTTGAAGAACCATTCAGCTTTACTCTTAACACCGGGTCGAATAATAATGCATTTAATATAAGAGTGGGTGGAAATATTGACCGTGTTGACATAACCGGTGGTATTACCAGGATAGTCGATTATAAGACTGGAAAAGTCGCTGACCGGATCAGTTCAGTTGAAGATCTGCTTACTGATGACAGGCAGAAAAATCTTGATGGCTGGCTTCAGATATTACTCTATTGTGAAGCTTATGCAAAAGGATCTCCCCAGAGTATAATCACACCATCTATCTATAAGGTAAGGGAATCCGTTCCGTCAGAATTATCTGACAAACTTAAATTAAGAAGACCGGGCAGAGATATTTTAGTTGTGGAGGATTATAATATGGTAAGAGAAGAGTTTATTTCCGGTCTGACAAGAACAATTCAGATCATTTTCTCCGATGACGAATCATTTACTATGACACGTGACCGGGGTAAATGCAGCTACTGTCCATACAAGACATTATGTATGCGCTAAACATCAACAGTAAAAACTATTTTTCCATTTCCCGCTGAAGAGCTGCCATCATAATGGCTGTAAATGCGGCTTCCGTACCCTTGTTACCATGCCTGCCTCCGGCCCTGTCTGTTGCCTGCTGATGGTTGGTGGTGGTTAACACTCCAAATATAAAAGGGATATTATATTCAAGATTAAGCTGAGTTATTCCCTGCGTAACTCCCTGGCAGATATATGTGAAATGGGGTGTTTCACCCTGAATGATACAACCAAGACATATTACAGCATCCAGCTCTTTATACTCTGCAAGAAACTGAGCACCCAGCGTAAGTTCGAAACTTCCCGGAACGTGTCTGACCACAATATTCTCTTCAGCTGCACCATGTTTTTTCAGGGTATCAATTGCTCCCTCAAGTAATGATGATGTAATATCCCTGTTCCAGTCTGATACTACAATACCAAAACGCATCTGCCTGGCATCCGGAACAGCTTCAGGTTTATATTCCGAGAGATTGGTTGTCCCCATTTACTTCATCAGTAGTTTTACCCTGGAAATATATTTATCGATTGATGAACCTTCGGTACTCTCAGGGTATTCACTCTTAATCCTTTCGTATATTTTAAGCGCTTCGGCATAGCTGTTGTTCAATTCATATAATTCTGCGGCTTTCATAAGAAAGATGGGTGAATTGAATGAATTTGAAGCAAAATCAGCTGCCTCAAGATATTTGGATATACCTTTTTCATAGTCGCCCATTTCAACATAAGCATCCCCTGTTGCTCCGATAGCCAGCGATCCAATGACCTTATCCTTTTTTGAATACTTGTTCAGAAAATCTATAGCTTCTTCATATTCACCAAGATGCAGATAACAGATACCTGTACCATAAAGGGCAAGGTTGCCGGTATTGGTAAATTTATACTCATCTGCAATATCCAGAAATCCCAGATAATTACCATCGCCATATAACGCAAGGTTAATTGAATCCATCTCAAGATATCTTTCTGCCTGGTATATCTGCGATTGAGCTTCATCATTTCTTTTATGAATATAAATCCGGGCAAGCCAGAAAATACCAACCAGAGCCACAATAACAGTCAAACCAGTTAATAATGATTTATAGTTTTCTTCCAGGAATTGTTCCGTTTTGGTGAGTGTTTGCTCAACATTCTGCAGAGTCTGGGGACTGGTTGACTTCTTCTTCTTCTTTGCCATAATGATAAATTCTATAGCCCTTTAAAAAATAACTCCGCAAAAGTAATTTATTTTTTCGTTTTTTCGTTATTTTGTTAATTCGTTATTGTGTTGTTATATTTTATGCCATTAAACCCTCAAACTCTGCATGTACCTCAAGAAACTCTCTCTTACAAATTTTAAAAACTATACACGGGCGGACCTGGAATTTTCATCAAAGATCAACTGTTTTGTTGGTAATAATGGTGTGGGGAAAACAAATATTTTTGATGCAATACACTATTTATCGCTCTCGAAAAGCTTCTTTAATAATATTGATAATATAAGTATTAAGCATGATGAGGATTTTTTTAGCATACAGGGATTATTTATCAGAGATAATGAAGAGAATAACATTTTTTGTTTTTTCCAGAAGCAAAAACAGAAGGTATTAAAACATAATGGTAAAGAATATCAGAGGTTATCAGATCATGTCGGTAAATACCCTGTTGTGATGATTTCGCCTGCTGACAGCTCACTCATTAGTGAAGGGAGTGAAGAGAGGAGAAAGTTCCTTAATAAAATAATAAGTCAGTATAATTCTGAATATCTTAACTCTGTACTTAAATATAACAAAGCTCTTCAACAGCGGAATAAATTGCTTAAGGATTTTAGAACAGGAGATTACTTTGATAATGAAATGCTTTCAGTCTGGGATGCGCAGCTGGTAAAGTACGGGACCCTTGTATTTAGTGAAAGGGATTCCCTGGTGAATGAACTCATCGAAGTCTTTCAGGAGTATTACTCATTTATCACCAACGAGGCGGAATCAGTTAAGCTTTCATACCATTCACATCTTAGTGACGGCGATTTCAGCGAGTTACTAAGGAATTCTGTATCAGAGGACAGATTCTTTGAGTATACTACTACTGGCATTCATAAAGATGATCTTGTATTTGAAATGAATGGCTACCATGTGAAATCACTTGGCTCCCAGGGACAACAAAAATCATATCTGGTTGCGCTTAAACTTGCCAAGTTCGATTATATTAAAAGGAAAGCCGGATTCGCCCCGATTCTTCTGCTGGATGATATTTTTGATAAGTTTGATGCTGTCAGGGTAGAACAAATTATACGGCTTGTCGGAAATCACAGGTTTGGTCAGATTTTTATTACTGACACTCACCAGGACAGATTGCAGGATATCCTGAAAAATCTCGATTCAGACTATAAGCTTTTCAGAATCGGTAATGAAGGAATAGATGAAATCATTCAAAATGGTATAAGGAAGAAATGAGACGCAGTAAAACCATATCTCTTGCAGAAGCAATAAAAGATTACATCAGGGAGATGAATCTGGATGAAAAACTTACGGAAATAAACTTAATCAATTCATGGGAAGAGATTGTCGGAAAAGCTATCTCTTCCAGAACCACAAGAGTATATATCAAGGACAGGATTATGTACGTTCATCTTAATTCATCAGTTGTCAGGAACGAATTACTTATGCTCAGGGAAGCTTTGAAAGAGAAATTGAATGAAAAGGCAGGCAGGGAAGTAATTAAAGATATCGTTCTCAGATAGACTTCAGCAAATCAGGTTATTTCATAATTTTTTCCGGAAATCCGGATTGATTTTTCTATATTTTTGTGTGATGTAAAGAGATACTCTTTCCCTTCTGAAGTTACCCTGACTTTTTTGTTTTCAATTTCAACAGCAACTTTACCGGTACTATTTTTTTGCACTATGAAATCTGCCAGCAACAGCGCTTTTTCTATCCCGTCACCACGCCTGAAATTCCATACCTCATCCGGTTGAGCAAGCCTGTTACTGTCATAAATGGAATTATCAGGCATATCATGGAGAATATTAAATACATCTTCTGTTGATTTTCCATTCAGATCATTAAAGCATACAGGATTGCGCTCCATAGCTGCCTTAACAAACGGAAGCCAGCTTATAACATCCATTTCCCTGTATACATATAATGCAAGCCGGGATAATTCCGATCGGTCCGACAATGAGTGGATTGTCCTGATGATTGTATCCCTGTTGTCTTCAATATCTATTCCAGGTACTATGGTGCTGACATAATTCTTTTCATGATCAGGAAGCCGGGGATCTGTTTTAATAAAACCAGCCAGGTCAATGAACATTTCGTGAATAAAATTTTTAAATCTGGCTTCTGTATTCCGGATAACATCGTTTTCTATTTCTTCAAGGCTTTTACCTTTACTTTTGCTTAAAATCTCTTCGATATTATTCAGCATTATTTTCCCGTGGATCGGACTGAGATGAAATTCATCTTCTTCTATTTCTTTTACAAGCAATTCGCGAGTCTCACAGGAAACGCCGAACTTGCTGGTATGCTCGTATTCAAACATCTTTTCAAGTGATATGTACCTTTCCTTCCCGGAACATTCACACCTGTACTGAAATAATGATTTGTATTTTGGCTTGAACCGCAGGAAGTTAACAAAGTTAGTATCCGTAAGTTCAGTAATCAGAAATTCTCTGAGCCTGAGTGAGAAAAGTTCATATGCTTTCCTGTCGATAGTTGCCTCATCATATATTAAATGAATATAGCCTGAGATATGAGATACAATGGTTACCTTCTCATTTTCCATTGCTCTTCGTGCTTTGGCAGATAGAGAAGTACCGTTAAACCACATATTCTTTGTAACAATTCTTCTGTTATTGGTAATCAGGCCATTGTTTTCGATAATGAAGTTTTGTGAGTGTAAAGGTGTGGCGATCAGAAAGATTTTTTCGAGTGGAACTCGTCCCACCACAAACATGGCAGCAGTATAGAGTGCTGAAAATGAAACACATTCACCAGCTCCTGAGGAGAAATTCTCCTTGAATTTGAAGGCTGTCATTGCCTCAACAGTTTCAGTTTTCCAGTAAGGGATAATATCTGAGTCATATTTGTCGAGTCCAAAATGTTTCCTGATATCAATATCAAAATAGTACTTATCTCCCTCATAACCGAATAAAGCATTTGACTGTTTTAACAACTCCGTATTAAAAAATTTTGCGAATCTTTCCAGCTCCCTGTTTTTTGAAGTAAGACCCCATGTTGACAGATCCAGATTAAAAACATAATTCTGAATGATATACTGTTTTATCCTGTTGGTTTTGTATGTAAAATTCTTTTTATCAATGTCTTTAAACCATGGATCCTCCCGCCACTTCCAGATAATAGGAGACATTATATTTGCCAGTACAAGAGGATAGAATAACTCCGGGAAGATAAAAATCTCCATATCGGAGAGAGTAAAAGCAGAAGAATACCTTTCCAGGATTTTGTTATCGGAAAAGTCTGTTTTGAGATTAGAATACATGAGTCCTATTAAATTTTTGCAAATCTAATAACACAATTTAAATTTAAAAGCTTAAGCAGTAATTAGAATCTTTCTATACCTGAAAAAAAGAAATCGATTTCGCGCTGTGCATTCTCAACAGAGTCAGAACCATGCACGGCATTCATCTGTATTGATACTGCAAAAATTTTTCTTATTGTCCCCTGTTCTGCTTTACTGGGATCTGTATCCCCGATAAGCTTCCTGAATAATTCAACTGCATTATTATGCTTTAGTATCATAACAATAACAGAACCTGATGTCATAAACTCAACAAGATCCTCAAAGAAAGGTTTGCCTTCATGAACAGCGTAGAATAACTCGGCTTGCGGGAGCGTCATTTTTACCATTTTCATGGCTGTGATCTCAAATCCCCCTTCATTAATCATTGCAAGGATGGGGCCTGTTTTTCCTGTCCTTACAGCATTTGGCTTAATAATTGCTAGCGTAAAATCACCGGACATAATCAATTAATTTTGACATTCAACAATCTGATAGGTCTTCAGGAATATTTTCTATCTTTGTCCACTTGTTTTAGCAGTAGAAAAAGTGTTAGACTTATCCAAATATACAAAACAATTATCGAATCTTTTAACATCATCTGAGAATATATTGCTTGTATGTCATATCAATCCTGATGGTGATGCAATCGGATCTCAATTAGCACTCTATCAATATCTTAAGACAACAGGCAGAAATGTTAACATGCTCTCTCCAAACAACCTTCAGGAGTTTCTCAAGTGGATGGATGGAGCAGAAATAATAAATATTTTCATCAGGGACAGGGAAGAATGCAAAAAGCTGATCAGAGAAGCAGATCTGATTATAATGCTCGATTTCAACCAATCGAACAGGCTCGGAGAAGCTGAAAAATTTATCATTAATTCCCGCGCTTTCAAAGTAATAATAGACCATCATCTGGATCCTGAGGATTTTGCAGACCTTATAATAACTGATCCTTCAAGATGCTCAACTGCTGAATTGTTAAATGATATTATCAGCAACATTCATGGAAGTCAGTTTCTTAACACTCCGTATGCTGTGGCTGTTTACGTTGCAATTATTACCGATACCGGGAACTTTGAATATGGAACCTATTCAGGCGACACTCTCAGAACTGTTGCCGGACTGCTTGATTACGGAATTGAAAGGGATGAAATCTTTAATAGAGTTTACAATAACTTTTCTGAAGACCGTATGAGACTGATGGGATATGCACTGGATAAAAGGATGGTCATAATACCGGAATATAAAAGCGCGTATATCTATCTTACAAAAAAGGATCTGACTGATTATAACTACGTAAAAGGTGATACCGAAGGATTCGTTAATTTGCCTCTGTCAATAAAAGGAATTGTCTTTTCAACTCTTTTTATTGAGAAGGAAAATAATATTAAACTATCCTTTCGTTCGAGAGGAAAATTTCCTGTAAATGAATTTGCCTCACTGTATTTTTCCGGAGGAGGTCATTTAAACGCTTCAGGGGGTGATTATTATGATTCACTGGAGAATACTATTGCCTACTTCATGAAAGTCCTGAAAGAGAATATCTGGCAGTTGAAATATTGAATTTCGATTATAATGAACAGAAGATCGTCTATATTCTTTATCCTTATTCTGGTATTGATGTCCTGCAGTAACAGGCAGGAGAGAAGCACTGTGCCCGGCAAACCTGGGAAAAGTGAGATGGCTGATCTTAATAAGTATCTTGTTCGTAAAGACAGGGAAAGGATTGAAAATTACATCGAACGGAAGAATCTGATAATGAAAGAATCATCCTCCGGACTATGGTATTTTATAAATCAGGAGGGATCAGGAGATCTCTTTACTGACAATGATAAGGTAGTTTTCGAATATGAATGCTCCCTTCTCGACGGAACACAGTGCTATTCATCAGAGGAACTTGGTCCAAAAGAAATAATCCTGGGCAAGAGTGAAGTTGAAGCCGGACTGAACGAAGGCTTAAGGATGTTGAAGCCGGGTGCAGAGGCAATCTTTATCTTACCTTCTTTTTTAGCGTATGGTTTGCTGGGAGATGGGAAAAAGATACCTTCAAGAGCTGTAATAGTCTATAATATTACTATCTTGGGCGACAAATAATTTACGGAATGATTTTTGACAGGCATTGAATTAAACTGAATATTATGAAACGAATACAAAATCACATTACTTCTATTATCTTATTTGGCGTGATACTGATTACTGCTGTATCATGTAAAGTTTCTAAAAAGTATGAAGATGAGGAAAGAGCTGAAATAGATAATTATCTTGCGAACCACCCAGATCTTGCTTTTGAGCTTAAACCCAGTGGATTATATTACCTTGAAGTTGAAATTGGTCCTGGTGAATTGACAGTTACGCACGATACTGCATTTATTATGTATACCGGAATGTATCTCGACGGTACGGTTTTTGACACAAATGTCGGAACCGAAGATACTTTAATCTTCCCGGTAGATGAGGGATGGGTCCTTCCGGGATTTGATGAAGGGATAACCTATATGAGGGATGGAGGAAAAGCAAAGTTTCTGGTTCCGTCAAATCTTGCATATGGCTCTACGGGTTGGTATCCGATACCCGGTTATACTCCACTGCTGTTTGATGTCGAACTTGTACGGCTTATTCCCGGCCCCGGGCTCTGATAAAATTATTGCAGGATAAAGATTACCGGTCTGCCTTTAAGTACTGGCATTCTTTTTTTCCATTCCGATATTTTCATAGTTCTGATGGATTCTGTTGGAAGTGTAATATCTGCTGCAATACAAAGGTTTGTGTCAGGACGGCATGTTGCAAGTATTGACTCAAGCATCTGCTGATTCCGATAAGGTGTCTCCATAAAGATCTGTGCATATCCCTTCCGCGAATTCATCTCAAGCTCCCGGAGCCGTGCTGATCTTTCCCGGGATTTTATCGGAAGATAACCGTTAAATGAGAAGTTCTGTCCGTTTAGTCCGGATGAAATTAACGCAAGAATTATTGATGATGGACCCGAAAGAGGTATGACCGTAATGTTTTTCTGATGAGCCAATGCAACAATGCGTGCACCAGGGTCAGCAATACCCGGAAGTCCGGCTTCACTCATTATTCCGATATCTGAACCGCCAAGCACGGGATCAAGATAATGGCCGAGGTCTGCCCCGGCAGTCTGTTCATTAAGTTCAAAGAATTCGCACTCATCGATCGGAAAGGCTTTGTCAATAAGTCTCAGATACCTTCTGGCGCTTCGTATGTCCTCAACAATAAAGAACCTCAGAGATCGGGTAAGTGTTAATACCTTCTCGGGGATCACTTTCAGAAAATCGTCACCACCCAGGATTACAGGTATCAGGTAAACGGAACCCATCACACACTTTGGTTTATTCAGTAAAATTACAATTTATCACTTTTATTTCAGAAACAAAAAACTCTGACATGTTGCCTGTTAATCTTTTTTGGTTTAGGTTTGTTGTTAAATACTGTATAGAGTGAAAATTACATTTCTTGGAACAGGTACATCACAGGGAGTCCCGGTAATAGCTTGCGAGTGTGAAACATGCCAGTCTGAGGATCCGCGTGACAAAAGACTCAGAACCTCCCTGCTCTACGAAGAGGAAGAGACGACCCTGCTTTTTGATGCAGGTCCCGATTTCCGTCAGCAAATGCTCAGAGAAGGTGTAAAAAAACTCGATTCAATAATCCTGACTCATGAACACAAAGATCATATTGCAGGAATAGATGATGTGAGAGCTTTCAACTATAAAAGCCAGGATGCTATAGACATCTACGCGGAGGAGAGAGTCCTGAAAGCAATAAGAAAAGAGTTTTCATATGTTTTTGCAGAATACCAGTACCCGGGGATACCGAAGATGAGGCTAAATACGGTAAATGATCACAGTTTCAGTGTAAACGGTATTCCAATAATACCTGTGAGAGTATTTCATTACCGTCTTCCTGTTTTTGGATACAGAATTGGAAATTTTGCCTATATAACCGATGCTAATTACGTTCCGGAAGAGAGCAAGGGAAAGTTGTTTGGTGTTAAATACCTTGTTGTTAATGCTCTCCGTAAGGAAAAACATATTTCTCATTTTAGCCTCAGAGAAGCAATTGACTTCATCAGGGAAATATCACCTAAAAAAGCATTCATAACTCATGTAAGTCATCAGATGGGCCGCTACGAACAAGTATCAGCAGAGTTGCCTCCTGAAATAATCCTGGCGTATGATGGATTGATCTTAACCTGTAATGAATAATAGATCCGCTTCCTATTTTCGTTTGTAACTTTTAATCAGCTTTTTCTGATAATGGGGTGAGAAGAAATATCTGTTCCTCCCAAGCTGGCTTGTATTAACTCGCGAAGATTTACGTCTTTTTTTTAGATACGGGTTCTTTCTAGTGGATGCACAGGCTGTAAATAAGGCAATTAAGATGAAAATTAAAAAAATTTTTAATATCCTGAATAATTTTGACATTAGTACATTTACTTTTATAAGATCGTCAAAATTACAATTTTTTAATTGTTGAACGAAAAAATATTGTTACAATTATCAAATCGTAAAGTAATTACTCCAGCCACATACCAAAAACAATTTTTTAAATGCCTGGTAAGTTATATATTGCGAAATAAAAGAGGTTTAATATTTTGCTATCCATGAATTATACACGGCCAATTATCCGTTTATTCGCAGTTTTCTATACACTAATGATACCTGTCCTATCGGAAGCCCAAACGCTCATGACCGTAAGTATTTCTGACAGAGCAGGATTAGGAACTGACTCCTTTGTTTTAACTGATAGTACATCCTTAAACCTTATACGGAACAAACCTGTTATAAGTTTCCTGGTTGATGATAAAAATTATAATACATATAACACCGGTGCAATAAAAGATGAGGATGTTTATATACAGGTTTTTGATGAAAGGCTGAAGGTTATGTTTCAACCGTTTCCTGTTTCCTTAACAGGCTGGAAAGGAGAATTTATATTTGAGAATATATCCGGTGATACAGTTTCTGTAAGTAATATAGTTCCGTTTGGCACCGATAGCGATGCTATATATATTACAGGGCAGGGCCCCAGGAATCTTGCCAGAGCATGGCTGTTCCGCCCGGGATACCGGCCTGTACGTGTAATTCTTCCTGATAATGCATGGGAGCTGGGTTATTCATCCTTTAGTGCAAATGAAGATTTTTCAGTATGTGCAGTTACACGACGCCAGAAAACTGAAGGCGGGCAGATACAAAGATATCAGACTCTCTTACCACCCGGAGCAAAGGTTTATTATTCAATTTATGCAGATGTTTTTAAGGGCGAATGGCAGAATGGATTGCGTATGATGTTCAGAGACAGGTATTTATATGACCTCGAGGAATTTGTTGATACACTTTTCGAACGTCCTGACCTTGCCTGGATTAAAGAGAGCTATCTGATAATTCTGCAAATGGCCTGGGACAGGCAGTTTTATGACAGGTTTACACGAAGATATACTTATGCGGAATTAATCAGGGAAGGAATAGAACTATTCGGAAATATTGATGTATTTGGGATATGGCCGACATGGCCACGCCTCGGACTGGACCAGAGGAACCAGTGGGATATGTACAGAAATCTGCCGGGAGGAACTTCCCAGTTAAGGAGTTTTGTAATAATGTCCCGTCAGGCCGGAACAAGGTTTTTCATTGCTTATAATCCCTGGGATAACAGTACCAGGTTGGAAGATCATTATAAAGGTATGGCATCTCTGATAGAGGAAACCGAAGCAGACGGCGTTGTTCTTGATACGAGAGGAAGCTCGAGTTTTGAACTGCAGGCTGCGGCTGACAGTATCCGAAGCGGAGTTGTAATGTATTCTGAGGGGATGGCTGTCCCGGGAGATATGCCGGGAATAATATCGGGACGTGTTCATAATGCCATTTACATGAGTCCCGAACTAAATCTGAACAAGCTGATAAAACCGGATTTTGCAATTTTCAGAGTCTGCGATGTGGGAGAGGATCGTATTCATCGCGAGATCGCGATAGCTTTTTTCAACGGTTACGGAACAGAGTTGAATATGTTCAGACCGGGAGGAAGGGATGAAGAATACAGGAATGATCTCGAATACCTTTCGCGAACCACGTTCATTCTCAGACAAAATAACGATGCATTCCTTGATAACGACTGGACTCCGCTTATCGAGACCACAGCGGATAATGTATTCGTAAATAAATGGGAATCAGGAGAAAAGGTCATCTATACTGTTTTAAATATGAGACAGGAAGGATTAGAAGGACAATTGTTTAAGGTGGATAATAAAGAAGGAAAACACTATGTCTCATTATGGAACCACGAAAATCTCACCCCTTTAACTGAGAATGGAACAGTTTATATTAATGCAAAAGCATCTGGTTGGCCCGCCTCATACTCTGGAACAAGAAGGGAAGGATCAGTTGACTGTATTGCTGAGTTGCCGGATATTCTTCTATCGGAAATTACCGGTGATTCAATCAGGATTAATAGCACTGGAAAAGGAAATGTTCTGATCTGGAAAGGAAATCCCTCATACCAGACGGAGTATAAAGAATTCAGAATCGCAAATGATACGGTAATCAGGATAAAAGATATTTTTGGTTATTATGAGGGTAAGATTGTTCTGCAACTAATAGAAAATAAGAGATTAAGAGATGAGAACGTTTTGTTTCATAAAGGAGGTGCTCCCTGGATTATCAGCAGAGTGGAAAGAACTGAAAGGTCTTCCGGTATTCCTTCAGATATGGTTCTGATTCCTGGTTCACTTTTTACATTTAGTGTAACCACAAACGAGGATTTTATTCCATATCCTGATATTTCTGGCAAAACTGTTAAGATCGACAGTTTCCTGATCGATAAATATCCTGTTACAAATGCCCAGTATTATGATTTTCTTGTCAATACGGGTTACCGGCCTGCTGATACTTCAAATTATCTGAAACACTGGCAATACGGAATGTACAAGCAGGGTCAGGATAAGTATCCGGTCGTTTATGTAAGTTATGAAGATATTATGGCGTATGCCAGATGGGCAGGTAAGAGATTGCCAACACAGGCTGAGTGGCAGCTTGCCGCTCAGGGGCTGGATAACCGGCAGTGGCCATGGGGCAATGATTTTCACGGGACATACTGTAATAATGCATTTGACAGGCAGACACCCGTCGATGCATTCCCCAAAGGACAAAGTCCTTATGGTGTTATGGATATGGTAGGTAATGTGTGGCAGCTAACCAATGATATGTACTTTAACGGAACAAATTACTTTATGATAATCCGCGGGGGCAGTTACTTCAAACCCGATTCAAGCTGGTGGTATATACAGGGTGGTCCGCAGCCTCTTGACAAAACACAAATATTTCTGATGGTCTCACCAGGATTTGACAGAAGTGCGACAGTCGGTTTCAGATGTGTAAAAGATATTGCAAATAAGGATTTTGATAGCAGAAGAAGCAGATGAAGGAGTGTGATTATCCAATCCTAGTCGCTCCTTCACCTATCTCGGGCTGATAAAAGTCAGGTACCAGTCCGGTTTTTTCCTGATATACCGAAGCCAGGTTCTTAATAAATCCGGCAACATCATCATTTTTTACAATACTGACAGTGCATCCGCCGAATCCGGCGCCGGTCATACGAGTGCCTATCACACCGGGCAGCTTCCTCCCTTCATAAACCAGTGTATCGAGCTCAATACCGGTGACCTCATAATCATCCTTAAGTGAATCGTGCGACAGGTTCATCAACTCTCCAAAACGTATTAAATCATCTTCTCTCAGTACTTTAACTGCTTCGGCAACTCTGTCGTTCTCGCTGATTACATGTCTGGCCCTTTTTAATACAACCGGATCTTTGATATGTTTTGGAAGCACTCCGAGTTCCTCTGTACTGAGTTCACTCAGGTTACGAATTGGTTTATAAGCCTGAAGCAGCTCTACAGCCATGTCACATTCGCTGCGTCTCTCATTATATTTTGAATCGGTCAGACCTCTTCTTTTATTAGTGTTTGTAATAATAAGTGAGCAATTATTGAGATTAAGAGGAACATTTTCGTGGTAAAGTGTATCACAATTCAGGAAAATTGCATGGTCTTTTTTCGCGAAGCCAACAGCAAACTGATCCATGATCCCGCAATTCATTCCAACAAACACATTCTCAGCCCTCTGACTCATTTTGACAAGTTCTAAAGTGCTTAAATCACTATTAAACAGATCATTAATTGCAACTGCAGTAACCATTTCAATGGAAGCAGAGGAGGAGAGGCCGGCTTCGTTTGGAACATCCCCAAAATAGAGAAATTCAAGACCGGTAATTGTAATTTGTTTCCTGAGGAATTCATTTATTACTCCCAGAGGATAATTAATCCACTTCTTACTTTCATTTACGAAGAGCCCTTTTATCTCAACTTCCTCATCCTCATCAAAATTGAGTGTACTGAATATAAGTTTGTTTTCATTTATTTTCCGGATACAAAGGTATGTTCCGTAGTTAAGAGCACAGGGGAAAACAAATCCTCCGTTGTAATCGGTATGTTCACCAATAAGGTTTACTCTGCCCGGTGAGAAAAAAAGAACAGGTTTTTCATCCCTGTTCCCATATTTTTCGAAAAACTTATTAACAAGGTCATTATTATCTATCATCATACTTTATACTTTTAGCTTTTTCTCAATTTCATTTATTTGGTTTCTGAAGTGTTTGTCAGTGTCGATAAGATTATTCACAGTTTTGCACGCATGTAGAACAGTTGCATGGTCTTTTCCACCTATGTGTGTACCAATACTGGCCAGGGAGGCTTTTGTAAGGTTTTTGGAGAAGTACATTGAGACTTGCCGTGCCTGAACAATCTCTCTTTTTCTTGTTTTACCCTGGATTATATTAATAGGGATCTTATAATATTCACAAACAATTTTCTGAATATAATCGATAGTTATTTCACGTCTTGATGTACTGACAAGTTTCTCAACCATCTGCCGGGCCAGATCGAGAGTGATTTCCTTACGGTTAAGGGTTGATTGAGCATAGAGGGAGATCAGCACTGCTTCGAGTTCCCGGATGTTATTGGAGATATTAATAGCAAGAAATTCGAATATTTCATCAGGTAATTCGATTCCATCATTATAGGCTTTTTTCTTAAGTATTGCCAGTCTGGTTTCATAATCGGGTCTCTGAAGATCAGCCTGAAGGCCCCATTTGAATCTTGAAAGAAGCCTTTGTTCCATTCCCTGCAGTTCAACCGGAGGTCTGTCGCATGTGAGTATCAGCTGTTTTCCTGACTGGTGGAGATGGTTGAAAATATGAAAGAATGTATCCTGAGTTTTTTCCTTTCCTGCGAATTCGTGAACATCATCAAGAATAAGCACATCGATCATCTGATAAAAATGGAGAAAGTCATTTTTATTATTGTTCCTTACAGATTCAACGAACTGAGTCTGAAACTTATTTGCGTTAACATAAAGAACTACTTTGTCGGGATGTTTTTCTTTGACGAGTATACCTATGGCTTGTGCAAGATGTGTTTTCCCAAGTCCGGAGTCGCCGTATATCATAAGTGGATTAAAGGCAGTTCCCCCGGGATTATTTCCGACTGCAATGCCGGCAGATCTTGCAAGTCTGTTACATTCACCTTCTACAAAGTTACTGAAGTTGTAGTCGGGATTGAGTTTCGGATCGAAATGGACTTTCTTTATTCCGGGGATAATAAACGGATTTTTTATTGAAGGTTGAGTAACATCAAATGGCACCTGAACAGGTTTGTTATTAAGATCAGTTTTGTTTCTCGAAGGATAGCGCACAGTATAGGGTTTCCCATCTGAGTAATTGGCATTCTCCATCACAACATTATATTCCAGTTTGGCGTCAGCTCCAATCTCACGCCTTAGGGTCTTTCTTAGAATATCAATATATTGTTCCTCGAGGTATTCATAAAAAAAAGGACTTGGTACCTGAATTGTTAAAACATTATTTTCAAGCTTTAGTGGAATAATAGGTTCAAACCATGTTTTGTAACTGATGGAAGGAATAATGTCTTTGATTATCTGAAGACAGTTATTCCAGACATCATTGTGTGTTTTGTTCATCGAGGTTAACTGTTATTAATTTTAAGATTCCGAGTCAAGCTTAATTAGGAAGCAATATTTGTAAAAAAAAAACTTAAAAAAAAAATTTTTTTTACTTGACTTTTTCAAAAAAAGTATATGTTTTTAACCATCAATAACTTATAATTGTAATATTTTTTTACCATCATAATGAATTGATTATCAATAATATAATAATGATATTTCTGTTTTATCAGTGTATACCAATTCATTATATTTTCGTAATCAAAATTCAACAAAGAGCTGTCAAAATAAGGACTATATTGTCATCAATTTTGTTTACCGAACAAAGATCAAGATAATCTGAATTTTAGAGAAATCCTACTACTGAGATACATTTTTTCTGCCGAAAACGGAAAAGTGTACATATTTCTTCGGATTGGCTTTTAAATCCTGCAAAAGAAGGTCAAGACTCATCAAACTGTTTGTCAGATTAACATAAAGTGAATCGTTGGTCATTAACTGTCCCGCGGTTCCGCGTCCGCCAGCAAGGCCCTCCAGTAATACTGAAGCCTTCTCAAGACTTTTCTTCAGGTTTGTTGCAGATTCATAGATATCAGCGGAAGCCAGAGTATCGGTAATGGATTCGATATTACTGAAAACATTATTCATCTTTTCCGAATTTTCAGCCAGAATTCCTGTAAAGGTGTTGATATTATCAAGAGTCGCTTTAAGTTCAGCTTCTTTAGAAGCTATAACCTCTTCGAGACTTTGTATGGTACCATTAAAACCAGCCACGGTTTCGGCAAAATTCTTTTTGAATTCGGGATTGAAAATCTCATTGACAGAACTTATTACAGAATCAAAAGCACTAATAAGATGAACCACTTTATCCTTTACAGGGTAAAGTTCATTTTCAATAATTTTAAGAATAGATTCCGCTAGCCTGCCTGGAATTGTATCTCCGTAATTATAGGTTCCCGGACCATCCCCGTAAATGAACTGAACCTTCATCCCTGCAATTAAAGTCGCTGTGGTTATTTCAGCAACAGTATTTACAGGAAGTTTAAAATTCTTGTCAACAGTAAGTGTAACAAGTAATCTGCCACTTGTAGCATCAATGAACCGGATAGACTGGACGACTCCAACCTGGTATCCGTTAACCTCCACCGGACTTGATTCAGCCAGACCACCTACCTTATTATATACTACATAGTACTGGGCTTTACTGCTGAAAAGATTTTTCCCTTTAAGATAATTGTAAAGCCAGATAAATACCAGAATGGTTATCAAGGCAGTAATCCCGACTTTAATTTCATTTGAGATTTTTTTCATTTGCTGGAGGGTTTTATTTTTTCTCGTTTTGTTCCAAAGCTTCCTGTAAAGGTACTATTTTGTTACCTTTTACTGCAATTACGAAAGCATCAGGATAAATGGCCTCAATGGTTTTTCTGTATATTACAGCCTCAGTGTAATCCTTAAAGTTGCCGGTAGTGTATTTATAACGATCATCATCCTTTATTTCTGTAACATCTTTTAATCCTGTAAAATTTTCAGAATTTAATTCTTTTGGTGCTGATGATGTTGCTATCTGAACCTTATATGATACTTCACCGGCATTTTCTGTAATCACAGTAGGATCATCACCTGATGGATTGCTGCTCTGGTTTCTCACTGCTGATATGCCGCTTTTTTTGTCTATTTCAGTTATGTAATCCCGGCAGGCCCTGAAGATTGCTGAAGCAATGTAATCCTGACCCTGGTTTGAGTTAAGGAACTTCTCTTCAGCAACATTGGTAATAAAACCAATTTCGGTAAGAACACTGGGCATAGTGGTCATGAAAAGTACCACGAATCCAGCCTGCTTGACGCCCCTGTCGATCCTGTTCACCCTTTCTTTATACTGACTCTGTATTTTGGAGGCCAGATCGGTACTTTGCGACAGATATATATTTTGAATGAGCGTAAACATGATGTATGATTCCGGTGATTTCGGGTCAAATCCCTCATATTTGGTAGTATAATCATCTTCAAGGAGAATAACTTCATTCTCCTTCATTGCAACCTCAAGATTCTCCTGGTCTTTGGCCAATCCCATTGCAAACGTCTCAGTACCATGAATACTCTTGTATTTCGCCCAGTTTACATGGATAGAGACAAAAAGGTCTGCCTTGTTCTTATTGGCAAATTCCGCTCTCTCCCAAATATCCATGAAAACATCATTTTTTCTTGTGTAAAGTACTTTTGCATTGCTTATATTCTTCTCAATGTATTCACCTGTTTTTAAAGCTATTGGAAGAGTGATATTCTTTTCCTTGCTGTACGATCCGAGTGCTCCGGGGTCCCTTCCACCATGACCAGCATCAATGACTATTACCCATTTCTTTTCATTTTCAAAAGCACGGGATATTCCCGGTAACATGAGTATGATAAACGAAAGAATAAGCAATTTGAATTTGAATATATTATTGGTATAAAGTTTGACGTTATAAATTCCTGTGCCCATATTTGGTTTATGTTTTTTTAATTAGTTTTACCACTGACATCTCGACGTCACGCAAAAACTATACAAAATTAGTATTTAAGTTGTATTTTTTTAACAAAAAGCGGTTACTTGTAGTGTTCCTCGTGATGGTCCAGTCTTTTTCATTGCTCTCTCAGGGACAAACGGTTGCTTTTGATACTATTCAGATACGGCAGGATTCGCTTATAGCCGATACATTATACAGAAATATAAAACATATATCTTCAGATGCTATTGATGTGACGGTTTCTTACAATGCTGAAGATTATATAAAGAATGATCTTATTAATAAAACCGCTACGCTTATAGACAAGGCAGAAGTAATCTATGGAGAGACCGAAATCAGAGCAGACTCCATAGTATTTAACATGGAGTTGAATACTGTTTATGCTGCAGGAAGAAGAGACTCAACCGGAAACCTTACAGGTATGCCTGTATTTAAGAACGGATCGGAGGAATATGAAACGGAGGAGCTGATCTATAATTTTAAAACGGAAAAGGGAATTGCAAAGAATATTGTTACCCAGCAGGAAGATGGGCTCCTTCACAGTGAAGTTACCAAACTGTTTGAAGACGGTACTTCAAATATTTATAAAAGCACCTACTCCACCTGTGATGCAGATACGCCACACTTTTATATTAATCTGCCCAGAGCCAAGGTTTACCCGGGTAAAAAGATCATTTCAGGTCCGGGCAACCTTGTATTGGAAGGGATTCCCCTGCCAATAGCCATACCCTTCGGATTTTTTCCTATCCAGACCAAAAGGGCGGCATCTGGGATCATCATCCCTAAGATTGGACAGGAACAACAACGTGGTTATTCACTTACCGATGGGGGATATTACTTTGCAATAAACGATTATTTTGATCTTTCTCTGAAAGGTAATATTTATACGAACGGAACCTGGTTGATAACAGCAACCACTAATTACAACAGACTCTACAAATACAGTGGTAACTTCTCGTTCAGTTATGCAAATAATATTTCAGGTCATAAAGGATTACCCGATTATACCAAAACATCAAATTACAAATTAGGCTGGACCTATAACCAGAATGCGAAAGCCAGACCCGGATCAAGGTTTTCGGCAAGTGTGAATATGAGTTCCAGTGGTTATGACAGGACTAACAGTTATGTTGTAAATGAGCATGTGACTACTCAGAGACAATCGAGTGTAAGTTATTCCAGGACCTGGCAGGGAACTCCTTTTAATCTTGCAACCAGCATGAATCATAGCCAGAACGTCAGAAACAAGACAGTAAGTCTTAACCTGCCAAAAATCAGTTTTAATGTAAGTAGAATTTATCCGTTTAAAGGCAGAACCATTTCAGGAACAAAGAAATGGTACGAGGAGTTCCAGTTTCAATATTCTGCATCACTTGACAACCAGATAAATACATATGACAGTCTCCTTTTTAATAAAGAGGTCTGGAATAATATGAGAAACGGTTTTAAACATGAAATCCCTGTCAGTTTTCAGTTGCGTCTCTTTAAAAATTTTTCCATTTCTCCGGCAGTTACCTATTCAGGTGTTCTATATACTCAAAAGATTGAAAAAAGATGGGACCCGGGTTATTTTGATCCGGATATAAATAAAATTACACCTGTAGTTGTGATTGATACCGCAAGAGGATTTTTTTATGGACACGCTATTAATCCTTCAATAAGCGCTAATTTCAGTCCTCAGATTTTCGGAACATTTACCTTTACCAAACCGGATGCCCGATTACAGGCAATCCGGCATGTTATAAAACCTTCAGTAAGTTTCAGTTACATTCCTTCATTAAAAGGTTTAAGTTCAGATATGTACAGGCAAGTTCAGCTTGATTCAACCGGACGAATGGGCGAATATTCTGTCTTTGAGGGTAATATTTTCGGAACTCCTTCATTATCAAGACGAAGTAGTGGTATATCTTTTAGTCTTGTTAATATTGTTGAGGCAAAAGTGTTTTCAAAGAATGATACAACTGGTAAGGCTTCAAAGATCAAGTTAATTGATAATTTCGGTATTTCCACATCTTATAATGTATTTGCAGATTCAATTAAATGGTCACCGGTATCGATGGTAATGCGAACAACGATTGCCAATAATTTCAATATATCAGCTAACAGTAGTTTTTCATTATATGCCCTTGATAGCCTGGGCAGACAAACAGGTACCTTTTTATATAGCCAGAATAAAAAATTAATGAGGCTTAATAATTTTTCTTTCAGCCTTGATTTTGATGTTGGGAGGCTCTTCAGGAGTAACAGGGAAAGGAGTGAGGAACCTTCCGGTACCGAACTCTCAAGAGAAATAACTGCAGGCTCAAACCAGGAGCCTGGGTTACGTGAATTCTCAGAAGAGACAATTTCTGGAAGAGTTTTTGATGAATATGGTTATTCCGACTTTGATGTTCCGTGGTCGCTGAGTATAAGATATAATCTTAATTACAGGAAACAAGCTTTAAAGTCCACTGTCAGCCAGGCTTTGTCCTTGAATGGAACACTGTCTCTTACAAAGAAAATGTCAGTTAACTATACCAGTGGTTACGATTTCAGGATGAAAGAGATCACAATGACACAGATCGGAATTACACGTGATCTCCATTGCTGGGATATGAGTTTTAACTGGATACCTAACGGTTCTATGAAAATGTGGAACTTTATGATAAGGGTTAAGGCCTCTGTTCTGGCTGATTTAAAATATGAACGTCGGAAAGATTATCATGACGAGTACTAATCTATATAAATAGTTATAATGTAATTATGAAAAGGATTATCAAAACTATAAAAGCACCGGCTGCTGGCGGTCCCTACAGTCAGGCTGTTGAAGTAAACGGGATGCTTTTTATTTCAGGACAAGTACCAGTCAATCCGGAAACAGGTAAGCTTGTAGATGGTGATATAAAAGTCCAGACCGGACAGGTCTTAAGGAATATCGGAGCGATCCTTAATGAAGCGGGTTATTACTTCCGGGATGTTGTCAGATCAACTTGCTATCTGACCGATATGGCCAACTTCAAAGCTATGAATGAAGTTTATGCGGGATATTATCCTGATAATCAGCCGGCAAGGGCAGCATTTGCAGTAAAAGAATTACCTTTGGGTGCCCTCATCGAGATTGAAACAATAGCTGTGAAAGTGGTTTTACAAGATACCGAGTGAAACAGTGGCGGATAATCAGAACTAATTCAGATCACCCGGGAAATAAGCAGAGATTATTTTTATTCCTGACTATACTGCTTGTATTTCGAAGTTGATTTCTACCTTAACTTCTCTGTGCAGTTTGATAAAAGCTTTGTAATTACCTACTTCTTTTATCTGATCTTCAGGAAAGGTAATATTTTTTCTGTCGATCTCAAATCCCTTTTCTTTTAAAGCTTCAGCCAGCTGGATAGTATTTACTGAACCAAAAATTTTACCAGAAGAGCTTGTTTTTGCTCCTATAACAATTTCAACATCCGCCAGTTTATCAGCAATCTCTTGCGCAGCGGCTTTTATTTTTTCCTCTTTGTGGGCTCTCTGTTTAAGATTTTCGGCATGTATTTTTTTTGCTGATGGTGTTGCAGCTATGGCATAACCCTTAGGAATCAGAAAATTTCTACCATAACCGTTCTTTACATGAACGATATCATCTTTTAGTCCAATCTTATCGACATCCTGTAATAGAATTATTTCCATTATTAATCCTCCCTATTTTAAAAGGTCAGCGACGTAAGGAAGAAGGGCAAGATGACGGGCTCTCTTAACTGCTTTTGCCACTTTCCTTTGATATTTAAGCGATGTCCCGGTTATTCTGCGAGGCAGGATCTTACCCTGGTCATTGAGTAACTTCTTGAGAAATTCAGGATCCTTGTAATCGATATACTTTATCCTGTTTTTTTTGAACCTGCAATATTTCTTCTTTTTGACTTCAACGGTTGGGGGAGTCAAATACCTGATTTCTGATTCATTCTGTGCCATAGCTTATTCCTCCTTCAGTTTTTCTGATTCTTTTTGTTTTCTCTTCTTTTCTGCATATTCAACAGCAAACTTTCCCATCTTGAAAGTTAAAAACCTGATTATCCGTTCATCTCTGCGATATTGGACTTCAAGTTTTTCGATCAGATCACCTGTGCCCGTAAACTCAATCAGATAATAAAAACCTGTAGATTTTTTTTGGATTGGATAGGCCAGCTTCTTAAGACCCCAGTTCTCTTCATGAACGATCTCACCATCATTGTCGGCGATGACCTTCTTGAATTTATGAACCGCTTCCTTCATCTGGTTCTCAGATAAAACGGGAGTTGTAATGAAAACGGTTTCGTACTGATTTAACATTGTAGTCTATTGTTTAATAGTAAATTGATTTCGGCTCGCAAAAGTACGATTATTTTGATTCAAACAAAAAATAATTGGCTGAAAATTATTAGTAACCATGTCAATCCATCTAAGTGAAATATTAAATCTCCTTATATTTTTAAACACTATTATGTCAGGAAAGCTTTTTAGCTATATTTGTAATTAATCAGTTATGAAATTACAAGTGTTCAGTTTTGTATGGAAAACTTTATTGTTTCAGCAAGGAAATATCGACCGTCAACTTTCGATATGGTTGTCGGTCAGGATTCAATAACAAACACGCTGAAAAGTGCAATCAGAAGCAAACACCTGTCACAGGCGTATCTTTTCTGTGGGCCGAGAGGAGTAGGTAAAACAACCTGTGCCAGGATTTTTGCAAAAACAATAAACTGCGATAACCTGAAAGAGAACTCTGAAGCATGCGATAAATGTGAGTCGTGTTTGTCATTTAACTCTATGAGGTCCTTCAATATCCATGAACTGGATGCTGCTTCAAATAATTCGGTGACCGACATCAGAAACCTTACTGATCAGGTAAGAATACCACCTCAGATAGGAAAATACAGCGTATATATTATCGATGAGGTTCATATGCTCTCTTCATCGGCTTTTAACGCATTTCTTAAGACTCTCGAAGAACCTCCTCCCCATGCAATTTTCATTCTTGCCACCACTGAAAAACATAAGATTATACCAACTATACTTTCACGTTGCCAGATATTTGATTTTAACCGGATTAGAATTGAAGATATAGTTGGGCGCTTGACGTATGTTGCAGATAATGAAGCAGTTGTTGCTGAAGAGGAGTCTCTGCATATCATTGCCCAGAAAGCCGATGGAGCCCTCCGGGACGCTCTCTCAATATTTGACCAGATAGTAAGTCTCAGCGGTAAGAAAATCACATACAAGGATGTAATTGAAAACCTTAACGTGATGGATTATGAGTACTATTTTAATGTTGTTGACAGTGCTCTCAGAGGTGATGTCTCATCAATATTAATGACATTTAATGAGATACTTGAAAAAGGATTTGATGGTCATAATTTTATTTCGGGCCTTAACAGTCACCTTCGTAATCTGCTGGTAAGCAAGGATGAAGTAACCATCCGTCTTTTGGAAGCAACACCATCTGTTAAACAGAGATATCATAAACAATCTGCAGTAAGTCCGGTCAGTTTCCTGTTTAATGCACTCGAGATCGGCAATAATTGCGATCTTACGTATAAATCAAGCAAGAATCAGAGGCTTCATGTTGAACTGGCACTGATCAGGTTGTGCTCCCTGGCAGATAAACCTGCTGGAGATTCCGAGAAAAAAAAACCTGACACCAAACAGACAGATTTGAATGAAACAGATCTGCCTCTTCCTTCAAAATCAGAGATAATACGTAAGTCAGAAGAGCAACCTGAAATACAACAGAGGAACAGAGATCTTTCGCAAGGCAAACATACTCCTGTAATTGAAAAGCCAATAAAGAGTTTTTCGATAAAAGAAATAATCACCGAGGAAAAAGAACCACAGGAGAGGGTAAAGGAATCATCTGATGAAACAGCTGTTGATAAAAACTACGGCTCAAAGGAAGAATTTACTGCAGAAACGTTTAATAATACATGGGAAGAATTTACTGATCAGCTTAAAGGTGAGGGAGCGAGAATAATCAGCATGTTCAGAACAATTAAACCAGAGGTGGAAAACAATCAGATAATAAGAATACACCTGAGTAATGCAGCCCAGAAAGATCTGTTTAATCAGAATTACAAAAGTAAACTTATCGGATTTCTTGAAAAGAAATTCATAATGAATGAAGTTGATATTGAGACGATTGTAGATCTTTCGGAAACAAATGAAATCTTATATTCCGATGAACAGAAATATAATTATCTTGTATCGAAATATTCCTCACTAAAAGATTTAAAAAAAGCCTTTAACCTTGACATAAGCTAAAATGCTGATCATATTTAACAAGTCGTTAACTACACATGATGAAAAGGTTCAGTAAATGTCTTATCGCGCTTTTATTGATTATTTCAGAGCCTTTTTCCATGGCTCAGGATCTGGTATTGAATTCTTCAGTTACCGGAGTCTGCTATGCCGGGAAGAAGATTAAGAGAATATACATACCTCCTCCAAAAGGTTTTGACAGAATCCCGGGAGCGAAGGGAAGAGGATCAATAACTGTGTTTTATTATGGTTTTCCTGACAACGCAAAAACTGCCATGAATTATGCAGTTTCAATTCTCGAATCGATGCTGCCCGTTGACGCAAAAATTACTATTGAGGCATTCTGGCAGCAAATATCAGGAGGTGGTGTACTTGGAAACTCAAGTATAACATCTTTTGCCGGTGGATGGGGAATTAACGCACTGGAACCTTATGCATTTTACCCTGTTTCGCTTGCCGAAAAGATTTTTGGTGAAAGTCTTAACGAAGATTCAGAAGCTGATATTGAATTAATAATTAACAGCTCGGCGAACTGGTATCCGGGTACTGACGGTAACACTCCTGTTTTTAAATATGATCTGGTTACTGTTATCCTGCATGAGATCTGTCATGGAATTGGATTTTACGATAGTATGAATACCGATGGAGAAATAGGCTGGTACGGAGCAGCCTCCATTCCAATGATTTATGATACTTTCATTGAGAATCTGACTGATAAAAGACTGACCGATACACTTCTATTTGAAAATTATTCGGAAGCTCTCCTTGAAGAACTTACCAGCGGACAGCTCTATTTTGACGGACCTTTATTACACAACTATACCTCGGGTACCAGAGCAAGGCTCTATGCTCCTTCATCGTGGGATCCCGGATCGAGCATTTCACACCTCGACGAGATTAGAACCCTCCCGGAAAATTCACTTATGACTCCCTTCATTGACCTTGGTGAAGCAATCCATGATCCGGGAAGACTGACTATGTCAATATTCGGCGACATGGGCTGGATAAATACAAGGATAAAGCACACTACATTAAAAGATACAGAAGAATATTTAACTGAAATTGAAATTTCTTCATCAATAGAATCGGATACATTATTTAATCGTGATAAAATCGGTCTGGTTTATTCTTTCGACGGTTTTCTCACTTCAGATACATTATACCTGTTATCCGCTTCATCCGAGGATGTATTTACCGGTAATCTGGATATTCCTGCCTACAATATCAGACTGGATTACTATTTCTTTGTTGAGGATTGCTTTTTACGTCTTTACAGATCACCCTCTCTGGCTGTAGAAAGGCCCCACACTATTTATATAGGTACTGATACGGTAAAACCTGAAATAATTCATACTGCAGCTGAATACTTTTTTGAAAAGATCGATTCAATAAAGCTCGAAGCAACAGTAACTGATAATCTTGGAATTGATACTGTTTACATTGAATACAAAGTTAATGACCGCCCTCCGGTGTATGCTGGTTTAGCACCCGATACGAATGATATTTACAAAACTGTGATTAATGCCAGATATGAATCATTGAGTGGGGGTGATTCCATTCTTTACAGGATTATTGCTGTCGATAAAGCTACGTCGAAAAATATCAGGATCATGCCCGAAAATGGATATTATACAGTGCCAGTAGAGACATTATTCGCAGTACTTACCGGTTATTCCACAGATTTCGACAATGCACATGAAGAATTCCTGACTCGTGGTTTTGAAATAACAAAACCTGTTAACTTCAACAGTAAAGGACTGCATACAAACCATCCATATGAAAGCCCTGAGAAGAACGACACAAGCCTCGAGTTTTCAGCAATACTGAGACATCCTGTGATTTTTGACGAAACCGGTATGGTTATCACGTTCAGGCAACTCGTACTGGTAGAACCAGGCGAAGAGGGATCAGTGTTTGGATCTCCCTACTTTTATGATTATGTAATTGTTGAGGGTTCAAGAGATTTTGGTAAAACATGGTTCAGTCTTGCAGATGGATACGATTGCACGTTTGATTCTTCATGGGAAACAGCTTATAACAGTTCAATCAGTGATATGAATTCAACTTTTACAGGCAAAGAATCAATGATGCTGAACCATACCATCTATCCCCGCATTTTGGGGAAAGTAACACCAGGCGATTCATTGCTTGTCAGGTTCAGGTTATTCTCTGATCCATATGCTAACGGATGGGGATGGGCAATAGATGACTTTAAAATAAATCCACTTATTAATCGTACCGAAAAAATCATTTCTTCTCCCCTGAGAATTTATCCCAATCCGGGAAATGGTTTAATTACTGTTGATAGTGAGGGACTTGAAGGTGGTAAGCCAGTTCAATTCAGCGTTTATAATTCATCAGGTATCTGTATTATAAACAAGCAATCTCTGAATGATGCAAATATGAAGATCAATCTTTCCGGTTATCCGTCAGGAATATATTTTATTGTGGTCTATCAGAATAATATAACAAATACAATTAAGTATAGTCTGATCAGGTAGACCATAAATAGATTACCTCTCTTTGATCCTTTAACAAAAAAATAAGCTAATTTTGCATGATATTTTGAAGATCTGTAAAAACAGTTTAAAATGAATATTGTAAGTAAAGTTTTGGGCCTTTTTCTCGGGAATAAGTATGAGCGGGATATGAAGGAGATTAGCCCGCATGTTGTAGAAATTTACGAGGAGTATGAAAAAATAGTGGGTTTATCCAATGATGAACTAAGGGATCTGACAATTGTACTGAGGAAAGAAATTCACAGTGATATTGAGGCAGATGAGAAGGAGATCAAGTCGTTGAAGGAGAAAGCAGATAAGGAAGAGGATTTTGATAAGAAGGAAGAATATTATAATGAAATTGATAAAATAGAAAAGCTTATCGATGATAAGCTTGAAGTAATACTTGATCGCTTTGTACCCAGGGCATTTGCAATTGTTAAAGAGACAGCCAGGCGATTTAAGGAAAACAGTGTACTTGAAGTTACTGCCCGCCAGTACGACAAAGATCTTGCAGCAACCAGGGAAAGTATTACGGTAAAGGGAGATAAAGCTTACTGGCAAAACACATGGATTGCAGGAGGAAATGAGATCCTCTGGGATATGGTTCATTATGATGTGCAGCTGATCGGAGGAGTTGCTCTCCATAAAGGAAAGATTGCCGAGATGAGTACCGGGGAAGGTAAGACTCTTGTGGCTACATTGCCTGTTTTCCTCAATGCCCTTGCCGGTCGCGGTGTCCATATTGTTACAGTTAATGATTATCTTTCAAAACGCGACTCAGAATGGATGGGGCCTATTTATGAATTTCATGGTCTTACTGTTGATTGTATTGACAAACATCAGCCAAACTCAGCAGAAAGACGGAAAGCATATCTGGCCGATATTACCTTCGGAACAAACAATGAATATGGCTTTGATTACCTCAGGGATAATATGGCCATAAATCCGGAAGACCTTGTTCAGAGAAAACATCACTATGCTATTGTAGACGAAGTTGATTCAGTACTGATAGATGATGCCCGTACACCTCTTATCATTTCAGGCCCGACAGCAAAAAGCGATACCCAACAGTTTGATGAACTTAAACCTAAAGTTGAAAAACTGGTAAGTGCCCAGAAAAAATTTGTTACTCAAGTGCTTGCTGAATCAAAGAAACTTATTTCCGAAGAAAAGCCTGAAGAAGGAGGTATGCTGCTTCTAAGGGCATTTAAAGGATTACCAAAGAATAATGCCCTTATCAAATTTCTGAGCGAGGAAGGCAATAAGTCGCTTCTTCTGAAGACCGAGAACTTCTACATGCAGAATAACAGCAAGGAGATGCCTAAAGTTACAGATGAACTCTTTTTTATTATTGATGAAAAGGCTAACCAGATTGAGCTGACTGATAAAGGTCTTGATCTTATCTCAACTTCAGTTGAAGATTCAAGCTTTTTCATCCTGCCCGATGTAGGTACAAAAATTGCCGACCTTGAAAAGACTAATCTGAGTGATCGTGAGAAACTAAAGAAGAAAGACGAGCTTCTGCAGGACTACTCCGTTAAATCGGAAAGAGTCCACACAATGAGTCAGTTACTCAAAGCATGGACATTATTCGACAGGGATACGGAATATGTGGTCATTGATAACAAAGTAAAGATTGTTGATGAACAAACGGGTCGTATTCTCGAAGGCCGGAGATATTCCGATGGCCTTCATCAGGCAATTGAGGCAAAAGAAAATGTTAAAGTAGAAGAGGCTACTCAGACTTATGCAACAATAACACTCCAGAATTATTTCAGAATGTACCACAAGCTTGCAGGAATGACAGGTACTGCTGAAACCGAAGCAGGAGAGTTCTGGAATATTTATAAGCTGGACGTAGTTGTTATTCCGACAAATAAACCGGTGATCAGAACCGACATGGAGGACCGCGTCTATAAAACAAAAAGAGAAAAGTATAATGCAGTAATTGACGAAATGGTCAAAATGTTCCATGAAGGCAGACCGGTTCTGGTAGGTACAACCTCAGTAGAAATATCAGAGCTGCTCAGCAGAATGTTAAAGATGAAAGGCCTTAAACATAATGTTCTGAATGCAAAACTCCACCAGAGAGAAGCTGAAATTGTTGCAGAAGCAGGTAAAAAAGGTACGATAACTATTGCAACCAATATGGCAGGAAGGGGAACTGACATTAAACTTGCAGAGGAGGTCAGAAAAGCTGGAGGATTGGCAATAGTAGGGACTGAGCGACACGAATCACGAAGAGTTGACCGCCAGCTTCGGGGCAGATCAGGCCGGCAGGGCGATCCGGGTTCTTCCCAGTTCTTCGTATCGCTCGAAGATGAACTGATGAGACTTTTCGGTTCAGAACGAATAGCAGGTATCATGGATAAACTCGGACTCAAGGATGGGGAAATGATCCAGCACCCCATGATATCAAGATCTATCGAACGGGCACAGAAAAAAGTAGAAGAAAACAATTTCGGTATTAGAAAAAGACTTCTCGAATATGATGATGTTATGAACTCTCAGAGAGAAGTTATCTATAAGAAAAGACGTCATGCACTTCTTGGTGAAAGATTATCTGTCGATATAGCCAACATGATGTATGATGTAACTGAAAACCTGGTTGAGACTTATCATAATGAAGGTGATTTTGAAGGTTTCGATTTCGATCTTATACGTTCATTTTCAATGGATTCGCCTGTTACAGACCAGGATTTTATGAAAAGTAATTCCGATCAGATTACAGAAAAGGTTAATGAAAAAGTTATTAACACATATAAGCGTAAAGTTGAATCAATTTCACAACAGGCGTATCCCGTACTGAAAGATGTATATGACCGGATGTCTCATGTTTATGAGAATGTTGTTGTGCCAATTACCGACGGAGTAAAGGTGTTTCAGGTGGTTACCAACCTCAAGGCAACTGCAGAATCGGAAGGAAAGGAACTGGCAAAAGCATACGAAAAAACTGTTGTACTTGCAACTATTGATGATGAATGGAAAGAGCACCTTCGTGAGATGGATGAACTGAAACAGTCTGTCCAGAATGCAACTTATGAGCAAAAAGATCCGTTGCTTATCTATAAGTTTGAATCCTTTGAGCTTTTCAAGACAATGATTAACAAAATCAATAAAGATGTTGTAAGCACACTTATGAAGGGTCATATACCTATCCAGGATCCCGAACAGGTGAAAGAAGCTCAGAGGAAACGCCATGTTGACATGAGCAAATACAGGGCTTCAAAAAGTGATTTTTCACAGTATAGCAGTACCGGAGGAGACGGACCCGACCAAAACCAGAAAGCAGAACCCGTAAGAGTGGAAAAGAAGGTTGGCCGAAATGATCCGTGTCCCTGTGGCAGCGGGAAAAAATATAAACATTGTCATGGAAAACACCAGGAAGCAGCTCAGGATTTGCGTCCTAATTTATGATCATCTGGTACTCACTTCATCAATAGCTTTTTGAATTCTTGAATATACTGTTCTGCTTACAGGAACAAGCGGAAGTCTTAAGTTATTATGACATAAATTCATTATATTAAGCATAGCTTTTACTCCTGCAGGATTACCTTCCACAAAGAGCAATTCGATCATTTCCATGAACCGGAATTGAATTTCACGGGCTGATTTGAAATTGTTCTTCAGAGATTGGGTCACTAATTCGCAGCATTGAGCCGGGAATGCATTAGCCAGTACTGAAATAACACCCGATCCACCCGCTGCAATGATTGGCAGAGTCATCATGTCATCACCAGAGATCATAAGGAAATCTTCACGTTTCCCCTTTATTATTTTCATAATCTGAGTGATATCTCCTGAGGCCTCTTTTATTCCGACTATGTTTTCGCAGTCGTGTGCTAACTGCAGGCAGGTGTCTGCTGAAATATTACTGCATGTTCTTCCGGGAACATTATACAGAATAACAGGTACTGGACTGCAGGTCGCAATAGCCTTAAAGTGCTGGAGTAATCCTCTCTGGTTAGGCTTGTTATAATAAGGAGCAACTGACAATATCCCATCAACCCCCTTTAAGCTTATGTGTTTTATGAAGTTGATAACTTCCTGCGTATTATTACCGCCAATACCGACTATCAGGGGTACACGTTTATCAATAGCTTCAAGAACATAAGATATTAAAGCTCTCCTTTCATCCCTGGTAAGGGTAACAGATTCACCGGTGGTACCCATGGCAACAATGTAGTTGACTCCACCGGCAATAACATGATCAATTATTCGACCCAGAGCTGTAAAATCAATACTGGAGTCGTTCTTAAACGGTGTGACAATAGCAACACCAGTTCCTTTTAGCCTTTTCATTTTTTGCTTATCTATTAACAATTATGTCTGGTCCTGAATTTATCATTTCAAGATAATGTAATACCTGATAAAGGTAATCATCTATATTTACTGAGTTTTTGCAGTCAATCATAAGGTCAAAAGGTGACTGTTCAGGTTTGTTATCAGATAATCCCACCTTAAAGCATGCTTCAGATAATGATGATATGAAATAAAGTGGAAATACCTTTTTGAAATTTATATCAATAAGAATATCAAAGCGATTATGAATAAATTGATCAGCATCAGGTGTAACCGGGATAAAAAAATAATTTAACTCATTTTCCCTGATACAGGAAAGGTATCTTATGGCAGTATACATATCAGGTAAGATTTTCCCGGGATAGTAACCTATTATCTTAACATTAATACCTCTTTCCTTCATCTTAAGGATGAAACCCGAGAGGGAAGGGAATTCCTGCGACCTGGATGCATCCCAGACAATACCGATATTTTTAATCTGACTAATATTGGTATATGATATTTTTCTTCTGTCCCTTGATTTCTTCCGGGAAAGAATATAATTACCAATTTTCAGTCGGATATTTTCGAATAAAACCATTTTACAAACCTAAAATTTTTTTAATAATGTAAATAGTCTATTTCGGATTATTATTCTCCAATTATTTTAAGGAATTCTGTTTCATTAATCAGTGGAACTCCAAGTTGGCCTGCCTTATCCTTTTTAGTCGGACCAATATTTTCTCCTGCAAGGATGAATGATGTATTACCAGAAACCGAAGATGCATTTTTCCCGCCATTTTTTTCTATAAGCAATTTATATTCATCACGGCTATGCATCCTGAATGTACCGGAAATTACAACTGTTTTACCTTCGAGTGCTTTTCCCTGTTGCTCTTTGTCTGTTTTTTCGCTGAGATTAATACCTGCTGATTTAAGACGCCTGATTATCTCAAGGTTTTCCTGATCATTAAAAAATAATTCAATACTTTCTGCGATCTTTGGACCTATTTCACGAATACTAGTTAACTGATCAATACCGGCTTTCATAAGATCATCTATCGACCTGAATCTTTCTGCAATTGTTTTTGCTACTGTTTCACCTACATGTCTTATCCCAAGTGCATATAGAACACGTTTGTAAGGTGTTGCTTTTGATCTTTCAATACTTTTGAGAATATTTGAAGCAGACTTCTCTCCAAGACGTTCAAGTGGTAATAGTTGTGAGACCTCAAGATCGTAAAGATCAGCTATATTTTTAATAAGTCCCTTATTATACAAAAGGTCAACAGTCTCTTCGCCAAGACCATCTATGTCCATCGCCTTTCTGCTTATGAAATGTTCGATTCTGCCTTTAATCTGGGGAGGACAATGAAGATAGTTCGGACAAAAATGATTTGCTTCTCCTTCATTCTTCACAAGTGGTGTCCCGCATTCCGGACAGTAAGAAATGAATTCAATCTTTTTACTTTTATCGTTTCTGTAAGTATGATCAACTCCGATTATCTTGGGTATTATCTCACCGCCCTTTTCAACATAAACCATATCATTTAAATGCAGATCGAGAAGTGTTATCTGATCAGCATTATGAAGCGAAGCACGTTTAACGGTTGATCCTGCAAGAAAAACGGGCTCCAGGTTAGCTACAGGTGTAACAGTTCCTGTTCTTCCCACCTGAAAAGAGACAGATAACAACCTGGTTAATGCCTGTTCGGCTTTATATTTGTAGGCTATTGCCCAACGGGGTGATTTGGCAGTAAATCCAAGCTCCTTCTGGTGATCAAGAGAATTTACTTTTATTACCACACCGTCAATATCATAAGGTAGATATTTTCTTTCCGTCTCCCATACAGTAATAAATTGAATTACTTCATCGATACTATCATAGACCCTTATGCTTTCAGGCACTTTGAATCCCCATTCTGATGCCGCCATAAGGTTATCATAATGATTCTTGTATGGTAAGTATTCACCAAGAAGAAAATAGAAGAAACAATCCAGTTTTCTGGATGCAACCACCCCAGGATCAAGTAACTTCAGAGTGCCAGCTGCCGCATTACGCGGATTAGCAAATGGGTCTATCCCCATTTTAATCCTTGCTTCATTAAGCTGATCAAAGACCTCATGCGACATCAGTATCTCACCTCTGATAGTAAATTCATCCGGTACTTTTTTCCCTGATACCCTGAGGGGAATGCTATTGATTGTTTTAACATTCTGAGTAACATCGTCACCTCTGTTACCATCGCCTCTTGTTATTGCCCTTGTAATCTCACCGTTGTTATATGTTATACTTATAGATGTGCCGTCAAATTTAAGTTCACAAACATATCTGACAGGTCCCTGTACGGTCTTCCTTACCCTGAGATCAAAATCCCTGAGTTCTTCTTCTGAATAGGTATTACCAAGAGAAAGCATTGGGTATTTGTGATCAAATTGCCTGAACTCATTTATCAGATCACTGCCTATTATGCGTGTTGGTGAATCAATTGTAACTAATTCCGGATATTTTTTTTCTAGATTCTCCAGTTCATTAACAAGAAGATCATACTCGAGATCTGATATAACAGGCTGGTTTAGAACATAATAGCGATGATTATGCTTATTAATTTCCCTCCTTAACTTATTTATGCGATCTTTTACCTCCTGGTGATTCATGTAAGTGGAAAAGAGTTGGTATTATTTCTATGGCTTACCTGTTATCAGTTCCAGATCCCGTCAATGGTTGTGCCGCATTTATGACATTTACCATCTTTGATAGTGTTTGAGGCAATTCTGTAACCCTGTCTCACAACAACCGTTGCTCCGCACTTAGGGCACTTTGTATCAGAATGTTCATTGCCGGGAACATTGCCTGTATAAACATAAATTAATCCTTCTTCAGCGGCAATTTCTGATGCTTTTTCCAGAACTTCGACAGGGGTGGGAGGTAACTGCTCAAGTTTATATGTAGGGTAGAACCTGCTGAAATGTATCGGAGTTTTATTAAATCCGTTATCGCTCAGCCATCTGCACATACTGCGAATCTCATCAAAGTTATCTGTCCAGTTAGGTACAATAAGATTTGTAATCTCAAGCCAGACTCCCATTTCTTTATAGATTTTGAGAGCATCAAGGACAGGCTGGAGTTTTCCCCCGGTAAGTCTGAGATAGGTGCTGTTGTTGAATGATTTCAGATCGATGTTGGCTGCATCAATGACACTGCAAAGTTTTCTCAGTGGTTCTTCGTAAATATAACCGTTCGATTTAACGATATTCTTAATGCCTGCCTTCCTGGCAAGAAGAGCAGTTTCATAAACATACTCATAAAAAGTTACTGGCTCGGAATAAGTATAAGCTATTGATCTGCAGCCTTTACTGATTGATTCTTCAACTACTTTTTCGGGCATCAGATCGTAGTTTCTTGTTTTATCCGGACTTGTTTGTGAGATTGCCCAATTCTGACAATTTAAACACACCATATTACATCCTGCTGTTGCTATTGAAAATGCCCTTGATCCGGGCAGGAAATGATAAAGGGGTTTCTTCTCCACAGGATCAACATTGGCTGAACATGGATTACCAAAAGCCAGAGTATAAAGCTTTGATTTAATTACTTTGCGGTTATTACACTCACTCAATTCACCCTCCTTGAGTACACATTCATTAGGACAAATATGGCACATTATCCCCCTGGCAGTCTCCTCCTGGAACATAGCTATTCTTCTGTTGGTTTTCTGATCACCACTCATAATCTCAGAGAGGATTTCCGAACACGGCAGACAAATCATCCCTGTTGAAAAAGCCATGCACTTTTTTAGAAATTCACGTTTGCTTTTATCATATCTCATACTTTGCATCGTACAACGCAATTATATGTCAAAAGTAATAAAACTAACGCTTATTTCCCGTTGAACAGGAAAGAAAACCGGTAAAAACCAGTGCGGCTAAAATAAAGATGGAAGACCTGATTCCAAGGGTAGGGATAATAAGTCCTGAAATAAGTATGAAACCTAAGGCCGATCCGGCAAGATCAGCACTGTAAACAGCAGATGAGTCCGGATTATTTTCCGGACCAAGTGTCAGTACACGGAACATATGTCCGGTTATTATGGAAGGAATAAATGTTATGGAAACAAGTAGAATGGTTACAAGGAATGCAGATCTCATTTCCGTTATCTGATTTACTAATAATCCTGTTGCAAGATAAAAAAGCACAAGTACGATAGTTTTGATTCTAAGATGAAGGCTGTTCAAAATCCTGAGATTTACTCCTGAGCCAATAGCCAGACCGGTCATAAGTCCGGCTATGATAAGACCTGTAAGCTGGTACATGTTTCCTGCAGTAAGCTGAAGTATCAGAAGTACAATAATCTCAAATCCTGCAAGCGCAGAGGCACAGGAATACATAAGTATGTTCCTTCTTTTTATCAGAAATACTGGTAGTGCAAAGAGTACTATCATTAAGATTATTGCGGGGGTCTTCTCATGAAGGCTCTTACTTAGATTATATGATTGATAAAAGAAACATGCTATAGGGTAAAAAGATCTGTTTTTGCTTATGCTTCTGTCCATTAATGACAATATTTCTTCAGACTTTGATTTAATAAGATCATCAGCCAGAAAGTCCTGGCTTACATAAATATTTTTAATTTTTTTCATTTCTGCAAGTTCACAGAATGATGTTGACACAGTATGATCTGAAGCAATAAAATAGAGTTTGTGACCTTCAACAGGTATAATATTCTTAAATGTATCTGAAAGGCTGTTATAAATCGATGAATACAGTTTTACAGATTCTTTGTTAAGATAGTCTGCTGAAATACCCGGAGAGCACATAAATATGCCTCCGGAGTTAAGCCTTTTACTTACAATATTAAAGAACTCTGTAGTGTAATACTTATTTAGAAGGAGAGAGGAGGGAGGCGGAAGCAGCAGAATTATTACATCAAACATTTTCTCAGTATTTCTCATATATCTGAAAGCATCGTTATTCTCAATATGCAGATCTTGATATTTCTCTGTAAATCCTTGTTCTATTCTTATCAGTGCAGGATCCCGCTCAACATATACGATTTCGTGTACCGGGTATTTAAATATCTCAGGAATATGCGAATTTATCGACCCTGAGATAAGAAGTACCCGTTCAGGTTCAGTACTTTGAAGCATGGCATAGTGTATATTTTCTTCTCTTTCAATTACATCGTCGTGATAAGAAAGAAGCCGCTGATTGTAATAAACACTCTGCTCACCACTGTATTCTCCTGTTGTGATATTACCATAAGGTGTCTCCTTAGTTCCGGTTATCTTGATACCTGGCAGGAGAAGACTCCTGAAAAGAATATCAGGGTTAGAAATTATAAGAGTAATAAACACCATAAATAATAATATCCGGGTGATAACTTTAACTATTGCGATCTTTACAATAAATGATAAGATGACATATGATAAAGCTGAAGTGATCAGCAATAAGATCATTTGATACGTGTTCAGGAAACCGGCACCTAAGACTGAAATCATAATACCTGCGACAATTCCACCTATTGTTTCTAATGAAAAGGATTTACCGGGAACATATTTTTTTTCAGTTGCTGCAGCAGAGATTAGTTTAATAAAAGTGAAGCCCGAAACAATACAAAAGGGAATCAACACAAGAAATGTGAATATCATGCTTTCAAGAAATGAAGGAGTTTCTCCTGTCTCAAGGAAAAGTCGTGAAAGCAGGATTAATAGAAAAATTGAAATCAAAGGGCTGGTTGAAAAGATGAGATTTATTTTTTTCAGATCATTCAGGTTTGATTTTCCTGCGATTACAGCACCTGCTGCTGATCCGATCAACCATGAACCCAGGAATGTTCCGGTTATGAGCTCATACCCGCCGGAGATGTTCATCATCTCCCTGATAAGTAAAAGTTGAAATGAGGAGCTTACAAAACCAATAACAAATAAATTCAGAGCAATATCTGTTGATCCGTTTTTCCATGATACACTGTCTGAAAGAGGTTTGTCCTGTTTTTCGAACAGCCTTTTGAAATATGACAAATGCCAGATGAAGTGAAATAGACCAGTAGTTGCCAGTCCTGCACCACACTCAACGTGCCACCTGAGGACTGATTTGATAATGGGAATATTCCATTTATAGGTTATCTGAAGTGCAAGAAATAAACCTGCAAGTGCAGTGACAAGAAATGTTATTGCAAGGATTGAGTTCCAGAACTTCCTGTGAATCTGTACTGAATAAAAACCAGTCCGGTAAAAAAAGTAACTAAGTAGGTATAAGATTATTGCCGTTAAGCCTGTTCCAATGACATGATACATAGTTACTTTTTATTTTCTTCAAGAACAATCCCCTCGTAAATATATAACTCTGCATTCTTCCATCCATCCCAACCCAATCCAGCTTTATCACGTGAGGTGTAACCAAGAAATTCTTCTATACTCCAGCCATTTTCTGTGGCAACCTGCGGTAGCATTGTCCCTGTATGGTAGTCTTTTTTTATATATATACCATGTTTACCTAAAATAATTTCCTTTATATCATTTATTTTCCTTAATGGGCCAAGGAGGGTTATCTCAATATCAGTTTTCTCATACTCCTCTTTTGTCAATGGAGAAAAACGCATATCTTCAAATGCAGAAGAAAGAGCGGATGCTGATACAACTTCATACAGAGGATCAGATGAAGTGAATCTTCCGATACAACCTCTCAGTTTTCCATCTATTTTTAATGTAACAAATGCACCAAGTTGTTTTTTAAAAACTTCCGGGAGATTTTTTTCATCTAACGAGATTCTTTTTTTATCATACAACATCGACCGGATGCTGTTACGTGCGATAGAGAAAAGCTCCTGAGCTTCATCTTCAGAAAGATTTATTTCCTCACTTAAATTCCGATTTTCTTCCGGGATACTATTTTTCTCACATAGGGCAATTGCGTGATAACCAACAACTTCATCCTTGCTGCCATAAGGTGAATCACCTGAATTACAGTAGTGGATCCGTTTATATTCAAGCTGATCATTACCCTCAGACAGGTACAAAAGGAGCAGTCCGGATGTCCAGCCACACATACAGGTAGATAAACCGGGGATTCTTTTGTACGAATTTTCCTTAATTGTATTGAGGAATACCTGGGGATTTCCTGATACAATACTGTTAGCAGTTGAGTTATCTGTTTCGACTGCATTCCTGTAAGATGGATAATGTGAAAAATCACTGCTTATAACAAACAGATTTTCTGCTGTAAACCAGGGTCTCAATGCTTCTGCTATTTTTTTTATGCTGCTGATATTGTTAGTGCCTATTATTATTGGTATAATCATAGGTTCGGATGTGAAATAATATTGTATGAATGGTATCTGTACTTCAAGGCTATGGTCCTGTATATGAGCTGTTTCCGGAAAGTGAAAGATCTTGTTCTCATCTTTCAGTTTATTGGCTATTTCTTTGTTTACAATAATTTTCCCGAGAGGAGTGATAAAATCACCGGAATTATATACTGATGCGCCGTCGAATGCCATGACATGGCTGGATCCTATAATAAAGATATTTTTTATCGGACTATTGGGATCGACAGCAGAAAAAGCCGAAGCAGCAACCTTTCCGGAGAAAACATAACCTGCATGGGGGCTGATTATGGCTTTGACTTTAGGATTCCCGGATATCTTAACGCAGCTGCTGAAGAGCTCCGAAATATCTCTTATAAGTGTTTCTTTATTTGCCGCGTAAAATCTACCTGCAGCAACCGGTTGCCTGTCAACCGACCTGTTCTGGGAATACGTTTCCATAGCAATAATAATTGAAATCAATATTAAGCTTATAGTTCGCATGGTATAATGCAATAAAATGGCGTAATAAAGTTAGGCCAAAAAATTAAAAGATACTCTTGTTAATGAGAGAAATTAAAAAAGGAAGGACTATTTGAAGGATTATATGATGGACTATATAAAAATCATGGATTCCTTAATGATCTTCCCGCTTTCATCAGTTCCGTAAATCTTCAGTCCAACGCTAACGGTAGCATTACTGATAACGTCAATTACAGGACTCAGATCGTCCTTGATATCATCAATATCTTCGAAATCTTCAATCGGGAAATAGATATGCAGAAATAGAACATATTCATGATTTTGTATTCCGGCAAGGGCTTTAACTATTTTTGCAAGCCATATCGATGATGCAGTGTTAAAGTACTCAAGATTTAATCTTAGATTTGTTGTATGTCGTGGATTCTTGACATACTCGGTTACCCACTCATAGACAGGTTCAAAAATCTTTATTGCATTTACGGGTATAGACTTACCCGACAGTATAAGTTCTCCTGTCAGATGATTAAAATCAATCAACGGAGTTTTTTCCGTTGGTTCAACAAAAATATTTGTCAGTGCTGTTATACTTGACTCCTTCATTTTTTTCCTGCTCCTGAATTTTATTACCATAAATCAAAAATATAATTTCTTTTCAACTTAAGCTTAACCCTTCATCAAAAAGAATTGAACAGTAGTCAAATAATTCGGTCTGTTCATATAAATACTCTGTTCCAATTATGATTAACAAAATCCTGCAGATCATGTATTCATTGACTTATACATTATACGGCAATATTTTTAAAATGTTATATTTGCAGGCGTAAATTTGCTGACAATTATGGAGATTGTTATTAAGGATAAAATTAAAGAGGCTGTTAGATTCCTTTATGATAACAATGTAGCAGATGATCTTATACAAATTCAGGAGACAAGAAAAGACTTCAAAGGTGACTTTACACTCGTGGTTTTTCCTTTGCTACGTTTTTCTAAAAACACACCGGAGCGAACCGGCAAAGAAATTGGTGACTATCTGAAGAGTAATTTTCCTGCTATTTCAGATTACAATGTTATTAAAGGATTCCTTAACCTTGAAATCTCCGACATCTGGTGGATAGACTATTTCAGCAATACAATAACAGAGAAAGACCTGTTCAGGGACTGCAGGGTGCAAGAAACTGAAATAATCCTTGTTGAGTATTCATCACCCAACACTAACAAACCATTGCATCTGGGTCATATCCGTAACAATCTGCTCGGATATTCACTTTTCCGTATCCTTTCAGCATGCGGACATAAAGTCATTAAAACCAATATAGTAAACGACAGGGGAATACATATCTGTAAATCAATGCTTGCGTGGCAGAAGTATGGCAATGGAGAGACTCCTCAGTCATCAGGAATTAAAGGAGACCATCTTGTCGGAAAATATTATGTGATATTTGAAAAGGAGTATAAAGCACAGATTGAACAATTAATGCTTAAGGGAATATCAGAATCTGAAGCCAGAAACTACGCTCCATTGATGCATCAGGCAAGAGAGATGTTAATTAAGTGGGAATCAGGCGAAAAAGAGGTTGTTGATCTCTGGCAGATGATGAATTCATGGGTTTATGCCGGATTTGATGAAACATATGAAATGCTTGGAGTAGATTTTGATAAAATTTATTATGAATCAGATACTTACAGAACAGGTAAGGAAATTGTTCTTTCAGCACTTGACAATGATATCCTTTACAGGCATAGCGACAACTCAGTATGGGTAGATTTGACTTCCGAGGGACTTGATCAGAAGCTACTCCTTCGTTCTGATGGAACAGCTGTTTATATCACACAGGATCTTGGTACTGCTGTAGCACGTTTTAATGATTATGGATTCGATAAGACCATTTATGTAGTTGGAAATGAACAGAATTACCATTTTCAGGTGCTAAGGGCAATTATGCATAAATTAGGATACAAATGGTCAGAGGGATTAATTCATTTTTCATATGGAATGGTTGAATTACCCGAAGGCAGAATGAAATCGCGTGAAGGTACCACTGTCGATGCTGACGACCTGATAAAAGAGATGAAAGAAACGGCTAAAGAAGTATCCCTGCAACTGGGTAAATTATCGGATTATTCCCGGGAAGAGAAGGAAGATATCTTTAGAAAAATAGGGCTTGGTGCCCTGAAGTATTTTATCCTTAAAGTTGATCCAAGGAAAAACATGACATTTAACCCGGTAGAATCAATTGATTTCAATGGAAACACAGGCCCGTTTATTCAATACACATATGCAAGGATAAAATCGGTTTTCCGCAAGGCCGAACAAATGGGCATTATTCCTGATACAGCAATTATAACCATGGCAAAGCCGGGGAAAAAAGAGATAGAACTGATTAAACTTCTGAGGAGATTTGCTGATACAGTAAAAGAAGCAGCATCAGTTTACAACCCGGCTGTGATCGCGAATTATTGCTACGATGTTTCAAAGGAATATAACCAGTTTTACCACGATTTTTCAATCCTGGGAGAAGAGGATAAAGCATTAAGAAATTTCAGATTGATCTTGTCCGGGATCATAAGTGAGGTTATTTATTCAGGAATGTGGCTTCTGGGTATTGAGATGCCGGAAAGAATGTAGTATTTTGTAACAACTAAATAATATTTGTTCCCCTATGTTTGAAAATTTAAGTGAACGTCTGGAGAAATCCTTTAAAATCCTGAAAGGTCAGGGCAGAATATCCGAAATAAATGTTGCTGAAACGCTGAAGGAGGTTCGGAGAGCATTACTGGATGCGGACGTTAACTTTAAAATTGCCAAGCAGTTTACCGATTCTATTAAGGCAAAAGCATTAGGTCAGGATGTGCTTAAGTCGATCAATCCGTCGCAGATGATGATCAAGATAGTCCACGATGAGCTGGTCGAACTGATGGGTGGTGAAAAAACTGATATTAACATTAAGATCAATCCTGCCATAATATTAATCGCAGGTCTCCAGGGTTCAGGTAAAACAACTTTCAGCGGAAAACTGGCAAAATGGGTAAAGAGTAAAAGAGGTAGAAATCCTATTCTTGTAGCTGGCGATGTTTACCGTCCAGCTGCTATTGAGCAGCTTAAGATTATCGGAACACAGATTGAAGTACCTGTTTATTCGGAAGATGAAAACATGAATCCGGTTCAGATTTCCAGGAATTCAGTGAAAGAGGCAAAAGCCAAAGGATATGATGTTGTAATTATAGATACTGCAGGACGTCTAGCCATTGATGAAGAGATGATGAAAGAGATATCTTCTGTGAAGGAAGCGGTAAATCCCCATGAAGTACTCTTCATTGTCGATTCAATGACCGGGCAGGATGCTGTGAACACTGCAAAGGAATTTAATGAACGCCTGAATTTTGACGGAGTTGTTCTGACAAAACTTGACGGGGACACACGCGGTGGTGCTGCCCTCTCAATTAAATCAGTTGTGAACAAACCTATAAAGTTTGTAAGCTCAGGCGAGAAAATGGATGCAATAGATATCTTTTATCCCGGGCGTATGGCGGATAGAATCCTCGGGATGGGAGATATCGTTTCCCTGGTCGAAAAAGCACAGGAACAGTATGACACCGAAGAAGCAAGAAAACTGCAGAAAAAAATTGCAAAAAACCAGTTTGATTTTAACGATTTCATAACTCAAATTCAACAAATCAAGAAAATGGGTAATGTAAAAGATCTTATGTCAATGATCCCGGGTGTGGGAAAAACAATAAAAGATCTTGATATTGACGATGATGCATTTAAAAGTATTGAAGCAATCATAAAAAGCATGACACCTGAAGAGAGAGTCAATCCTGTAGTCCTTAATGGGAGCCGTCGAAAAAGAATTGCCATGGGTAGCGGTACCACAGTTCAGGAAGTAAACAAACTTCTTAAACAATTCGATGAAACCCGTAAAATGATGAAAATGGCGACAAAAGGTGGTAATATTCCCGGAATGGCGGGTAGAAAATAAATATTGGTATGTACAGTATTATAGACGGGAAAAAAATTGCAGCACAGATAAAACATGAAATAGCTGCAGAAGTCTTAAAAATTCAGAATGAAGGGAAAAATCCCCCTCATCTGGCTGCAATTCTTGTGGGAAATGATGGTTCGAGCGAAACATATGTTGCAAATAAAGCAAAGGATTGCGAAGAGGTGGGATTCAATTTCACACTTATACGACTGGCAAAAGATATATCTGAAGCAGATCTGTTGAAGAATATTTCTGAACTGAATAATAATAATGATATTGACGGCTTTATAGTCCAACTCCCCTTACCTGATCATATATCTGAGAACAATGTTATTGAGGCCATTGATCCTTCGAAAGATGCTGACGGATTCCATCCTGTAAATATGGGGCGAATGGTTGTTGGTCTTCCAGGGTATCTGCCTGCAACTCCCTATGGTATAGTTGAGCTGGTTAAAAGATACCAGATTCAAACATCAGGTAAAATGTGTGTTGTTCTGGGTCGGAGCAACATTGTCGGAAGGCCTGTCAGTATCCTTCTTTCCCAGAAAGGTATGGATGCCACTGTTCTTGTGGCTCACAGCCGAACACAAAACCTTCAGGATTTTACATTAAGGGCAGATATTATTATTGCTGCACTGGGATCACCGTCCTTTGTAAAAGCCGAAATGATTAAAACGGGAGCTGTGGTAATAGATGTTGGAACAACCCGTGTATCTTCCCCTGAGTCAAAGTCAGGATGGAAACTTGTTGGTGATGTTGATTTTGTAAATGTTGCTCCAAAGTGCTCCTATATTACACCAGTTCCCGGTGGAGTAGGTCCGATGACAAGAGTCTCGCTGTTGCGTAACACACTTATGGCCGCTAAGAAGAGACACTATTAATATAATTATTTATCAATCAGGAAATTCAACTCCTGTGAAATAGAGATCATAACCACCTTTGCCTCCGGGCCGGTTGGACGAGTATATCATGAAATTATTGGTGAAATCTTGATGTGATCCGATTACCGGCCTGTATTCATCTGAAGTTGTGTTAATATCCGGACCAAAATTAACCGGAGAACTCCATTTCCCATTGCGAAAAGGTGAATAGTACAAATCATAACCACCTATTCCTCCGGGGCGGTCAGATGCAAATACCATTACATTTCTCCAGATAAAAGGACATTTATCGTTGTCTGTGCTGTTTATGCTGTCGACCTTTACCGAAGAAGCATACTCAAGGTTCAGCCATGTATCAATGTTTGTTTCTGATGGCCTTGAATGCAGGAAAACTTCAAAATTACCATCTCGGTTTGATGAAAAATAGACTGTATCCTTATTTGTGTCAAAACAGATGTATGCATCATCAGAAGAGGTATTGAGCAGACTGGCAGGGAAAGGCCCGTCAATTGAAGGTATGGATGTGCCAAAGGCTGGAAGGTGTTTGAGGTAATAAAAATCAAGATCCCCCTCCCCACTTACAGACGACAGAAGTAAATATTCAAATCCGTCGAGGGAACTGAAAAATCGGTAGGGTCCAAAGTCATTTCCGGTTGTAATTGCCTGTAAGAAGAGGTTAGCCAGAAACGAATCATCTGTAACTTCAGCTCCAAGACCGAAATTCCCGTTTGTCTGGTCAAATACAACTGAAATAATTCCCTGTTCAAGATCAAACTGCCCCCCTGAACTTCCCCTGTTACTGGAAAAAACGATCTGGATATCACCATATAACTCAAATAGAGCTGCATTGTAATCATCATATGCTGAGTTAATATCTGAAAGATTGATTACTGTATCAGGAAAGGTTCCCAGAGGGTATTTGATGGGATTTTCAGTCTTTTTACAGTCAGATAAACAGACCAGCATAAACAAGACAATAGAAAATATCGAGATGTTAACTGGTATTCTTTTCATATCCCGGATTTATTGGAAAAATATTGTCACAAATATATTAATATTAAATGAAAAACCGGGTCAAAGCCCGGTTCTTCGAAGGTAGAATTTAGGTTAATTCTAGGGTAAATTGGGTATAGGGGTTAATAAAACCAATTTATAATTCATAGATGAAAATTCATGTCATTTGGTTGCGTACTGGTTATAAAAAATTATAAAACCATCACCTGTTACATGTATTCTATTGTAATTTAAATGTATAAAAAAATACCAAAATGTTAATAATTGAATATGAGATTAAACAGCTTATTAAAAATGTTATTATTTTTGTATTCATTACTTGGCAAACATGGAAGACGAAAAGTTTGGATTTTCCTTTGAAGAAGAAGTAAAGAATGCTGTCCGGAAGTTTGAAAGGATGAGGAAGAATAATGAAAGTTATTTCTTCGATGTTATTGAATTTGAATCAATTATTGATTACTATATAGAAAGTAACAATTCTGCAAAAGCTTTTGAGGCGGCAACACTTGCTTCCGAACAACATCCAAATTCCGTGTCAATTCAACTGAGAAAAGCCAGGGTATTGCTTGATAGAGGCCGTGCCGTGGAAACTCTGAGGATTCTCAGGAAACTTGAAAATATAGAGCCAGGCAATCATGAGATTTATATAGCAAAAGGAACAGCACTGGGGATGCTTGGAGACATTCAGGGTGCAAAAAAGATGTTTGACTATTCTCTGACTCTCGATTCTGACGACATTGAAAACATCCTTTTTGCAATTACATCAGTCCTGCAGAACCTTAATTACTATGAACATTTAATACCTTATCTGCTTAAACTTATTGAACTGGAACCCGAGTTTTTCGCGCATCTTTACGATCTGGCATATGCATACGAAAAGACAGAAGATTTTGAAAACAGTATACACTATTATCTGAAGTACCTTGAAGAAGAGCCTTTTTCCGACAGTGCATGGTATAATATGGGGATTATCTTCAACAAACTGGAAAAGTCTGAAAAAGCTCTTGAAGCATATGATTATGCGCTGGCAATTAATCCTCATAATGCCTTTGCACTCTTTAATAAAGGTAATATACTGAGTAACCTTGAAAGGTATCCGGAAGCGATTACGGTTTATCATGAATATCTCGAAAATGAGCCTGATAGCTTCGAGGCAATGACTTATCTTGCAGAATGTTATGAAAAGACGAACGAAATAAGTCTTGCAAAAAAATATTATCAGGATGCAATTGAACTCGCTCCTGAATTTGCAGAGCCATGGTTTGGCCTGGGAATTATAGCTCTGAGTACAGGAGATTCAGATGATAGTCTTATTTTTTTAAGAAAAGCCGTGAGACTTGATGATGAAAATCCTGAAATATGGTTCATTCTTGGTAAAGCACACCATATTAAAGGAGAAAAAAAGGCAGCATTGAGGTGTTACAGGGAAGCACTTAAACTTGATCCTTATTATAATGAAGTATGGTTAGATCTCGGAAAAATTGTACTCATGGAAGGTTTTGCACGAAAAGCACTTCCCTATCTTGAACAGGCTTATAAGATTGTTGGTGATGTACCCGGCATAAACTATCTTCTTGCTTCATTTCATATTCATACAGGAAGCACAGATAAAGCATACAAACATTTGACAATGGCTATTGAAATGGATAAAGATCTTTTCGCTGACTTTAACGATCTTTTCCCGTATACTATGTTCAACCGGAGAATCAGAAAACTACTTGAGAGCAATAACCTGATCTGAGTTCTGATTCATTCTTTAAGTATAATATGAAAATGATACTCCCTTTTATTCCCGACAGACCTGATAAACCCCGGGTTTCAGGTATTACAATGGTTATGGACAAAGGTTTGAGCATCAGAGAGGCTGAAGACTTTATGTCAGTTGGGAGCCTATATACTGACTACGTAAAACTGGGATTCGGAACATCTCTCCTGACACCTGATCTTGATAAGAAAGTAAAGATATACAAGGTAAATGATACTGTCCCCTATTTTGGAGGCACATTATTTGAAGCATTTGTAATAAGAAATATGTTCACTGAATTTCTCGGATTTCTTGATAAATATGAAATTAACCTTGTTGAAGTATCTGATGGTTCCTACGACCTGGAACACAATAAAAAACTTGAATACATAAGTCGTCTTGCTGAAAGAGGTACTGTGATATCCGAAGTAGGATCCAAGAAAAAGGATGTTATCTATACTCCGGATGAGTGGGTTGCCATGATGAAAGCTGAACTGGAAGCCGGTTCTGTAAAAGTTATTGCAGAGGCACGTGAGTCGGGCACCATCGGGATTTATAATGATGACGGCTCTGTCAATACCCATCTTATTAATACAATCTCTGAAAATGTAGGATTTGACAATGTTATATGGGAAGCACCGCTAAAATCCCAGCAAGTTTGGTTTATCAGGAATTTCGGAGCCAATGTCAATCTTGGAAATATTGCTCCGAATGAAATCATACCCCTGGAATCCCTTCGTTGTGGTCTCCGTGGCGATACATTCTTTACTTTCCTGCCTGATGATCTGAAACAACCATAACCCTCATTACCGGATCAAGGCAGCTACAGTCATCTATAAATCTGTGCAATGAGAAAATTTGGCCTAATTGGCAATCCTCTCGGGCATTCTTTTTCAAAGAAATATTTTACCGAAAAATTTAAAAATGAGCATATTAAAGATTGCTCATATGAAAATTATCCCTTAATCAATCTTAACCGGTTTCAGGAACTAATTACTTCCAATCCTGATCTGAGCGGACTTAATGTGACAATTCCGTATAAAACGGAAATAATGAAATATATTGACGTGGTTGATCCTGAAGCCTCAGAAATAGGAGCAGTTAATGTACTTAAAATAAGGAGACTGCCGGACATGGTTGAAATTAAAGGTTATAATACTGATATTGTGGGAATACGAGAAACATTGCTTCCGAATTTAACAGGTGTAAGGAATACCTTGATTCTTGGTACAGGAGGAAGCTCGATGGCTGTATGCTATGTCATTAAAAAACTGGGACTTGATTACAAACTGGTGTCCAGGAAAAAGAAAAATGATGTACTTGAATATCAGGAGGTTACTGCAGAAGTACTAAAAGCTGTTGAGCTAATTGTCAATACAACCCCGCTGGGAATGTATCCCGATATTGAAAGTAAGCCTGAGCTGAACTATGATCTTCTTAACGAGAAGCATATTCTGTTTGATCTTGTGTATAATCCGGAGATCACTTCATTTTTGAAAATGGGGCAGGAGAGAGGTTGCAAAATAATCAGCGGGCTGAAAATGCTTCACATACAGGCAGAGAAGTCGTGGGAGATATGGAATGATGATAATCTTTAAACAAATATCTCTTCCGGGTATTCTAAACCGGTTAAAAAAAGTCCCTTGGCAGGCGCAGATTTTCCGGCTCTTGACCGATCTTTTGCCAGGATTATAGAAACGAAATCATTCAGATCTTTTTTCCCCAGCCCTATCTCAACCATAGTACCGACAATTGCTCTTACCATATTTCTGAGAAACCTGTCGGCTTTTATTGTGAAAACCATCATGGTTCCTTCCTCTTCCCAGCTGGCGTGATATATTTTGCAGGTATTTGTTTTTACATTCGAGTGCATTTTACAGAAACTTGTAAAATCGGTATATTCCGAAAGCAAATTGCACGCATTTTTCATCGATTCAATATCAATGTGACCGCCAATCAGCCAGCTCGAATCATCCCTGAACGGATCTTTTGTTCGGGTAATATAATACTTGTACGTTCTGGATATTGCGCTGTACCTGGCATGTGCACCGGTTACTACCTGTCTGACAGCTGTAACAGAAATATCTTCAGGAAGAAATCGGTTAAGCCTGTGCTCAAGATTTTTTCTGACTGCGAGATCAGTAGAAACAGTGTCAAAATGAGCACAGAAAATCCTGGCATGTACTCCGGTATCGGTTCTTCCTGCACCTGTAGTCACTATTTTTTCGCCAAGAATCAGACTTAATGCATCATCCAGGATTTTCTGGACCGTTACTGAGTTTCGCTGTACCTGCCATCCGTGATAGCAAGTTCCTTTGTATGAGATAAATATGAAATATCTGGTTTTCACACTTCGGTTTGTACAAATATAAATAATCATCAATTTATTAAAGAATTCATCCGGTCATTAAAAAATTATTATTCAATATTTTGAAAATCGATCTTAATAAGTATTTTTACTTTCTTCTATGTAAAATATTTTTCTAATCATCTATTGCAACCTACTTTATTTAATAATGCTCCAAGATCGAAAATCTAAAATCCTTTAACTATGCTAGAAAAAGTTGAACTAAGTTGGATAGATTATCTTATTATGATGATCTACTTTGTATTTGTACTTGGTGTCGGTTGGTTTCTAAGGAAATACATGAAAAATGCCAATGCCTTTCTTGAAGCCGGCAGATCGATGCCTGCGTGGGTTGCCGGTCTGGCTTTTATTTCAACCAACCTTGGTGCACTTGAGGTGATGGGTATGACAGGCTCTGGTCTGAAGTATGGAATGTTAACCACCCATTTTTACTGGATTGGTGCTATTCCGGCCATGATCTTCCTTGCCCTTTTTATGATGCCATTCTATTATGGATCAAAAGCCAGATCGGTACCTGAATACCTGAAACTAAGGTATGATGAAAAGACAAGAGGGTTGAATGCCATTCTGTTTGCTGTAATGACAATACTTGCCTCAGGGATTTCAATGTATGCACTTGCGATCTTAATGGAAAAAGTGTTAGGATGGGATTTTAACTTAAGTCTTTGGATATCAGCGGGAATAGTTCTCGTCTATACATATCTCGGTGGTCTTTCTTCTGCAATATACAATGAGGTTTTACAATTTTTCATAATAGTAATAGGATTATTGCCACTTGTGTTCTTAAGTCTTAAAGATGTAGGCGGGTGGCTAGGTTTGAAAGAGACCTTGGCACCAATAACAACTGCTAACGGGTATGCTGCTGATACATGGACAACTACATGGAAATATACAGCTGAAGCAACCTCTAATCCCCTGGGAGTGGAATGGTTTGGAATCCTGTTTGGTTTAGGATTTGTTTTGTCATTTGGGTACTGGTGTACAAACTTTCTTATTGTGCAGAGGGCTTTCGCGGCAGAGTCAATCACCGCTTCAAGAAAAGTACCGTTAATCGGTGCAATACCAAAAATGTTCATCCCTTTCCTGATTATTGTCCCGGGTATTATTGCCCTTGTTCTTCTTAATGATCCCTCAAAAGGTTTCTCCCTGCCGATCGACGAAGGCGGGAAACCTATTTATGATTATACTATAATTATGCTTCTGAAACAGTATTTGCCTACTGGTGTGCTTGGCCTGGGTATTACTGCATTGCTGGCTTCATTTATGTCAGGTATGGCAGGTAACGTTTCTGCTTTTAATACAGTATGGACATATGATATTTATCAGAGTTACATACGTAAGCGTACAGATAATGAGGATGCTGATGGAAGGCATTATCTTAATGTTGGACGGGTCGCTACAATTGCGTGCGTTCTTGTGAGCATTGGTGCTGCATATATTGCCAGCAAGTTTGGTAACATAATGGACTTCCTGCAAACAATCTTTTCACTGATCAATGCTCCCTTGTTTGCCGTAATCTTTCTTGGTATGTTCTGGAAGCGGACAACAGGCCATGCTGCTTTCACAGGATTACTGGGCGGATTTCTGCTCGCACTTCTCCATCATGGGCTTACTGCTCCGGTAGGTGCAACCACACTGTTTAAAGGAGGATGGATTGGAGTAATCCATACATATCCCGTTGAAATGGCTCAGAATTTCTGGACTGCAATTGTTGCGTTTACTGTCAGTACTTCTATTACAGTAGCATTGACTTTACTCACGAAGCAGAAGAAATCCGAGAAAGATCTGTATGGTCTGGTTTATTCTCTCACACCACGTACTGTCGAAGATGATGTTGCCTGGTATAATCGTCCGGTCGGACTTGCAGTGGTTGTAGGAGTGATTTGTGTTATTCTAAGTATTATATTCTGGTAGGAGGAAAAAAAATGGTAGATATTAGATTCCCAATAGGTATTATGTTTTCAGTACTTGGAGTATTGATTACATTATTCGGTTTTATTACAATCTCAGATTCCGAGATGTATCTTAAGTCATTTGGCATCAATGTTAACATTATTATGGGAATTGTGATGCTGATTTTTGGACTTACAATGCTGCTTATGGCATTTAGAAAGCAAAAAAAGAAATCTTTACTTCTTTAACTTGAGTTAACCGCAAAGAGCGCAAAGCCTGCCTGATCCTGATACATAATGATCAGGAGGGTATAAAGGCGCAGAGGATACGCAGGGAATGCCAGATAATATTCAGGTCTGTCTTTGTATATACTTTGTTGTCGACATAAAATTCGTCTTTGTGGTTAATCATTTACCTGTAAAAACAGAAAACCAATGAACCGCAGAAAATTCATCGAGACATCCGGTGCAGCTGCCGGTGCTGCAGTGTTTGGCAGTGTGGCTCCGGCCGTAAATCCCAGTCCCCTTGCCGGTGAACAAAGAGCAGGAACGACTGGAAAGATCAAACTGGGCTTGTATTCCATTTCGTACGGAGGCATATGGTACAAGGGTACTGCCCTCTCTTTTGACGAATTGTGCAGACGTGCAAGAGAATACGGATTTGATGGAATTGAGCTGGATAACAAGCGCCCTATGGGAAATCCAATGGACCTTGACCAGCGCAAAAGAGAAGAAATGCGTAATTCACTTGCAAAATATGGTCTGGAAATGCCCTGTGTGGCGGCTAATAACGATTTTTCCAGCCCAATGCCCGAACACAGAGCTTGTCAGCTTCTGATGGTACGCGAAACAGCTAAGCTGGCAAGTGATATGGGAGCAAAGATTGTCCGCCTCTTTGCGGCCTGGCCTGGAGTTCCGATTCACGAAAGTACAGGCACTTATGATTTTGTACGAGATAATAGCGGTTATTTTAATTTTACTAAGCAGTATCCCTTTGTTACACGCCTGGACAGGTGGAACTTTGTTAAAGAATGTCTTGCAGAAGCAGCAAGAATGGGTGAAGAAAATGGCATAGTTATGGCTTTACAAAACCATACTCCACTTATCAGACACTGGAAGGATACTTATGACCTGGTAAAGGAAGTAAATTCGCCCTGGCTTAAGATTTGCCTCGATCTGCCCATTTTTGAGAACCTCGATAAGGAATATGTTGCCAATGCTGTCCGCACTGTTGGAAATCTTCAGGTGCATTCACATTACGGTGGTGAATATTTCCGTGATGAAAACAAGGTAGTAAGACAGAAAGTGCTTGAACATCATTTTAGTAAACCATTACCTGATTATGCACATTACATCGGATTGATGAATGAAATAGGGTATAACGGCTATTTTACTTTTGAACTGTGTCATCCTGTATTAAATGAGGATCATACCCCTGCAGGTATTGAATATGTGCATGAACAGGTAAATTTTGCAAGGGAGTTTATGGCCAATATTATTAATAAATAACTGTTTTTTCAAACCAGACTTAAATAAGCATAAAACCTGCTCTTATATTTAAAGAGGGTAGTGCATAAAGTATACGGGTGTATGAAAGAAAAACAAATAAAAAGAGGATTTGCCAGTGATAATAACGCAGGAGTTCACCCTGAAATATTAAAGGAGCTTACTTCAATAAATAAGGGCCACACAATAGGCTATGGTTCTGATATTTATACTGAAAAGGCGGAGCAGATTTTTAGAGAACAGTTCGGACCCGATACAGATACATTTTTTGTGTTTACCGGTACAGCTGCAAATGTGCTTGGTTTAAGTACGATTACTCGTCCATGGAATAGTATTATCACAGCATTTTCTGCTCATATTGAGCAGGACGAATGTGGTGCTCCTGAAAAATTTACAGGATGTAAAGTACTTACAGTTGATACTTCAAATGGTAAGATAAGTATTGAATTGCTTGAAAAACACATTCATGGTTTTGATTTTGAACACCATTCTCAACCCAAAGTCATTTCAATCACACAGGCAACCGAAATGGGAACTGTTTATACACCTGATGAAATAAAAAAGCTGGCGGATTTTTCACATGAAAAAGGGTTGCTAATGCATATGGATGGTGCACGTATAGCTAATGCTGCAGTTTCTCTTGATGTTCCGTTTAAAGCATTTACAACCGACGCAGGAGTTGATGTTCTGTCTTTTGGGGGAACCAAGAATGGAATGATGTTCGGAGAAGCTGTATGTTTCTTAAAACCTGATCTTTCAAAGGATTTTAAGTATATCAGAAAGCAGGGGATGCATCTTGCTTCAAAGATGAGATTCATCTCAGCGCAGTTTATTGTGTATTTCCAGAATGATCTCTGGAAAGAATGTGCTGCTCACTCCAATGAAATGGCCAGACTTCTGGCAAAACATCTTCAGAAGATTACCAGGATAAGAATAACACAGCCTGTAGAATCAAATGGTGTTTTTGTGATCATACCCCGTGAAGTGGCAGAGAAAATTCAAAAACAATATTTTTTCTACCCATGGAATGAGAAAACCTGCGAGTACAGACTTATGACAAGCTGGGATACTACGGAAGAAGACATTAAAGACTTTATATTTCTTCTTAAGAAACACCTGGGAAGTTTGTGACCGGGTGTGACTTGAGACCTTGTGATCAAACGTCATTAATCTGATCCGGCAGAAAAAAAGCCGGATGGGTCAGATCCGGCTTTTATTTTTATAATTGTAAAAAGGATTATTTGAGCGTGAAGGTGATTGGTACCATGAACCATACCGGTACAGGTTTTCCACCTTGTCTGCCTGGTCTGAATGTAGGAAGGGTTGAAACAACTCTCTTGGCTTCTTCATCAAGTTCAGGATCAACACCCTTGAGTACTGATATTTGATTAACAGTACCTTTTGAAGTTACACAGAATCTGATTATAACTCTACCCTGGATATTATTTTCCTTGGCTACCTCAGGATATTGGGTGTTTTGAGAAATATACTCCAGCAATGCAGCTTCGCCACCCGGGAACATAGGCATCTCTTCGACAACAACAAATGGTTCCGGTTCGGGTTCTTCCTCCTGGATTTCCTCTTTGACTTCTTCCTGAAAAATAAAAATTTCATCAACTGCGCGGTCCACAACCTCAATCTGCGCTTCATCAACAGTCATGAGCTGTGTCATTTCCTCAGGTTTAATTGTGTCGACGACCACCGGAGGAACGTATCTATTCTGTTGAACTACATCCGAAGGGGGAGGCGGAGGGGGAGGCGGAGGAGCAACAGTTTCAGATGGCTGATCCAGATTTTCCATCTTGATCTCTACCTGTACTTCTTCACGTGCCTGTCTTTGATCCTCCATAGCTTTTGCGTTCAGATAAGGAGTAATTACGGCAGTAGCAATTATAATAATTCCAATAATCATTGAAATAATCAACGTTCTGGAATATTTCTTCCGCATTTTGTAAGCCCCGTATTCCTTATTCCTGTTTTCAAAGACTATCTCATCGAATCCAGGTGCTCTAATTTTTTGTTTTGCCATAACTGTACATGTTTAATGGTTTAATTCAGGGTTGAACCTGTCGTACCTGAGGAGGATCCAATTGCTGCTTCAATCATATCATCTTCATACCATGCAATATCAACAACTGTATAACGGGCAATTCCACAGATATTCATCTCATCAAGAATATCCACGAAATTGCCGTATGTGGATTCCTTGGAAGCTTTTATAAGGACAATCGGACCAGTATCATCATCTTTTTTCAACTGGCTTATTGAGCTTTGAACAGAATCCTGGGATATTCTAAGCCTTCCGGTAATAACTTCCTGTTCAAAATCATCTATCTTTTTGAACAGGGCTATGTTTCTCTCAAGGAGTAATTGCCGGATACCATCAGGTCCGAAATTAGTCTCAAATACCGGAGGCAGGGCATTGTAATCCTCAGGTTTTACCGATCCCGGGTACCAGAAAATTTTATTATCAGGGCCGAGCATTATATTCACAGTTCGGCTTCCCGGGATCTTTGGAGGTTCAGCGTTTGGATCTTTAATCTTCTCCGGAAGAATAATCTCCATTATTTTTGCTTTGCTGAAAGCAGATGTAAGCATGAAAAACACGATAAGCAGACACATAAGGTCAACCATCGGTGTCATGTCTATATGCGGAGGATGTTTCTTTGTCCTCTTTTTCGCACCTTTTCCTTTTTCCTCTTGAATAATTTCTGCCATATTACTGTATTGTTTCTTCTTCTAATTTTACTTCAGTTGCTTCGAGATTAGTAATCAGATTAAACCTGTTAACATTTTTCTCCTGAAGAACATCAAGAACCTTTTTCACTATAGGAAATTCTGTGTTTGCGTCTCCTTTGATGTAGGCTTCGACATTCGGATTTATCTGACGGGCGTAAAGTATCCAGTTAGCGAGCTGGTTATCAAGCGAATCAACCGGGATTCCTGTTTGCAAAGCTGCTTTTTCGGAAGCATCAGTTGCTGCAAAAAAAGCTTTCATGTTCTCAATAGGCACACCTATTGAAGAGGGATACTTCTGAAACATTTTCAATTCATCCTCAGTGAACTCAATACCATAATGGTTACCCATTTCGGTTAGTATTTTTGGTCTGAACCGTATTAAGGTATCAGGTCCGTCATCAACATTGAAAAATACTCTGCCGTCATTTGACAGTACAACTGTCATCATATCAAAGTTTGGTTTAGGTTTTTCTGATATTGAATAAGGTGTATCAACAGGAGCCGGTTCCTGAGCCCTGAAGGTTGTTGTCATCATAAGGAATATCAGAACAACCGAAAACAGGTCAACCATCGGCGTCATGTCGATTCGTGGCGACTTTGTTGGTAATTTAATTTTTGGCATTTCAGGTTATATTAAATAATTATAAACCAGATAATTTAGCCTTTCAGTGATTCAGCAAAAGTCTGAGTCAGACTGAATCCGGCTTCATCAATTTTAAATGTATAACCATCGACTGTTGATGAGAAATAATTGAAGGCTATAATTGCTAATGTTGATCCGGTGATACCGAATGCGGTGTTAACAAGAGCTTCTGAAATACCTGTTGCCAGAGCCAGAGCATCGGGAGCACCAGCATGTGCAAGAGCAGCAAATGCACGGATCATACCAAGCACCGTTCCAATAAGACCAATCAACACTGAAATAGAAGCAAGGGTTGAAAAGATAACCATGTTTCTTCCTAACATCGGTAATTCGAGAGCTGTAGCTTCCTCGAAGGTTTTTTGAATTGAAAGGATCTTCTGGTCTTTTTCCAGTTCTTTATCACCCTGCAGTTCGCGGTAACGGAGTAAACCGGCTTTCATAACATTTGCTAGCGAGCCTTTTTGCTTATCACAGGCATTCATGGCTTCTTCAATTTTATCCTCAGTAAGAAGATTCTGAAGATTCCGTACAAATGAATTTAACCTGCCTTTTCCTTTTGCTCTTGACAGGGTAATAATTCTTTCAAATACGAAGATGACAAGTGTTAAAACACAGGTCATAAGAATAGGTACAATGTATCCTCCTTTGTAGACAATACCCAGGTAGTTGCCCGGAAGGGGAGAGCCATGGGGATTACCGCCTTCGAAGTTTACAGGATTACCCATGATTTTCACGAACAAAACATAAGAAACAATAAAAGCTATTAAAATAGCACTTGTTGCAAAAACATTCTGCAACGCTTCTTTGAGAGAACTTCCTTTTTTACTCATTTTTTATCGATTTGTTTAGGTTTAAGTTTTCTTTCGATTTGCAAATATATATTATGAATTGGTTTTTTCCAATAGGTAATAAATATTATATGGATTTTTAAGCTTTTACAATAACATTATCCTTTAAAAAGACCGTCAAATCACCATATACCCTATATGCTTTCTATTGATAAATATTTAAAAATTTAAGTAATTTTTATTTCTCAAGACTCACATTATAGGTTCTTGACTTTGTTATTGGAATTTCTTTAGTAACGTATCCCTTTGCACTGATGATAAGAATTTCGGAACCCTGGGGAATTTCAAATTTATATTCTCCTTTGGAATTTGCCAGGTTCTCGGCAGCTGTATCCTTAACCCTTATTGACGCATAAGGAATTGGTTGTCCTGATGCAGCCTCCCTTATAACACCTTTGATTTCATTCGGATTAATACCTTTTCTGACAGATGTCTGGTAATCCCGCAGATATCTCATTGTGCTTCTTGCCGAAGCATTTGCCGGATCTATAGTCAGAATCTTATTGTAAGCATCGATTGCTCTGTTAAGAATTGCCAGTTTTCCCTCAAGGGTCTGTTCATTCCTTGCGATTTCAGTTTCAACTGACCCGATTCCAAAATATCCTCTTACTTTATTCTCATTATTATTTGGATCGAGGTTAATCATGCGGTTATAATATTCCTTTGATTTACTGAAATTATTCTTGGTCATATGATAATAACCAAGATAATTAAAGGCTTCCATCATCTGATCTGCGTATTTAACATTATCAGCTTCGGCTTTTTCCACGACCATTTCAAATTTTGGTCTGGCCAGCCCCTGTTTTGAATCGGGATCCATCCTTGAATATGTTCTGGCTATCATTACGTAAGCTGGAATGTAATCTGGTGATCTCTTGACAATAATATTAAAGACAGAATCAGCAGTTTCGTATTTTTCTGCCGTGTAATATGCTCTGCCAATCTGCATATAATCTTCATCGCTGTCCTTACCTAAACTTATCATCTTAATCCAGGTTTCGGCAGCGCCCTCATATCTCTTGTAGTTATAGTAGTTTGTCGCTATTTCACTCAGGACTGCTCTGTCTTCTGGATTGAAGGTCAGTAATTTATCATATGCGGAGAATGCCCTTTCAATTTCAGGATCGGCTTCTTTGATATTGCTTTCGAGTTCATTGATCCTGGTTGTAAGCTCATCGATTGTAACTTTGATTTTTGCCCTTCCAGAAGATGTGTTAGCTGCTGTATATCTTGATCTTTCTCTTTCCAGCCGAGGTTTAAGATTATTAAGTTCGTCAACCATTTTGGGATAGTCCTGATGCTTTTTTAGCAGGATCCTTGCCAGATAATGGTAGTCTTTTTTTAGGATACGCTCTGCTGCCACCGTTTTAAAAAGTGTTTCCATATAAGCCAGAGCTTTATCATAGTCGGCATCTTCCTTCTCATAGCACGAATATCCTGCCAGACGATTTATATAGCTATAGGACTGGTCAATAGCAAGTATCTCCTCGACATTCCTGATTACCTCATCATAATCATTGGCGTAGAAAAGTGAGTTTACATACCTGATCTTTGCAGGGATATTCCCGGCAGTCAGTTCAAGATATTTCTTATAATTTGCCTTTGATTCTTCAAGACGGCCGGCTTTCCAGTAAAGCTCTCCCAATTCACGATATGCAGGGGCATATTCGGGATTCAGTGTTATAGCCTCCTCGAAGCGTGGGATTGCTGAATTAAGAACACGTCCTTTTACATAAATACTGCCTATCTTCATATTTGCAGTTGGTGATTCCGGATCATAGTACTGCGCCTGGTTATAATTCATGATTGCATTGGATCCGTCATTAACAAGTATATATATATCACCAGCTATAAGATAGATATCTTTATTTTTGCTATCAATCGTCAAAGCCTGCCTGATTAACGGCAAAGCTTTCGAAGTGTCAACTTTTCCATTTTTTATGTAAGACTCAGCAATCTTGGCCAGAGCAAATGCATATTCTTGTGCGGGTGGCTGAATCCTTCTGAGATTTTTGTAAGGCAGAAGGTAACTTTTAGCCTTTGCCCTCATTTCTTCTGCGGTTTTGTCATCACCAAGATAATATGCAACTTTTGCTAAACCGACATAATTCAGTGGATCACTGGGATTTGCCTCAACTCCTTTCTGAAATATTTCTTTTGCTTCATTTGCGGATATAGGAAGTGATTTGGAAATTGTATCAGCAAAATAATCCAATAGATAATTTTCTCCCAGATAAAAACAATTTTTACTGTTTGCAGGTTCTTTTTCTATTAACTGATTTAATAATGTTTCAGCTTCATCATATTTTTCACTTCTCATCAGCAGAATTGCAGAATTCAAATCCTGTCCCCGTATACTGTTTGTCATAAGGAGTAAAAAGATACCTGCCTGTAAAAAAACTGATCTGAAAATTGAACGTTTCATAACTTTATTATTTAGTATCATTTGTTATTCTGTTTGGTTTATTAATTGGTTTATTAATTGGTTTATTAATTGGTTTATTAAGTTATATATTAATAGTAATATTGTTATTCGTTAATTAGTTTTTATCTGCACCAGTCTTATTGGCATGGTTGCCGGGACAAGTCCCGATTTAAGAACAATACGCTGGCCTTGTTCTGCACAAGCCCATTGGATAAATCCGGATCCCAGTCCCTTGAAAGTTTCCCTTGTAATAAAAAAGATCTCCCTTACAAAAGGATATGACCTGTCGTATATAAAACCCTGATGAGGGCGATAATAAGTTCCGTCATTAAAATATTTCCTCGAAACTGCTACAACATTAACTTTATTAATAAAACTCATGCTCAGTGAATCATCTTTATCACTTATCCAGTTCACACTGATTATCCCCAGAGCATCAGGATTACGTGAAACATAATCAACCACTTCCGCATTATTGTTAACCGCAAAGAAATTGTTACCCAGTGCTTCCTCAATTTCAAACATCTCTTTGAAATACCTTATGTTTCCTGATCTGGTATTGTCAAAAATAACATTTATTAGATCGAGCTGAGACCTGGGATTGATATCTTTCCATCTCCTGGTTCTACCACGAAAAATATCCCCCACAGTTTCATACTTAAGGAGTGTATCCCTGTTTGCCTTATTTGTAATCAATGCGATTGCGTCATATGCAAAAGTTGTGGTTCGTGCAATTACCAGTGTATCACGCAAATATTGAATCTGGTTGTCAGTGAGTTTCTGGCTTGTTACCATCACTTTAACGGAATCGTTCATAAAGTCATTAATAACATCATATTCTGGTTTATACAGAGGTGTTATTTTTGCATAATTATATAAGCTGGTAAAAGTAAAAATCTCAGTATCAATAAGTGGCTTGAAAGATTCATCAACAGCAATTCTAATATCACCCCTGGTGGGAGTCTCATTATAACCGGATTTTCCTCCCCCCCTGCATGCAAACAACAGGACCAATAATGCAAGTGAGAGAAAACGCATGGATGAAATCAGATTATGTTTATTAGCTTTATTCACAACGCTTCCAGCTGTGGAATAAAAGTTCCGAAGGACAATATTAATAAATTTTTGAATAACTGCTACCATGCTCATATTCTTTTAATTTTATTAAAAAACATTATTTACTGATTATATTACTGCAAAGTATATGCCAAGGCTGGTCAGATTTAAAATAAATCCATTATGCCTTCCCTGCTTTCGTGCAGAAATAACTGATTTATTCCGCATTTTTGTCATCGGTAAAAAATGCTTCAACAATCTGAATATATGTTCTGTATGCTCTGTAAAGGCCATAGAAAATAAACGTGGATCCTACAATCACCCGCAAAGCCTTATCCAGATATGTTTTCTCAAAAAAGAAAGCAAGATAAATACCAATACCCAGATAAAAAAACACCATGAATATACTGAAAATAGCACCCATTTGTCTAAGTATTCTGTTCCCGTCCATGTTGAAAAAATAAGAGGTCAAATAAACAAAATATCACATTATAATCAAAAGAAAGACAAAAAACATCATTAAAGTATATAGTTAATAAAATAATTGTAAATCATCTGAATAACAACGAACTATCTCCATAACTTAGTAATCTGAAATCATTTAGCAAAGCATACCTGTAAATACTTTTCCACCTGTCACCCACCCATGCTGCTGTTAAGAGGAGGAGAGAGCTGCGGGGAAGATGGAAATTGGTAATCAGCCCGTCAACAAACTTAAAATCATAACCTGGTATTATCATAATCCGGGTCGAAGCGTGCAGATGTCCCAGGTTATTTATTGTCATAAGGTTAAGTAATGCGTCCAGTGATTCTGGAACAGGTATTTCTTTATGCATTTCATACGCTTCCCACTGACCAAGAGTCAGAGTACCGACATTGCCGCCGGGATGCAATATAGTTTTAACGCCAAGCCAGTAAAGGCTTTCAAGTGTTCTTACAGAGGTTGTACCAACAGGAATAATTTTTTTCTTTGCTGCCTTTAATTTTTCAATTGTATTTTTTGTGACAAATAAATGTTCAGAATGCATTTCATGCTCAGTAACATAATCTGATTTCACAGGTTTAAAGGTCCCGGCCCCGATATGGAGTGTCAGTTCAGTTATTTCAACACCCTTTTTTAAGACTTTTTCAATGACTTCTTTTGTAAAATGAAGTCCGGCTGTAGGGGCAGCAACTGATCCCTTAATACTTGAATATATTGTCTGGTAATCTATATTGTCATTTTCATTTTCATCCCTTTTAATATATGGTGGAAGTGGAATATGGCCAGCCATTTCTGTTATATCACTGAAACTGAGATCATCACAATCCCATGTAAACCTTATCCTCCATGCTTCCCTTTCAGCATGTATCTTTTCAGCTATAAGTTCAACATTTTTTCCTTCATGACAAATATGATTGCTTAAAGAACCACTTTTCCATTTCTTCAGATTTCCGACAATACATTTCCATTCAACCGGTTGTTTTGAGCTGAAAGACAATTCATAGTTATCCGGAGTTAAAGGTTCAATGCAGAAAATTTCAATAATTGCCCCGGTTTCTTTCTGAAACAGAAGCCTGGCCCGTATAACCCGTGTGTTATTAAAAACAAGGAGAGAATTTGAGGGAATATATTTGTCAATATTTCTGAAAATATTCTGCCCGATGCATCCCCTGTCATATATAAGTAACCTTGACTCACCCCGGTTTTTAACAGGATGTTGTGCAATTCTTTCTTCAGGAAGACTATAATCATAATCCTCCATATTGATTCTGTAAGCAATATCTATTAATTTTTCCATTTTCTGAACCGGGCAAAAATAACCAATTTTATAGTTTCTCCTCAATTTTTATTATTTTTGCAATGCAGCTGGTTGTTTCATCGTTCCGTCCCGATGCCGGTTGCTATCGGAACCATCGGGATTTCGGGAAGGAAAGTCCGGACAACACAGAGCACCATACTTCCTAGCTGGAAGATATCCGCGAGGGTATATAAGTGTAACAGAAAATAACCTCCTTGACCGAAACGTCATGGGAAGGGTGAAAAGGTGAGGTAAGAGCTCACCGGTTCCGGTAGCGATACCGGAAGCCGTACACCTTATGGGTTGAAAGACCATGTATACCGGCCATAAGGGCTGCTCGTCCGATGCCGGGGGGTGGGTCGAATGATCCTGCCAGTGATGGCAGGACAAGATAAATGATGAAGCCCGTTTCTTAATTTCTTTCGCAGATACCAGAATACGGGACAGAATCCGGCTTACAGACCAGCTGCATTATTAAATGCAAGGACAGGCAAAATGCCCGTCTTTGCGTTTAATTAACCATCCGGAATTTTATTTGAGTTTGAATGTAGTGTCCTCCATTGGAATATTTACCTCAATCTTGTCAAAACTCACAACTGCTGCTTCCATCCCATTTGCAAAAGTCGTGGTTTTCTTTGGTAAAACCACTCCATCATAATCAACATAATCAGTCATGTATGACTCAACACTCATTCTATTGCCCATTTGTTCAACTGTAGCTGATGATTTAACCAGATAATAGGAGCTTTTATCAATAAACATAAATACAGGACCGGTTACCTCAACTTCGGCTTTTAGCTTAAATGCAGGTTTACCATTAACAACTTCTTCACCCTCAAATGTTAATTTTCCATCGTTGAGATAATCCAAAACCTGGTTGGAAAATAAATTAGTATTCTGGATCTGCCTGAGTTGATCCCCAGTAAGTTCAATCGGCTCAGTTGTGCCCATCATCGGATTAACAGTATATCCTTTCTCTCCATCAAAAACTGTGACCATTTCCTGCCCCTGGAAACTGTATACAGTCTTTATCTTATTCGGATTTTTCATATATATTTCCAATGGCATTTCCATTCCCATAGTTGACATTTTTCCGGAAACCTTTATTGTTGTCATGGTTGCAAGCTTGTCCTGATTTGTAACTTCGGAGTACTTTCCAACAATTTCCTCAAGTGATTGTGCATTAATGACAGCAACTGCCAGGAGTCCCGTCATAACAAGAAATAATTTTTCCATAAAATTGGTATTAGTTGTTTTTATTAAGTAAATGAATTAATGGTCTTTCTGATAGCTGTAAGCTTTCCAAGGAGTCCATCGAGTCCTGAAAGTTTCAGCATGTTGGCCCCATCTGATTTTGCATTTGCCGGGTCGGGATGAGTTTCCAGAAATATTCCATCGGCACCTACACTTACTGCTGCTTTACCTATTGTTTCAATAAGCTCCGGTTTTCCTCCCGAGACACCTTCCTCCTGATTCGGTTGCTGAAGCGAATGTGTAATGTCCATGATGACCGGAACCCCTGTTTCCTGCATAAGAGGGATGTTTCTGAAATCTACAACAATATCCTGATAACCAAACATGTTACCTCTGTCAGTCAGCATGATCTTGTTGTTACCTGATTTTCTTACCTTTTCAACAGCAAATGTCATAGAAGAACCTGAAAGAAATTGTCCTTTCTTGATGTTGATCCATTTCCCGGTTCTGGCAGCTGCAGAAAGAAGATCAGTCTGACGGCATAAAAATGCCGGTATCTGCAATACATCAACATACCTGGCTGCGATCTCAGCCTCATCCGGATTATGAATATCCGTAATAACCGGAACTCCGTATTTAGTCCTGACACTCGCCATTATCTCAAGTGCTTTAATATCACCTATACCTGTGAAAGAATCACCTCTGGAACGGTTTGCTTTCCGGTATGATGACTTAAAAATAAAAGGCAACTGATATTTTTCAGAGAGATGATAAATCTCATTAGCAGTATGGAAAATCACATCCTCATTTTCAACCACACAAGGACCTGCAATTAATAGGAAATTACCTGTTGTACCGAAACGAAGTCCGGGAATATCTATTCCAACTCTACTCATTTAATCGTAAAGATAACAAAATATTTTTCCGTAGATATAGTCTTGATTCCTTTCTTTCCATCTCCCCGTATCTTCCCTGCCTGCATTGCCACTTCGGTCTTACTATGACATCAGTACTCCATCGCTGAAGCTTTGGAGCGTAAGTAAAAAGCCGTTGGCGGCCAATGGGAGGTGTTACTTTTTATTATAATTGTAATAATCCCTCCATAAGTCTGACAATTTTTTCCTTATCTCTTCTTCTTTAGGATTAACTCCTGGTTTGTAGAATATCGTGCCCTTTATCTCTTCAGGCAGAAAATTATCCGGAGTGAAATTTCCTCTATAATCATGAGCATATTTATAATCCTTGCCATATCCAAGATCTTTCATAAGGCCTGTAGGTGCATTTCTTATGTGCAGCGGAACTGGCAGGTCTCCTTCGTCTCTTACAACCCCAAGGGCATCTTCTATTGCCATATATGATGAGTTACTTTTTGGTGAAATGGCCAGGTATATAGCTGTTTCAGAGAGAATTATTCTCGATTCAGGCCATCCAATAACATTAACAGCCTCAAAGCAGGTTTGTGCAAGAAGCAGAGCATTCGGATTGGCAAGACCAATATCCTCTGCAGCCAGTATAACCATTCGCCGGGCAATAAACTTAGGTTCCTCACCTCCTTCGACCATCCGTGCAAGCCAGTATACTGCCCCATTTGGATCACTGCCCCTGAGCGATTTGATAAAAGCCGAAATAATATCATAATGCTGCTCCCCGTTCTTATCATATAAAGCAAGGTTCTTCTGGACATGCAGTAGAACTTTTTTGTTATCAATTTCAATGTTTTGTGAAGCTGTCTCATCCGCTTCGGATGAAATTACCAGTTCCAGAGCATTATAGAGTTTTCTGGCGTCACCTCCTGAAACACGTATAATCGCTTCATATTCTTTTATTTTAACATCATATTTAGACAGATATGCGTCTTTTTTCAGGGCTCTGTTTAAAAGCCCGATCAGTTCTTTTTCACTAAGAGGATTCATAATATAAACCTGACAGCGTGAAAGGAGAGGGGAGATTACTTCAAACGAAGGATTCTCGGTTGTTGCTCCTATCAGAGTAATAATTCCCTGTTCAACAGCACTTAAGAGAGAATCCTGCTGGGACTTATTAAAGCGATGAATTTCATCAATAAAAAGGACAGGACTTGGCTGATTAAAAAACTGCTGCTTCTTTGCCTTTTCAATTGTCTCCCTTACATCTTTTACTCCTGAGTGTACCGCACTGAGTCGGAAAAATGGCCTTTTCAGGGTATTAGCAATGATCCATGCCAGGGTTGTTTTACCCACTCCGGGTGGACCCCATAATATGAAGGATGGTAAATTGCCCGATTCAATAACCTTTCTCAGAACAGCGTTTTTGCCAACAATATGCTCCTGTCCGCAGAACTCATCAAGGTTCCTTGGCCTTAGCCTTTCTGCAAGTGGTTGATTCGGGAACATGCTGATTTTTTTTGCAAATTTAGCAAAAGCATTAAATAAGAAGCAAAGCCCTCCCGTGTTTGAAGGTTAATCCGGGTGTTAAAGAGATGCTGGAAGCTGATATTATTGATTTTGTATTAGCCAATTAGTGCTTCAGAAAAATCACGAAATGCCTTAAGCACGTTACCTAACTGGAGCACCATATTTTTAGATTCGGAAAGGGTATTCAGATAAAGTATTGAAGCGCGGGTGCCAGCCTGACCCTTTTTGATCCTTTTTAATTGCAGCTTCCGGTATTGCTCATTCTTCTGCAGCAGATCCTGTTGCTTTTGCAAAGCTACTTTAATTTGTTTAAAATTACCTGAATTCAATATTTTAACAACATCTTTGAGGTAATTGCCAAGTTGAAGATTGAATTCCTTAAGTTCTTCCTGTTGCTCATTAGCAAGCGGAGCATGGTTGTTATCTATATGTATGAATGCCGGCTCAGCAATAAAGTTTAAAGAATGGGCTGCTTCCCTGAGGTAGTCAAATATCTGTACATAATACGGACCCGCATCTGCTTTGTTATCATCCAGTTTCCTGATAAATTTGTACACATTGTCCTTACGTAGTTTAACTGCCTTGTTCAGGCTCCTTACTTCCTTGTATACATTCTTCATGCTCTTTCTACTGTCCTTTTTTAAAGCTATCACCAGTTTGTCATAGATGGAAGACATACTATTAATAGTAGTAACCAGAGTTTCCCGGCAAAATGGTAGAATTGTTTCATTTGTGGCCATATCTCCGAAACTGAGTGCCTTTTCCTTGTCGTTCGATTCGCTGAGCCTTCTACCATGTAACTTGTAACTGTGAATTAAAACAATTACTATAATAACTGCCATTATTGCAATAGCTATTATTTTACCCCAGTTTATAAAAAGTACAATAAGCAGCGATACAGTAAAGGCTGCAAAAGCTGTAAAAAACCATCCTCCCACAACCACGAGGACACCTGTTATTCTGTAGACCGCCGTTTCTCTGCCCCAAGCTCTGTCGGCAAGAGAAGATCCCATTGCAACCATGAAAGTTACATAGGTTGTCGACAATGGTAATTTCAGTGAAGTACCAAACGCTATCAGAGCACTGGCAACCACGAGATTTACAGAAGCTCTGAGCATATCAAATGAGACTCCTTCCTTTGCATTGAGCTTCTCCGAAACCGAAGTGTCAAACCTCCTGTCCAACCATTTATTAACAGATGGGGGAGTAATATGGTTTATTTTGTTTGAAAGCGCTACACTCATTCTTACCATTGCCCTGGCCAGTGGTGTTGATTCAAACAATTCTGATTCGGAGTCGTGTTTTGCCAGACCTATTTCAGTCTTGGATACAGTCCTTGCCTTTTTTGAGGTCCAGAGTGCAAAAACCATGATGATACCGGCAATCAGAAGAAAAAAGGTTGGAGTCTTAACCTGGGCTGCAAGCGCAGTCATCTTGAGTTTATCGGGCTCCAGACCACTTGCAACCCATTCTCTGAATGATTCGAACCCTGCAAGAGGTACACCTATAAAATTTACCAGGTCGTTACCTGCAAAAGCCATAGCAAGAGAGAATGTCCCGATCAGGACAATCACCTTTAAAATATTGATTTTAAAGATTAATGACAATATTTGAAGGACAATTGTCCAGCCCACAACCGAAAAAAGAATTATCCACAATGAATTAGTCTTTATCCATGCTACCACTTCATCACTCATGAAGGAAGCTCCGCTAGCCCCCTTGATAAGAATAAAATAAGTGATGATGGATATTGCTATTCCCCCCCAGACAGAACCGTAATACTTCAGTGTCCTGTTAATGTTAAAGCTGAATATAGTTCTGGTGATGAACATTATAAGAGTACCAAAAGTAAATGAAATAACAACCGACAGGAGTATTCCTGAAATAATGGCGAGGGATTTTGCAGAATTGATATATGTAATCATATTATGAGAGACCTCAGGATCCCTTGTAATCTTTATAATTGTCATTCCGACTGCTGCACCAAGAAGTTCAAAAACGATAGATACCGTTGTGGAAGTAGGTAGACCGAATGTATTGAAAAGATCGAGGAGGAGGATATCGGTGGCCATTACTGCAAGGAACAGGATTATCAGTTCACTGAAATAAAACTCTCCCGGATTGAAGATACCTCTCCTGGCAACCTCCATCATACCGCTTGAAAAAGTTGCACCCAGGAGGATTCCGATAGTTGCAACAATCAGGATTACCCTCAGTGGTGCTACTTTGGAACCGACTGCCGAATTAAGGAAATTAACCGCATCATTGATTACACCAACTATTAGATCAGAGACTGCAAGAATGAAAAGCAGGCCAACAATAATTACAAATATTTTTTCCATACGTTTTCGGGTAATAACTGCAAAAGTATCACCACAAATTCATCTGAGGATTATTTTTATGTTAAGTTCTTGTTACACCAAAAAACCTGGATTCGTTATATTCTAAAACCTTTTAAATATAACAAAATAATTTTTTCATAATCTGTTTTTTTTGATAGTCACCATTCATTTTGGCCTGTTTTCAAGATATCCCTATGGAAATCGTGACCAATCCCCTTTGAGGGCAATTATTTAAGAAATGTTGAAAATAACCTGACTGAATTTACGTTTTATACTCAGTGGATCACATGCTGATAAGAAGTGTAAAGCTTACGTTGGCAGGACATAAATTGGTAGTTTGAAGTTAAGAAATTTTTACTAAATTGCCTTAAATTTATTTTCTTTAAAAAAAATAAATTAATACTTTTAACAATTGAAATTTAAAATACTTGGAAATCAAGCTTTTTGTTATAGTATTTGAATACTTACAGCTATTTATTCAGTTATGAAAAAGCCTCTGCTAATTGCAATTATAATTCTGGTAGTAATAATTGCCCTGCCGCTTATTAACTTTTTCCGTTGGACTTTCAAGGAGAAAAAACCAATGGATATTGTTATCGTTGACAAAACTGTTCCCACGCTTGAACGTATTAAACACAAGTCTTTTAACTGGATCCTTACAAATGAAAGGTTTGTGAAAAAAGGGAAGAAAAGTAGCTATTCGTTCAGAAAGGATTACTACGGTTTCTCACCAACCAGACCTCTTAAGGAAAGAGGAAGCCGCAGAAACGAATATCGACTGTCTGATCTGATTGATATTGCTGAGAATAGTGATGCAATATATTTTACTGATACATATGGAGTGTTTTTTAACGACTGGTACGTGGGTATAAATAAAAGTCGGAAATCCAGAAAACTTTATGGTGGTTTAAATAATAATGACTACCTACTCTTAAGTGAAATGCAGAAAAGGAACAAACTTAGCATACTTGAATATAACACTTTTAATTTTCCCACAGATCAGTACAATGCATTCAGGACTCAGGAAGATTTAGGGATAAGATTCTCAGGCTGGACAGGGAAGTATTTTGAAGAACTTGACAGCCTATCAAAAGACTTCCCGATATGGATGACAGCAATGTACAGAAAGCAGTATAAGAAGCCATGGACTTTTAAAAGGGCAGGTATTGTTCTTCTGACAGAAAAGGACATTATTGTGCTAGAAGAGGGTACCCATCTTATTAATCCATTACCCTTTATTGTTACTGATTCTGTATATTGCTCAAAGTATGGTGTCCCCTCAAGAATTGCTTTCGGAAACTGGTTTGATATAATTGATCCCATTGAAAACAATGTTGTGTCTGAATTTAATATTGAAACAACCGGAGCAGGCGACACAATTCTTTTTAATAACATGCTTGATAATGTGTTCCCGGCAGTAATACAGGAACCAATGAATCAGAGAACCTATTATTTCTCCGGCGATTTTGCAACAAATCCTGTATGGTACTGGACATCCAGGTTTCAGGGTTTTGATAAACTTAAGTGGATCCTCTATTCAAATAAAACTGACGATACAAGAAGATTCTTCTGGACATATTATAAACCTCTCATCAACGGGATTTTTACTGATTATTACAATTCACTGGCTGAATAATAAAAATAGTTGACGATAAAAATTTCTTTTTAACAGCAGGCCAGGTTCTAGCCTGCTGTTTTTTTTTCACTCCCTTACCCATCTCCCCATCTCCCCATCTCCCCATCTCCCCATCTCCCCATCTCCCCATCTCCCCATCT
>CAZQVL010000005.1:80412-130468 GCA_964596715.1 uncultured Rikenellaceae bacterium
CCCCATCTCCCCATCTCCCCATCTCCCCATCTCCCCATCTCCCCATCTCCCCATCATTTCTTAAGTGCCATATAAAGCACTTCTACAGGGTGCAGGGCTTCTCTACCTGTTCCATCTTTAATATGGTGCCGGCAACTTGTTCCGGGCGCTGCAATAATGGTATTATTATCACATTTCCTTATTTCGGGAAACAGAACAAGTTCTCCTATTCTGTTTGACAGATCGTAATGCTCCTTTTCGTATCCGAATGATCCGGCCATTCCACAGCAACCCGATGGGATCTCTGTAACAGAGTAATTTACAGGTATCGATAGCATTTCTATCGTGCAGGCTGATGATGCAACAGACTTTTGCTGACAATGTGCATGCAGTAATATCCTTGCATTTTCTTCACTAAACGATTTGCGTTTGATTCGTCCTGCTTTAAATTCGTTTGCAATAAACTCATCTAAAAGATAGCTGTTGCCGGCAAGAGTCTCAGCTTTTTCCTTAAGATCATCTCCGGCAAGTTCAGGATATTCATCCCTGAAACCAAGAATTGCTGAAGGTTCTATACCGATTAACGGTACTTCAGGGCTGGTAACATCTGATAATGCAGATATATTTCTCCTGATTATCCTTTTTGCCCTCCTTATCAGACCTTTCGATATAAAGGTCCTTGCACTGATACCGTGTTTACATACAACTATCCTGTAATTTAGTGCAGTCAATAACTTTATAGCCTTGATACCAGTTGTTGTATCGTTATAGTTTGTGAATTCATCAATGAACAAAGCCGCTGATCTTACAGGTTCCGGTGGATTAAGCTTTTCAAGATTTTTCCTGATCCAGCCTTTCAGTGTTATCCTATATAATAAAGGTATAGATCTGTTCCGGGCAAAACCTATTGATTTCTTAAGGATCCCTGAGATAAATCTGTTGCTTAGAAAAAAATTATAAATAGCAGGGGCAAGTGAGCCAACCTTGTTAAAAACAGATATATAGGCAATCATCTTCGTTCTTAAAGGCACACCATGTTTATCATACCAGTGCTGCATAAACTCTGACTTGAGTTTAGCTATATCAACACCTGAAGGACATTCAGATTTACAGCCTTTACAGCTTAGGCAAAGATCAAGAACCTCATGTATTTCAACATGGTTCCATGGGTCAGAATCATTTTTACTCAGAAATTCCCTCAGAATATTTGCCCTCGCCCTGGTGCTGTTTTTTTCATCTCCTGTAGCCATAAAACTGGGGCACATTGTGCCTCCAATATTCACTGATTTACGGCAATCTCCGGAGCCGTTGCATTGTTCAGCAGCTCTTACTATACCATCTGTTGACGAAAAGTCATATATTGTATCTATCTCTCTTGTTTTAAGCCCGGGGATATATCTGAGTGATGTATTCATCCTGGGAGTGTCTGTGATCTTGCCGGGATTCAGTATCCCCTCAGGGTCCCATGTTTTTTTCACAGACTTCAGAAGTTCGAAGTTATGTTCTCCCAGTATTACGGGTATGAATTCGCCTCTTAGCCTTCCGTCGCCATGTTCTCCGCTCATTGATCCTCTGTATTTCTTAACGAGCCTGGCAGTCTCAAAACCCAGTCTTCTGAATAACTTAACGTCACCCGGATCCTTAAGGTTTAGAACAGGTCTCATGTGCAATTCACCAGTACCTATATGAGCATGATAAACCACATCTTTACCATATGAATTAAGAAGGCTCTCAAACTCTTCGATGTATTCAGGCAGGTCATTAACATTTACGGCAGTGTCTTCAATAAGAGAAACCGATTTGGCATCTCCCTTCATTTTTCCGAGAATGCCAAGACCTGCTTTCCTTAAATCCCAAACCCTGTTGATATCAGGTCCTTTAACTATAGGGTAGGAATAACCGTAACCTGCTGATTTGAGTTCCTGTGTCATTTCAGCAACGACTACATCAATCTCTTCTTCCTTTTCCCTGACAAATTCTACTATTACAATAGCTGCAGGTTCTCCGTCAAGAAAAAACCTGTTTTTTCCCTGGCTTAAACTATTCTCAGTCAGTTCAAGTATTCTGTTATCCATCATCTCAACAGCTGATGGTTTAAATTTAAGGGCTATCAGATTAGCCCTGAATGCATCACTTCTGTTCTTTAGATGAATACATACAAGTGCTTTATTTACAGGCGGTAACGGGACCAGGTTTAACTTTATCTCTGTAATTACTGCCAGAGTTCCTTCTGATCCGGCCAGGAGGCGGCAAAAATTGAATTTTCTGTCAGATGATTCATCGAATATTTCTGAATCCAGAAGCAGATCAAGAGCATAACCCGTATTTCTTCTTGGAATAGCTGGATGCGGATACTCTTTCCTTATGCTTTTTTTATTTGCCGGATCTTGCAGAATTTTTTTAATATTCCGGTAGATCTCACCCTCCAGATTGTCAAGATTGCATTTATTGTTAAAAGTGTTCCTGTCAACAGGGCCGAAAGTTGCTTCACTGACATCACTGAGAATTGTTTTCAGCTCAATTGTGTGATCCCTTGTTGATCCATAAACAATTGAATGTGCTCCGCATGCATTATTACCTACCATACCTCCCATGTTGCATCTGTTCGATGTTGATGTTTCGGGCCCGAAGAACAATCCGTACTCTTTGAGTTTCATATTCAGTTCATCAAGAACTACTCCCGGTTCTACCCTTACCCATCTCTCTTCACTGTTAATCTCCAGAATATTGTTCATATACCTCGAGATATCAACAATAATTCCTGAACTAACTACCTGCCCTGCAAGTGATGTCCCTGCAGCCCTGATGGTTACGCCTGTCTTTTCTCTGGCCGCATACAGCAATATCTTCTTTATATCTGATGCTTCCGCCGGCCAGGCAACAGCAACAGGCATCTCCTTATAAACAGAAGCATCTGTGGAATAGATAGTTCTGGTGATTATATCATACTTCAGATCACCATCAAGGCTTTCCCTCAGATCATTTAATCCGATCATCAATCAGGCTTTTAACGAGTAATTGATAATTAAAGTGCTAAAATAGAAAAATGATTTTATGATATTTTATCAGAATATAATAACTCCGTTGTTTTTCTAAAAAATGAATTACCTGATAATAATCATGTACTATTAAATTGTTTAATAGAACTTTTTTTTTGTACATTTAAAAAAAATACCTAATACATTCAATCTTTGATACATAATGGAGTTAATAGATCGCATCAAGCATAACGCAAAAAAACATAATATGCGGATCGTACTCCCGGAAGCTTATGAGGAGAGGACTATTAAAGCGGCAGACATAGCAATAAGGGAAGGATTGGCGCGGATTATTCTGATAGGTGACCATGATGAAATAAGATCACACAGTGAAAGACTTGGGCTGGTTAACCTTGATAAAGCTACAATTATCAATCCGGCATCTCATGACAATAAAGATCATTATATCGCAATGATGACTGAGCTGAGAAAGCACAAAGGAATGACCAGGGAAGAAGCCTCAAAGCTTATTGAGGACCCTCTTTATCTTGGAGTGCTTATGATAAAGAACGGGGACGTTGATGGTGAAGTATCAGGAGCTGATCATTCCACGGGTGATGTTCTGAGACCAGCTTTTCATTATGTGAAGACCGCACCGGGTTTCTCAGTTGTATCCGGGGCTTTTATTATGATTCTTCCCGATAAGAGTTTTGGACAGGATGGTGTAATCATCTTTGCCGATGGTGCCGTTCACCCTGATCCTACTGATAAAGAACTTGCAGAGATTGCAGTTGCATCAGCGCATACAGCAAGAGCAATAGCCGGATTTGAACCGCGTATTGCATTACTCAGTTTTTCAACAAAAGGAAGTGCCAGACACGAAATGGTTGATAAAGTGGTCAGTGCGACTAAAATAGCTAAAGAAATGGCTCCGGATCTGATTATTGACGGGGAGCTTCAGGGCGATGCCGCACTCGTTGAAGATATTTGTGCGAAAAAAGCTCCGGGTAGTCAGATTGCCGGGAAAGCAAATGTTCTTATCTTTCCGAATCTTGAGTCAGGGAATATTGCCTATAAACTGGTTCAGAGACTTGCACACGCGGAAGCTATTGGTCCAATATTACAGGGAATGGCAGCTCCTATTAATGATCTTTCCCGTGGTTGCTCAGTAAACGATATAGTCAGTATGATAGCTATAACTGCTAACCAGGCTGCAAGAAAATAAATGAAAACAGAAAAATAATTAACATATTGCATGTCATGATTATCCTCGTCTTAAATTGCGGAAGCTCTTCAATTAAATATCAGGTATTCAATATGAACAAAGGTTGTGAGATGCTTGCCAAAGGCCTTCTTGAGCGTATTGGCCTTAATGACAGTATTTTAACTCACACACCTACAGGGAAAGACCCATACAGGGTAATAATTGATATTCCTGATCATACCACGGGGATCAATATGGTGATGGAAGCACTTACAGATTCCAGACATGGAGTGATTAAAAACATTAATGAAATAAAAGCTGTCGGACACAGAGTAGTTAACGGGGGAGAAGATTATAAAGAGAGTGTTCTGATTGATAATGATGTGAAGAGAAATATTGAGCTGTTCAGCGAGCTGGCTCCGCTTCATAATCCGGCAAACCTTAAGGGTATTATATCAGTCGAGAAACTTATACCCGGAATTCCCCAGGTTGCCGTTTTTGATACGTCATTCCATCAGACTATACCTGACTATGCTTACATGTATGCATTACCCTATGAATATTATGATAAGTATAAGATAAGAAAATACGGATATCATGGAACCAGTCATAAATTTGTTGCCTCCAAAGCTGCAAACATCCTCGGAAAGGATACTAAAGATCTGAAGATAATAACCTGTCATCTTGGTAATGGCGCATCAATCACAGCTATACAAGGAGGAAGATCGATCGACACTTCCATGGGTTTTACCCCGGTTGATGGTCTTATTATGGGTACCAGGACAGGAGAGATAGATCCCGGAGTACTTATTTACATCGCTGACAAGGAACACCTTAATGTTACCAGTGTAAACAATCTGATCAACAAGAAGAGCGGAGTCGCAGGTATTTCCCAGCTTTCATCAGATATGCGCGATCTTGAAATAGCTGCTACAGAAGGAAATGAAAAAGCTATTCTTGCTCTCAATATGTATGCTTATAAAGTGAAAAAGTTTATTGGATCATATATTGCTGCTCTTAACGGACTGGATCTGCTGGTTTTCACCGGTGGCATAGGTGAAAATGATTTCAAGATGAGAGCTATGATTTGCTCTGATATGGAAAACCTTGGTATCATATTTAACTTTGAAGCCAATAACAACTCAAGAGGCAAAGACCTGATTATATCAAAACCTGAATCAAAGGTTACTGTTATGTCAATTACTACGGATGAGGAGTTCGTTATAGCATCTGATACACGATATATTGTTGAGCATCATACAGTTTAGGTTAAACCAAAAACAGTAAAGAGATGGCATTGAAAAATATGGGTGACCTGAAAAACATTGTGGCTGACAAGCCCAGAAAGAAGCTTGTACTTGCAGCTGCACAGGATCAACACTCTTTGGGAGCTGTTTTAAGGGCATGGAATGACAGTATTATTGAACCAATCCTTATCGGTGATAAGGAGGGAATACAGAATATCTGTTACGAAAATGGTTATGATATCACGGGACTCAGGATTATCCACGAACCAGACCTTGATATGTCTATAGAAATGGCGGTAAAGATGCTCAACAACAAACAGGCTGATATACTTATGAAAGGTAAGGTTGGGACCTCTTCATTGCTTAAATGCGTCCTGAATAAGGAATGGGGACTGAGAACAGGAAATCTGCTTTCACATATTGCTCTTTTTGAAGTTGAAACATATCATAAACTAATTGCTGTCACCGACGTTGCGATGAATATTGCCCCTAATCTGAAAGATAAAATAGCAATTGTTAATAACTCTGTTTCATTTCTTAACCGGCTGGGCTATACAATGCCTAAAGTAGCCGTCCTGGGGGCTGTGGAGATGGTTAATGAGAACATGGGGGCGACACTCGATGCAGCTTTGCTTTCAAAGATGAATCAGCGTGACCAGATAAGGCACTGCATAATTGACGGTCCTCTTGCATTTGATAATGCCATCAGCCTCGAAAGTGCGAAACATAAGGGTATAAAAAGCGAGGTCGCAGGTGATACAGATCTTTTGCTGATGCCTGATATTGAAGTAGGTAATGTACTTTATAAATCGCTTGTTTTCTTTGCTAAAGCCAAAGTAGCGTCAATCATACTGGGTGCTCTGGTTCCGATAGTCCTTACTTCAAGATCCGATTCGGAACAGGCCAAATACGACAGTATCCTGCTTTCAGCAGCAGCAAGTAAATAATCCGGAAATGATAAGATCGCTCAGTGAAATGGTGGAAAAGGTGCACTCACTTAAAAAAAAGCACCATATTGCTGTTGCCTGGGCACAGGACCCCAATAGTGTAGTGGCAATACACAGAGCTGTCAGTGAGGGTTTCGCTGAAGCAATAATGATTGGCAGACCTGCTGAGATTAAAAAAATATGCAATTCACATGATATTGATGTACAATCATTAAACATCGTTGAGGCTGATAATGAAACTGTTGCATCAGCAAAAGCAGTAAGTCTGGCAAGAAATGGTGAGGCAGATATTGTAATGAAAGGACTTGTGGGAACAGATAAATTTCTTAAAGAAGTAATGGACAAGGATAAAGGAATTATGAAATCAGGGGCTGTCCTAAGTTATGTAGGTGCCCTGGAAATTCCTGCTTATCATAAACTTATCTTTATTTCAGATCCGGCGGTAATCCCATTTCCAAACCTTGACCAGAAAATTGAAATGGCTCGTTATGCAATAGAAATGACTCAACGCTTTGGTATCCGGAAACCAAAAATTGCGCTGATCGGAGCATCAGAAAAAATGAGCCGCCATTTCAGGAATTCGGTGGACTATGCTATCATGTGTAAAATGGCCGAAAGAGGACAGATTAAAGATTGTATTATGGATGGCCCACTTGATCTGTTTCTGGCCTGCGACAGGAAAAGCATTGAGATAAAGGGTGTCCAGACTCCGGTAAATGGAGATGCCGATATACTGCTGTTTCCCTCTCTGGAATCGTGTAATCCTTTTTATAAAGGACTGATGTTGTTTGCAAATGCAGAACTTGCCGGACTTATAAGGGGTACAGAGAAACCTGTTATTGTAATGTCACGAAGTGAAAGTGAAAAGTCGAAGTATTATTGCATCGCATTATCATGTCTGATGGCGTAGAACGTCATTACTTTATATTAATCCAATTGACACTTCTTTTTCTATGAATAACCGACTTATACTGGCAGTTAATCCCGGATCAACATCTACAAAATTTGCTTTGTTTGAAGAAGAAAAAATGCTTTTTGAGAAAACACTTCGTCATACTTCAGAAGAATTGTCTGTTTATGAGAAGGTTACTGATCAGTTACACTTCAGAAAAGACCTTATTATGAAGGAGCTTACCCAGAGAAAGGCTGATATTATCAGCATAGCGGCTGTGGTAGGCAGGGGAGGACTGGTTAAACCGATAGAATCAGGTATTTACAGGGTAAATGAGAAGATGAAAGAGGATCTCAGGGCAGGCATTATGGGTCAGCATGCCAGTAACCTGGGGGCGCTGATTGCTGATGATATTGCTGTTTCATTGCCGATGGCTACAGCATATATAGTTGATCCTGTTGTGGTTGACGAACTTCAACCAGTTGCCAGAATATCCGGCCATCCTGAAATAGAACGTATTTCAATTTTTCATGCACTCAATCAGAAAGCGGTAGCCAGAGCCTATGCTGCTTCGATCGGCAAAAAATATGAGGATCTGAATCTTATTGTGGTTCATATGGGTGGAGGAATAAGTATAGGGGCACACAAAAAAGGCAGAGTGATTGATGTTAATAATGCTCTTAATGGCGACGGGCCTTTTTCTCCTGAACGTTCCGGAGGTCTGCCGGCTGGTCAGCTTACCGATCTTTGTTTTAGCGGAAAATATTCTCATTCAGAAATCAAATCAATGATTTCAGGAAAAGGGGGGATGGTGGCTTACCTTGGTACAAATAATTTTATAGAAGTTTGTAAAATGGCCGATAATGGTGATCCTGAAGCCATACTTATCAGATCAGCAGCCTCATACCAGACCGGAAAAGAGATAGGTGCAATGGCAACCGTACTGGATGGACAGGTTGATGCCATAATACTAACAGGAGGAATGGCCTATCAGGATTCATATGTTGAATCCATCAGATCAAGAACAGGTTTTATAGCTGAGATCGTTGTCTATCCCGGGGAGGACGAGATAAAAGCACTGGCTTTTAACTGTTTGCTTGCTATCGATGGCAAGATAGATATTAAAACCTATTAATTAAACTAGCAACTTGAGTTAGCTATTATTTTATATATAGAATCAAGGATTATTAAATGCTACGGGTATTATCCTGCCGTTAAAGAATTTTCTTCCCGTAATTGCAAAATCACCAATAAACTTCGCCATATCTTTTACCCCGCACTGAGCCCTGTAGCCGGGAAAGGCTTCCTCAAACATTTCGGTTTGCACTGAACCAAGGGCCAGACAATTTACCACTATTCCTTCCTCTTTAAATTCCTCAGCCAGACATTCTGTCATGCACGCCAGAGCTGCTTTGGAGGAACTGTAATACGAAAGACCCTTGTATTTTGCACTTCCCTGAAAACCTCCCATGCTGGTGATATTAATTATATGCGAACCCCTGATCATCAAAGGTTTTAACAGCCTTATTACAGTAACAGGTCCGAAAAAGTTGGTCTCCATCATCAACCGTGCTTTATGGTTTGAAGACTCCATGAACTCCTTCGGAACAAGTAGCCCTGCATTATTTATCAGTATATCAATAACATCAAACTGTTTACTGACTTGGGTTTTAAATTTTGCTGCCTGATTATCAATAACTGACAGGTCAATCTTAAGAGAAAAAACATTATTGTGATAGCTGTTATAAACCAGTTTCTCCAGGGCTTCTTTATTTCTGCCTGTAACAAGTACCTGATTATCCTTATTATTTGAAAGATAGATAACAATCTCTTTCCCGATACCCCGGCTTCCTCCATTAACTATAATATTCATTCTTTTATTAAATATATTAAGAAGTGTTATTTTTCGTTTATTTGTAATGATAATGTGCAAAGGTACAAATTTGTAAAAATGATCAAATTCATAAACAGAACCGGTTCCTGCTCTTTAAAGCTAAAGCCGGTATTATTCGTGCTGATTTTAATTTTTGCTTTTACTTCAGCTTATGGTCAGAAGAAGGAAAAAGATATTCCACCATTCAGGGAAAGACTTTTTTTTGGTGGTAACTTTGGTCTGCAATTTGGCACTATAACGGATATTCAGTTTTCACCTGTTATAGGCTTCTGGGTGTTACCCCGGCTGGGAGTTGCTGCCGGACCAAATTACCGGTTTTATAAGTACCGGTATGTCCGCACTGATATTTTTGGCGGAAGAGCCTATATGCAATTCATATTTCTTCAGGATCTTAATTCAATAATTCCGCTGGGAGTCCACACAAGCCTTTTCCTTCATGGTGAATATGAAGCTCTTAGTCTACAGTCTTCCTTCTGGAAACTAACTCCCGATACTTCAGAGAGGTTTATGATAAACACTTTTCTGGCCGGAGCGGGTTTCAGCCAGCAACTCGGAAGAAGATCTGCACTGTATTTCACATTTCTGTGGCCATTAAACGATTCAGGTTACGGAGTCTACAGCAATCCCGAAATCCGTGTCGGGTTTACTTTTTAAACCCGCAACCTGCAATCCGCAATCAGAAGTATAATCAGATTTTAAGTAATTCTCCTTCGGATTTTGCTATTATAACAGCTGCGCAGGTATCTCCATAAACGTTTATTGTCGTTCTGAACATATCGAGAATGCGGTCAACAGCAAGTATTAGTCCGATGCCTTCAAGCGGTAATCCAACAGCTTTGAGTACTACAGCCATCATAACAAGACCGGCCATCGGAATTCCTGCCGACCCTATGGCAGCAAGTAAAGCTGTAAAAACAACAATAAGTTGCTGGGCGAATGAAAGATCAATTCCATACGCCTGGGCAATGAACACTACCGCGACACATTCATAAAGGGCAGTTCCATTCATGTTTATCGTTGCTCCCAGGGGCAAAGTAAAGCTGGCTATTTTGTTTGAGACTCCGTCTTCTGTTTCAACGGCTTCCATGGTGAGAGGCAGAGCGGCATTGGATGATGAGGTGGAAAATGCTGTCAGTAAGGGTGTTGCCATATTCTTCAAATGTTTGACAGGATTAGACCGTCCGATCAGCCTTACGAAGAGAGGAAGAGTAATAACACCATGAAACAGTAAACCGGCAAAAACAGTTACAAAATAAAGACCGAGCCGGCTGATTATTTCACTAATTTCGTTTCCCATAGCAACCTGCTGGGCTATTACTTTGGCAGTAATACTGAATATGCCTAAAGGTGTAAATTTTATTATGAAAAGAGTGATCTTCATGATCACATCCAGAGCGGCATTAAATACATCCATCATTAAAAGACGGGGCTTTTCGTTGATCCGGGTAATGAAAAAACCAAACAGTATGGCAAAAAGTATTATTGAAAGCATCTGACCCTGCATCAAAGCTTCAAAAATATTGGTTGGAACTATCTTTATCAATGTCTGGCCGAAATTTTCGGAAGCAGCTGCTACTTCTTCGACAAGCTGCCTGAATCCAAGTTCTGCACCCACACCTGGTTTTATTGTTGTAACAAGCGTAAATCCAGTTACTATTGCTGCCAGAGTTGACAGAACGTAGAATCCCATGGTTTTCAGTCCCAGTCTTCCCAGGCTTCCTCCGCTTCCGACACTTGCAACCCCAGTTGTAATGGAGCAGAGAATCAGGGGAACAATAATCATATTGAGAGCACGCAGAAATATCTCACCGGCCCAGTTAGTGTATATGACCTTATCGTGGAAAAAATATCCGAAAAGACCCCCTGTAATAAGTGCAATAAGAATCTGATAATGGAGTGGGAGTGAAAATTTAGTCTTGGGCATTTATTCAGAATTTATTTGATAAAGAAAAAAAAACTTAGGGATAATTCCTTTAAAATCCGTTAGTATTTTGAAATATTAAATCTGTGAGGATTGAATATTTGAGTAAAAGACCTGTCTATATCCCAAAAAACAGCTTCAGTCATGATTTATTAAAGTTATTTTATTTTATTTCTTTTCGATACTGACTACTTTACAATTGTAAATGGGCAAAATACCCCCTTTTTATACATATGTAATTCAATATTATAAAAATTATCATTACAGTTGTAAATATATTTTATTTCTAATTCTTAATGCTTATATATATTTATATCCCAATAACTTTATTAAGATCATCTGATGTATAAATATAAAAAATCATGTTATATAAGGTTAAACAGGACTAAAAATCTTTAGATATTAAGATTAGTATATTATTTATCAGATTTTTATACATCTAATCTGTAATTATACTTCAAAAGAATCAGGTTTATATTTCTTTATAAATCAATGATTTATAATTATTAATATACAAGCACATTTATTGTTGTAAACCACATAATTACATATGTAAATAAATAAGTTACACATGTAATTAATATAATATTTACATTTGTGATATATAAATAAATATGAAAGAACGCATAAGAAAATTTCTCAAAAGAGAAAATAAAACATCAGCACAATTTGCTGAAGAGATTGAGGTACAGCCATCAAGTATATCTCATATTCTTTCCGGGAGAAACAAGCCAAGTCTCGATTTTATTTTAAAAATGCTTGAAAAATATTCATTTTTATCAATCGAGTGGTTATTATTTGGAAAGGGTGAAATGTACAGGGAGCCAGAAATGAAGGATTTGTTCTCTGATTATGATGATAATGACACTAAAGAAATTACCGGACCTGTAATCAATGAGACAGAGGAAACATTAACTGAATCATCAGGAACAGCTAAAACGCAGCAAGCAAAGGAATTTCTGTCACATAAAAAATCAAAGGAACACGGAGTAAAAAAAATTGTATGGTTTTACGACAATAACAGCTTTGAAGAATATTTTCCAGGGAATAATAATTGATCGAATGTTTTTATTTCACAAAATGAGCCATTAGACTTATATTTGCTGCAAACTACAGTATAAATGACTAAGCAGATAAGGGATTTTACAGTTGTCGAAAACAAAAATCCCGGTAATAATTTGTTTATTCTTGAGCTTGCCTGTGATGAGGTTCTTCCTGAACTAAAGCCAGGACAATTTGTTCAGGTAAAGGTGGAGGGAAGTCCGGATACTTTTCTGCGCCGGCCGTTTTCGATACATGATGTTGATTATGGCAGGAATACTGTTAAACTGCTTATCCAGATAGCAGGTAAAGGAACCGAAGTACTTTCAAGGTTAAAAAAAGGGGACATCCTCAATATTATTTATCCGCTGGGTAATTCTTTCTCTTTGCCTTCTGAAAATGCCAGGCTCCTGCTTACAGGGGGAGGATGTGGTATTGCTCCCCTGTTATTCCTTGGAAAATATTTAAATTTAAATGGCTTCAGACCAGATATCCTGCTGGGATTCCGCAACAGTGAAAGGATAATTGAATACGAAGAGTATCAGAACATTGGAAAGGTTTATCTTACAACCGAGGATGGTTCGAGGGGAGAAAGAGGGGTATTAACAGACCATTCCGTTCTTTCAGAGTCACGGTACGATATGGTATATTGCTGCGGTCCCGATTCTATGATGAGAGCCGTTGCTGATTACTGTAGAAAGAACAGGACAGAATGTGAAGTGTCGCTTGAAAAACTTATGGCGTGTGGTTTTGGAGTATGCCTTTGCTGTGTGGCCGAAACAGTCAGGGGTAATTTGTGTACATGCATCGATGGCCCTGTTTTCAATATAAAAGATCTTAAATGGTAAACCTTGGCTTTTTAATAGGTACTCTAACCTTCAAAAATCCTGTCCTCACTGCATCAGGAACATTCGGATATGGTACTGAATTTGACGATTTCTTTGATGTTTCAAGGCTGGGAGGGATCATTCTGAAGGGAACTACTATGGAAGCCAGAGAGGGTAATGCGTATCCACGGATGGCTGAAACACCTTCAGGTATGCTGAATACTGTTGGTCTTCAAAACAAAGGGATTGATTATTTCGAAAAGAATATATATCCTCGCGTTTCAGATTATGACACTAATGTTATTGTAAATGTTAATGGAAGTTATGTTGAAGATTACGTGGCGCTGACAGAAAGAATCAACAAACTTGATAAAATCCCTGCTATTGAACTGAATATTTCGTGTCCGAATGTAAAGATGGGAGGTATGGTATTTGGCACTAATCCCGACTCTGCCAGGGAAGTAATCAGAGCTGTCAGGGCTGTCTATTCGAAGGTGCTTATAGTAAAATTATCTCCCAATGTTACAAATATTGTTGATTTTGCCAGGATAGCCGAGGAAGAAGGTGCAGACTCAGTCTCGCTGATCAATACTCTTTTGGGGATGGCTATGGATGTTAACACTATGAAACCATCCCTTTCAACAATTACCGGAGGACTGTCCGGTCCGGCTATCAAACCTGTAGCACTCAGTATGGTCTGGCAGGTTGCAAAAGCAGTTAAGATACCAGTAATTGGCATAGGAGGCATCATGACAGCTTCTGATGCGATTGAGTTTATACTTGCAGGTGCAACCGCAGTACAGGTTGGAACGGCATCCTTTATAGATCCTGTAGCCCCTGTAAAGATACTGGAAGGTATCGAAAGCTATCTGGTCAGAAAAGGTCTTTCCGACATCAGAGATATAACCGGTATAATTAACAGGGATTCCTGAAATAAACAAGTTAAAGTCCTGCCATGTCTATTTGAAATTACTGATAATTATCCTTATATTTCCTTTAAAATTATACAGTCAGAAACGCATTTATTTACAAAGTATTAATTAAAAAACTTTATAATGGCTGAAAACATACAAATCGACAAACTTGACAGGAAAATTCTCGATATAATTACAAAAAACGCAAGGATTCCATACCTTGAAGTTGCGCGGGAATGTAATGTATCAGGAGCTGCAATTCATCAGCGTGTGCAGAGGCTTATGAGGATTGGTGTGATAAAAGGTTCTGAATTCAAAGTGGACCCTGTTCTGGTAGGTTTCAAGACTTGTGCTTATATCGGTATATTTCTGGATCACCCAGGGCAATATAAAGATGTAATTAAGAAATTCAATGAGATTTCTGAAATTATTGAATGTCACTATACAACGGGCAATTATTCTCTGTTTATCAAGGTTTATACAAGAGATAATGAACATTTAAGGGCTATACTCACAGAAAAGATCCAGAGCATACCCGGTGTTGTACGAACAGAAACATTAATCTCCCTTGAGGAATCGATCAACAGGCAGATACCTGTTCTTGGTAAATAAAAACCGGTTTTATCCGGATTGTTGAGGATGCAGGGTATCAGGTAACAGGACTACCATCTGTTCTTCCCATCCAGGACAGATCAGTATCCTTGCCGAAGTGATCTTTGAATATCCTGTAATAAAACAGTTCTTCTTTAGTATTGATCAACCAGCCATTGGGAAGTTCACGTTCCTTCCTGAAATCATTATCAGTTATCTTGTCCTCCGCATAATCAGATAACAGCTCTTTCACACCTGCTCCCTCCCAGAATTTTGCCTTGGGCCGGTTAAGTATCTGACCGGGAAGAGAACCCTCCATTGCTTTTCTCAGTATCCATTTTTCCACATTTTTGTAAATCTTAAATTTAACAGGGATAGAGAATGCAAACCTGACTACCTCGGGATTAGTGAAAATAGTATGGGCGATTGTTCCATGTGCAGAGGCACAGCGGTCAACTCTTTGGAGAGCAGTATTATGCAGTTTTTTTGTTATCCTGATTAGCTCCTGGCCTAAAAGATCATGAGGGATGGTTTTCAGGTATTCATAACCTGCAAACAACTCATCACCACCTTCCCCTGAAAACACCTCTGATACATAGTCTGATGCTTCTTTTGCCACAATAAAATTGGTGATGCTTGATCGTACCAGTAATGCATCGAATGATTCAAGGTAATAGACAACTTCGGGCAGATAGCGAATAAGATCATCAAGTGTGACAATTACTTCGTGGTGGTCTGATTTGAGAAATCTGGCTGTCTCCCTCGCGAATTCAAGATCAGGCGCACCTTTGAGTCCGGCAGTGAAGGTTTTTAACCGATTCATATGCTGCGATGCAATAGCACATATAGCACTTGAATCCAATCCTCCTGATAACCAGGAGCCGATATCATCTGTTCGTATACATTCCTGAACAGCATTATCGAGTTTTCTTCTCAGTTCTTTAGCGATCTGGCCAGGAATATCATTTGCGGCAGAGGATGATACAAGTTCAAAATACTGTTGAGTGAGGGTTCCATCAGATTTATGACCGGCTGGTATTTCAGTTATATTATCAGCGATAGGGAACAATGCTTTAACCTCAGAGGAGAAACAGACAGATCCTGTTTTATCCTTTCCGGCATACAGAGGAGAAACACCAAGTTCATCCCTGTATAGAAGGAGTTTTCCTTTTTCTGCCTGTGCAAAGGCACAATGTCCCGGCCCCTGGTCATCACCTACACTTCTTTTTTCGAGATATTCTGCAATTGTTGTATCTTCAACTTCATTCCATATAATACCCATTGTTGTTCCTTCGGTTCCGAATATTTTTCTATTTGTTCTACCGCGATGACTCAACCTGTCAAGCATTTCCGTTACTTCTTTTTCCGCTCCCTGGCGTGCTATTCCTGCAATTCCTGCCATAATCAATTAATTTTTTGTTTATATAATTATTAATATTAATTATCATATTATCAGTTTATTTGACTGATTCTATGTTGTTCACTTAACTTCTCCCCTGATGACGGATCGATTGCATACCATGCTCCATTAATCAGTCGTGTGATTATTTTTCCGCAAAGGTGAGGATTACCCTGGAAGTGTGGTGTATCGAGGATCCCTTTTTTGATTGCTTGTGATATGACTCCCGGGTCTGACAGGGGATCATCACTTTCCTTCACACCTGATATGTGTATTGCATCGAGCAATACTCTGGCTTCTGATTTCAGTTCATTCTTTCTGTCTGTTACTGTTTTATTATCTGTTAAGTCAGGCATTCCGTATAGAGTATTGTGGAGCACCCCATGAGCAATATTACAACTCTGTATCAGTTCTTCAGGAAAGATAGCATGATCGCCTTCGCTGAAGCCTACAACATGCAGAATATGGGGTTTCAATGCCATGCTGATAACAGCTGAAGCTGCCAACTGCCCCTGGGCGAAAGACGGGCATGAAGAAAAATGTGCAAGACCCGCCCTTACTTCGCGAAATACTGTGAACGATTCGTCTGAGAGCTCTTCTATCATCTCATTTTTTGCCAGCATCTTTGCGATATCCATTTCAGCCGAAGTGCCTGGTGGATTGTTAAACATGTATTGGGAAACGTAATTTCTTACACCCATCTTTTTCGCATTATATGCAGCCAGAAAGGCCATTGTTACGGCTAATGAATCGTGTGCATCACGCAGACTCCACTGGTGTGATTCATTTACTTCGACCGGAATACCCTTAGAGGCATACCAGTGCATCACTTCCTGATTCTCCTTTATTGCATCTTTAAGCGAACGTTTTGATCGACCGTCCATTACACTATACCAGCATAACGGAATAGCTGCCCATGCGTTGTTTATGGTCCTGACGCTCATTTCAGCCCACTTCAATAGATCACGCGTACCTGAGTAGCACCTTACAAGAGGATAGTTACCACAACGGGAGGTTTGATAAATAGCTTCCAGATCTTCAGCTTTCCTGACAGGGACACCACCAGCTCCATCCTGGCTGTGGTCCATCTCGTCGGGATGGAAAAAATGTTCCTGTGCGTTCTGATCAGGGCCAATGGAAAGGACATCCAGAACACCCGACTCAGCAATCTTTACAACTCCTTCAAGTGTTTCTTTCAGGGTAGGACGTCCGAAATGATGACGGATAAGCGGGTATGGATATTTCTGTGCGATTCTTTCAACCAGTGTATCTGTAACCGATTCTTCCTGATGCATTCCTTTACTTCCCCTCAAATACTCCTTTATCGATTCGACAGGCTCGGTTCCATCAAAAACATGTTCATAAATTCCTGATTCCCTGGCAACAACGGCAACAGGAGGGGTGCCTCCGAATATCATCCGGATGTTTTCAATGCCAGCCTGTGCCAGTTCACGCTTCAGCTCCCCGAAGAGTTCAGAGGCAGTTTCAGGCGTGAGCCTGTAACTAAGAGCTGTGATTAATGGATTTTCTTCTTTTATAGTTTTTATCAACCTTTTTACTGACACTGCAGGACCAAGAGAATAAGTTTTATATCCTTCAGATTCTGCCAGTTTCAGGAAATGGTGTAATCCCCCAACATGAACACAGTTGCCAATGGCAGCACCAATTATAGTCTTTATATTCATAAATCTAAATTAAATACTATTTATTGTATATTCCTGTCAGATACCGCTGGAAGCGTTAAGTGTGATTCTAACATGACAGGAATCTGTAATCATTTCACCGATTCTCCGATAGCAAAAAGTCTCAGGTCTCTCAGGCTCATTCCAGCTATGCCAAGGTTATCCACCGTTCTTCCTATTGACCAGTAATCAGTGGAATTCAACTCTGAACCCAGCTTAACAACTGAATCGATAGTTGGTGTATCCACCTGGAACATTTTTCCGACCGATGCCATAGGAACCAGGCTGTATGGGATATCCTCCTCCAGATATCTCATTCTTAACGATCTGGGAGCCAGGATGCCGCGATATCCATTGTTTTTACGCATAGCTTCGAACAGAGTATTACCTTCAGAACTATAAGCCATATACAACCATTGCCTCGCAGTAATAGCCCTGATACCAAGTGCTTCAGCGACTTTTACCCTCTCTTCATCTATTTTCTCCAGGATCTTCGTAACTGAAGGTGTTGCACCTTCATGATAAAACTGGTAATCGATATCGTGTTCGATCCATCCTGCATTCAAAACGCACAGAGCCGGATGAAAAACACTTCCTATGTTTTCAAAACTTGTCCTAAATACATTGTCTCCCGGTACAAACTGAGGGTAGAACTGACGTACTTTTTTTATTACATCCGGAATAAGATGGGCTCTGACAGAAGCTACAGGAATTGAGTTTTTTATTCTGAAAATGTTAACCTGTGAAGGACCTGTTGCCCGTGAGGCATAAATAAAAGTCTGGGCTTCAGCAATGGTAACATCAGCAGTGACCTTTTTACTTATAAGTATATGTTTAAACTCAATTGCACCGAATGTTCTCCCGGGGTGAAGTACAACGATCTGACCATCAACCAGATGTGGTGCAATTTGTTCAGCAATCCAGCGATGCCCGTTAGCTGGCACTACTACCATTATTAACTCAACATCTTTTATTGCATCCGCAATTATTATGGTTGCCAGACTGATTTCACCGAAACCTTCAATTTCTCCCGTTATTTCAATTGCACCTGAAGATTTTACACCCCACAACCTCTCTTCGCCACGATTAAAAAGATTCACTTTATGTCCCATAAGAGCCAGATGACCAGCCATAGCCAATCCGCCATGTCCTGCGCCAAGTACAGCAATTTTTTGTTTGTTTTTTATATTGGAATCTGGCATAAAATGATTTTTAAGAACTTTTTTTGTTTGTCTTAATACATTAGTTGTTCAACATTTAACATGCTATTATTTTATAAAGTTAATGAAAAAAGTCGTAAACATGAAATTAAGCCCCTGAAAAGAGTCAACTTAGTCACAGGTACTGATACTGTTTCTTTCAGTAAGGTTGATTTATTCCAGAAATTACTGTAATAATCCGGCTGGTTAATTCCAATTTTTTTCTGACCTTTATTGTGTTAACTTTTTAAAACCATAAATAATGAAAAAAACTGTCATCCTTTTAACAGCGTTTTTGATTTCATCAATTGCATCAGCACAGGGACCGGATTTCACCGGAAGCTGGAAATTAAACAGTGCAAAAAGTAAATTGAACCAGGAGTTCAGCATGGCTCCCGTAGAGATAATCATTGCACAAAAAGGCAATGATTTAGATGTGGAAAAACATTCCATGTTCCAGGATCAGGAATTTACTACCAACGATAAATTTACACTTGACGGAAAGGAGTGTATCAATCCGGGCTGGCAGGATATGCAGAAAAAATCGAAGGCTGTCTGGTCTGATGACAAGAAGTCTTTGAAAATTACAACCATATTTCCTATGGGTGACGGCGGTGAAATGACACTTATTGAAATCTTTAAAATGGATGGTAGTAACATGGTAATTGATTCCAGCGCTTCTTCATCTTACGGCGATATGTCAGAAACTATAGTTTATGACAAACAATAGTTATTTAAGTTAATATTCTCCTTGTTATAAAACAGTTCCTGAATGTCAGGCAACTATTAAGGGAATACCTTCAGGTATAGCGTCAATGGAGGTATATGTAACCGATAATACCACAGGTATGGCTAAAACCAGAGAAGTCCCGGTTACTGATGGCATGGTTGAATTTACACTTCATCCGGCCGGCTTTACCACATTGATAAGTAAAAAAACTACTGACTAATTTTAAAAAACTGTTGCTATGAAAACCAGAATTTCACTGTTTTATTTACCGGAACTTTTTTGCCTGTTGGTTATGTTTTCCGGGTGTAAAAAAGAAGCCGATTATTATACCTCTGGCGTGGGAATATACCCGGGCAATCCATTAGAGGATTTTTCTCCCGATCTGTTACCTGATAATGAGAGTTATCGCAATATAGCAAAGCTCAGACCTGCATACCATTCTTCGAGTTATGATTATAACCTTACCGCTCAGCTTGTTACTGATGGGTTTATTATAAATGATATGCCGGCAAGCATTGCACTCTCAACCAGCCAGGGTGAGCTGCCAAAGAATGAGCGTGAATGGTTACTCGACCATAACAGTGTAACAGTTCTGACTGTTGAGGGAGCAGAAATATGGATTCAGTTTGAGCTTAAGGGAACGGAAGATATTCCTGAAATCACAAGAATAAACCTAAATGGTAATCTGACCTACGATGAGAAGAAACCCGGGGGATGGCAGTTTATCTGTTCCGGTTCCAATGATGGTGAAAAATGGAATGAGCTAAGTAAATTTAGAGGTACCGGTTTGCCAGGCCAGGAAAGGCCGAATCCGTTTGCAAGGATGTTTACCGGTACAGGCCAGCAGCAAAGGGATTCTGCCAGGCGCCGGCCTGCAAACCAGTTTGCAGGAATGATGGGTCCTCCTGCTGCAGATTCAACTGCACCACAACCATCATTTAGATTCAGTTTCAGAATGCCGAGAGCTCAAAGGTTATTAAACAAGTCATTCGAATTCAGTAACCCGGTATCGTACCGCTACTATAGAATAAGTATGGCAGCACCTTGTGCTGAAACCTGGACATTTGGAGACCTGGATTTCTATGAAGATGAGAAAAAACTAAAAATGGCTCCTTCCCACATATTCAAAAGCGCCTGGATGAGCGCCGGTACTGGTGAGGAATGGGTTTATGTCGACCTTGGCAGCCAAAGTACATTTGATCTTATTAAACTGCACTGGATAAACAAAGCTGCAAAAGGTTCAGTACAGGTCTCTGATGATTCTGAAAAGTGGACCGATCTGGCTTCTATTCCCCCGAATGATAACCTGATTGATGAAATTACCGTGGGCGATAATGTAAAAGGCAGGTATGTAAGGGTCCTGATGACTGAGACTACATCCGGTAAAAATTATGTTTTAAGTGAACTCGAAATATTTGGTACAGGCGGCCTGGCACCAAAACAGAAGGAGAGTCCGGATATCTCAGGCAACCGAATGTATCTTATCGGAGGTAACTGGAAAATACAGAGATCATCCGCAGTGATTTCAAGTGGTCAGACAATTTCTCAACCTGGTTATGTAACTAATGACTGGGTGGTTGCAACTGTTCCCGGAACAGCTTTGATAAGCTATTTGAATACCGGAGCCCTACCTGACCCAAACTTTGGTGATAACCAGTTAATGATCTCCGAATCATTTTTTAATTCTGATTTCTGGTACCGTAATGAATTTGAAGTTCCATCCGGTTTTACAGGGAAAAAATTATTCCTGAATTTCGATGGTATCAACTGGAAAGCAGACATATTTGTAAACGGTACAAAAGCCGGGAGGATTGAGGGAGGATTTATCAGAGGCAGACTTGATGTCACGGATCTTATTATACCCGGTGAGATAAATGCCATTGCCGTGTTGATAATAAAAAATGATAATATCGGAGTAATAAAGGAACAAACTGCTTTAAGCCCTGATAAGAACGGTGGAGTACTGGGAGCAGATAATCCAACTTACCATGCCTCGGTTGGCTGGGACTGGATACCAACCATCAGGGGAAGAAATATTGGTATCTGGAATGATGTATATTTACAAACTACGGGTGATGTTACAATCGAAGATCCATTTGTGACTACCGATTTTGCATTACCTGACACATCAACTGCCGACATTAATATTGAGGTAGCTCTGCAGAACCATAGCGAAGAATCAATAACCGGAAAATTAACAGGTAAATATGGGGATATTAAATTTGAAGTCGAAGTAGCACTTGAATCCTCTGAATTAAAAGTCTTGAAGCTCAACCCGATAACCCATCCTCAGTTACTTTTTGAAAATCCGAAGCTCTGGTGGCCGAAAGGTTATGGTGAACCTTATCTGTATGATGTTGAGATAGCTTTCAAAACATCTGATGGTGTTTCCGATATTAAAACATTTAAATCGGGAGTCCGGGAGATAACTTTTGATGAAGAAAACCAGATACTTAGCATTTACATTAACGGCAGACGGTTTATCGGTCGTGGTGGAAACTGGGGTTTCCCTGAGTCAAACCTTAATTACCGTGGGAGGGAATATGATATTGCGGTAGGTTATCATGCTGATATGAACTTTACAATGATCCGTAACTGGGTCGGACAGACTGGTGATGATGAGTTCTATGAGGCTTGCGATCGCCATGGAATAATGGTATGGCAGGATTTCTGGCTTGCTAATCCGGTTGATGGTCCTAATCCTTATGATCCTGAAATGTTCATGGACAATGCCAAAGACCTTGTCAAACGTATCAGGAACCATCCTTCCATTGCTATCTATTGTGGCAGGAATGAAGGCAATCCCCCTGAAGTGATTGATACTGCCCTTAGGGCTATGATCCCTGAAGTCCACCCCGGAATACATTATATATCCCATTCATCCATGGGTGTTGTAAGTGGGGGAGGACCATACAGGGCGCTCCCTGTCAGGGACTATTTCCTTCTGTATGGTTTCAATAAACTTCACAGTGAAAGGGGAATGCCTAACGTAATGACATATGAGAGCCTTAAGCAGACTCTGCCTGAATATGCACTGTGGCCCCAGAACAACCAGTGGGGCCTCCATGATTACTGCCTTGAGGGAGCACAGGGAGCTGCCTCATTCAACCAGATGATCGAAAAAGGTTTTGGAGCTCCGCAAAATGCGAAAGAATTCACTGAATTGGCGCAGTGGATAAATTATAACGGATACCGGGGCATGTTTGAGGGGAGGAGTCAGTTCCGCAAAGGCCTTTTACTGTGGATGAGCCATCCTGCATGGCCGTCAATGGTATGGCAGACATACGATTACTATTTTGAACCGACTGCTGCATACTTTGGATGCAAAAAAGCCTCAGAACCTATTCATATTCAATGGAATCCTGTCTACGACGAGATTGAGGTGGTAAATTACAATGCCAGGGACAGAGCAGGATTGACTGCAAAGGCACAGCTGATAAATATGGACGGATCGGTTCAGTGGGAAAAAGAAACCGGGCTCGACAGTGCTGAAGATTCAACAGTGAAATGTTTTAAGCTCGAATTTCCCGGAAGCCTTTCACAGGTTCATTTTATCAAACTGACTTTAACAGAGGGAGATAAAATCATTTCGGAGAACTTTTACTGGCGCGGGCTTGAAGATGGTAATTATCAGGCGTTAAACGATTTGCCTGTTACAGAAATTGAAAGCAGCACCCAGGTCAGAAAAACAGGCAAAAACTGGATTCTTACGACAAGGCTGAACAACACTACTGAACACCCTGTTTTAATGGTGCGGTTAAAAGTGATAGGCAAAAAGAGCAGGGAACGTATACTCCCTGTCTTTTACAGCGATAACTATGTTTCGCTTATGCCCGCAGAGGAAAAGGTCATTACAATGAAACTGAAGGATACTGATACGGGAGGAGAGAAGCCGGATGTTGAAATTTCAGGATTTAATCTTTAAAAGGGAAACTTATAACTGCATGAGATTAAGATCATTAGTCAAAGGAGTGTTGATTACTGTACTGGTATGTACATTCAATCAGGTAAAGGCAATAGAGCTAGCAAATCCAAACACAACACCAGAAGCCCGGGCTTTACTCGACCTGTTTTTACAGGATTTCGGGTAAATATACACTTACAGGTCAGCATAATTATCCGAATACCAAGGACCGGAACAGTCGGTTAGCAGCAAAATACATCGGACAGACACCAACCGTATGGAGTACGGATATGGGTTTTGCCGAAGACAGGGATACTGAGTCTGCTAAAATAAGTTCAACCGTCAAATTTGACAGGGGAGGAAAGAGTTTTGAAATGAACAGTAGTGAAGAATGGAGTCTTCAGGAAGAAGGAAGTGTTTTAAAGATCGTACAGACGTCAGCCGACTTCAGGGGTGGAGTAAACAAAGTAACTCTGGTATTTGAAAGGGAATCAGGAATATAAAACAAGGAATAAGTAATCAGCAACTTAGGTTAATCATAACAGTTTCATTCCATCTTTTGATTGTTTATGGAGTCTGTTCGGCCAGATACCTGACTGTACTTCCCCGATGTGTGTTTTCTTAAGAAAGAACATACATACCCTTGATTGTCCAATACCACCTCCTATGCTCAGTGGTAACTCATTGTTAAGCAACATTCTGTGGAAGAGTAACTTTTTCCTTTCGGAACATCCTTTTATTTCCAGCTGCCTTTCCATTGACTCTTTGTTGACACGAATACCCATTGAAGAGATTTCAAACGCTGTCTCTAATACAGGGTACCAGAAGATAATGTCTCCGTTCAATCCAAAATATCCTTCTTCATTCAGTGTACTCCAGTCATCATAATCGGGTGCACGACCGTCATGTGGTTTATCGTTGCTCAGGCTGGCTCCTATGCCAATAATAAATACTGCTCCAAACCTCTTTGCAATTTTTTCTTCCCGTTGTTTTGCAGTCAGTTCAGGAAATAATCTTAACAGTTCTTCAGCATGTATGAAGTATATTTTATCAGGTAAGACAGGTTTAAGATCGGGATAATGATTACATACATCTTTTTCAGTTGACTTATGCACTTCGTAAATAGATTCGACAGTTGTTCTCAAGTATTTTAAAGTTCTTTGTTCCGGCAAAATATGTTTTTCCCAGTCCCACTGATCAACATATATGGAGTGTAAGGGGCTCAAATCCTCATCGGGTCTGATAGCTCTCATATCAGTCAAAATGCCTTTTCCCGGTTCAATATCGAATTCTTTTAAGCGGAGGCGTTTCCATTTTGCAAGGGATTGGACTATTGAAGCTTTCTGCCCTTTAATACCCTTTATTGAAAAGCTCACTGGTTTTTCAGTCCCATTAAGATCATCATTTATTCCGGTCCCGTCAGGAACTGCAATAGGTGCAGAAACATTAAAAAGATTCAGGCTTTGAGCCAGTCTTTTATTAAATCTGTCTTTTATGAAAGATATTGCCTGCTCTGTTTTGAGTATATCCGAGGTTGTTGAAACTTCTACCTGAGTGATTTCCCGCTCCATAAATTATTGGTTTATAGATTGATAAGTAATTATTTTAGTATATTATAAAACGCAATTTCAAAAGAGATACATCTTTATTATTTAAATTATTAAAGCAAATATAGGTATTTAATTTATGTTTCAAAGAAAAGAGAATAAATAAATTAATAAATTATAAAAATTATTTAAAATATTTAAATATCTGTTGTTGCATAGTTATTAAAATCTTACTGGCTGATGGAATTAAACTGGATGGATTTTTGTGAAGGATGGAGCAGAGGCGTGGTTAGTCGTGATAAAGCTCGGAAAGAAAATGATGGCTTGTTAATTTTATTTTAAACAAACTTTTGTAGCAGCCATATCCCAGTGCTGATAGTATTATAGGATGATCTGGACAGTAATCTTTTGATAAATAAATTGCTGTCTGGAGATAGTCCATGCCCTCCTCCAGATCAATGTCATTAGCGGTAAGTAGAGATCCTGTCAATTTGCCCAATTGAATTATATTTCTGAAATTTGACATTCGGGGATTTTAACATTATTGCATTTAAAAAATGGGAAATCCATATTTTTATCTGAAGAAATGATGACAGATGAAATTCATATTTTACCTACTGCCAAAACTCCTGAGGTTCTTCTTAATCCTAAGGGAATCATTAAGATAAAAGGACGGGGATTGATGGTAAATGAAACTGAAGTTCCCAAACAAGTAATGAATTGGATTGATGTATACCTTCGTAATCCTGCTGAAATAACTAATATAATAATTGCATTTGAATATTTAAACAGCTTTAGTACAATAATTGTAGTATCTATCCTCAAAAAATTTTTACAAGTTGCTCTGCAAAAGAAAAAGCTCGTCATTCAATGGTATTATGAACATGACGATTATGATATACTAGAAAGGGGGGAATATATTTCATTGACTTTTGATATTCCCATTACATTTGTCATGACTAATAATATTGCTGATTGTTAAACAAAATTATTTCATGATTTTGAGGATAATTCCTCCCACTTCTGTGATCCAGCTGGGTCTCGAACCCAGGACCCCATCCTTAAAAGGGATGTGCTCTACCAACTGAGCTACTGAATCTTCCTTAAAATTTTGCGAGTGCAAATTTACGATAAAATAATTTCAATGCAAATAATGAAATCATTTTTCGGATTTTTTGTAATGAAACCTGTATCGATACGTCTTGAAGATAAAAACAGATGTTTAATTTAAAATCGATGCTATGAAAAGACTGCTTTGCTTTATTGGGCTGTTAACCTGTCTGTCAGTGGTTAATGCACAAAAATCAATCGATAACCTGTTTGAAAAATATGCTAACAGGGATGGTTTTGTATCAGTTTCTATTAACGGCAACCTCCTGAAACTTGCTTCAATGCTGGATGATGATATCGATGACGACTCTTTACCTGCCAATATATCAGGAATTAGAATACTGGCACAGGAAGATGAAGAGATGAAAGTGGATAATTTTTATGATACCATAATCAGGGATATTAATGTTTCGGATTATGAGGAGTTTATGCGTGTAAAAGAATCTGACCAGGATTTAAGGATGCTGGTGCGCACAGAGGGCGATAAATTCAAAGAGTTCCTGCTTGTAGCTGGCGGTAAAGATAATGTGCTGATCCAGATAAAGGGTAATATGACCCTGAAAGAGGCAAAAAAATTCTCTGCTGATATGAGAAAGAACTATTGAATAATTACGGTCATATTCCTCGTGACAGGAATATGTGTCTATCTTTGTGCTTAACAGAAAATTCCTGACAAAGAATGAACCGTGAAGAATTCAATGTTCTTGTTCTGAAACTCAGTAAAAAACTCTACGTATATGCCTACCGTATTCTGAAACATCAGGAAGAGGCTGAAGATGCTGTTCAGGAGATCTTTATCAGATTATGGAAGATGGGTGTGAAATTAGATGAATATGATAGTATTGAAGCCCTGGCGTTAACGATGATAAAAAATTATTCAATCGATCAACTTCGTAAACATAAAAATTTTAATTATGAATACATTAACAGTGTCAGCTCCAACTATGAAACAGAATCTTCCCCTCATGAACAGATGGAAAGGAACGAAACATACAATATCCTTACCGGTATAATCAGGGAATTACCGGATTTGTACCGACAAATTATCAGATTAAGGGAAATTGAAGGGTTGACATACGAAGAGATATCTGAAATAACCAGCCAGAAAATAAATAACTTAAGAGTTATATTATCCCGCGGAAGAAGAATAATAAGAGATGAATATAAAAAATATCTATATGAACAGAGAGGAACTGGAAAGACTTCTGGAAAAGTATTATAACGGGGAAAGCTCTGAAGAAGAAGAACTTATTCTTCGAAAGTTTTTCAGAAATGAAGATATTCCTGAAGCTTACAGGGAGGAAAAGGAGATCTTCAACTACTATTCGCAGATGGAAAAAATCCCTGAACCTGAGTATGGTTTTGAGAGAAGAATAATAGCTGCTATTGATAATGAAGATATCTATCTGAACAGCAGGAGGAAAAGGAGACTGGTCATTTCATTCAGTAGTATTGCCGCAGGTTTACTGATACTTGCCGGTTCATATTTCTTTTTCATCCACAGGACAGAACCGCGTGATACCTTCACCGATCCGGATATAGCCTATGCTGAGACAAAGAAGATACTATATGATATTTCTTACAGGATGAACCAGGCCGTTCAGGCCCTTGAGCCAGTAAGTAAAATTCATACTGTTACAGAAAGGAGTTTTGATGTTATGAATCGGACCGCAAAGAAAATTGAAAAAAATATTCAGACGCTGGATGATGTCCGGGAAGCTCTTGAAAACGCCGGATTAGATAATTAATAAAAAGAAAACAAACAATTAAATAAAAATGAAGAAGTTATTTCTGTTCGCAACCGCCTTATGTCTGGCATCAGTCTTAAATGCCCAGAAAAATCCAATAGATGAGCTCTTTGATAAATACTCTGAAAGGGAAGGCTTTACTACTATTTACATATCAAGTAAGATGTTCGGCCTCTTTGTTGATAAGGATGCTCCAAAGGATGAAGTGGAAAACATCATGCGCCGCCTTAAATCAATCAGAATTCTGACAGTTAATGATTCATTGCTTAACAGGGATATCAACTTTTACAATGAACTGAGCAGAAAGCTTGATTTTTCTGTCTATGAAGAGCTGATGGTCGTTAAGGAAGACAGTGTAGTGATGAAGTTTCTGATTCGCCAGAACGGAGAGGTGATAACTGAACTTCTTGTCATTTCGGGGGGGCCGGGAGGCAATGTCCTTATTTCTGTTAAAGGTGATCTGGATCTGAAATCTATATCTGACCTTTCAAAAAGCTCCGGCATAGGAGAACTGAGACAACTGGACAATATTGAAAAAAAGCAACCTGAAGATTGACTATTATGGGATAATCAGCAATAAAAAGCTTTTTCTGAGGTTTATAATATATTTGCGTGTCATATCATATGTGAAACAAATTATGCAATCATGAACAAACCTCTTTTAAACAAGATTAGAGCTCTGATGATTTCCATGTTTTTCATTTCATCAGTTTCTTTTTCCCAGATGGATAATGTTGATTTTCTGAAAGCAGGTGCCAGTGATGGTGTTAAGCTCATTGAAGCTTATATCACTCCCTGGGCCAATGCTTTTGGTGCAGGGCTTAACGGAAGCTGGTATAACACTGCCAAACCACATAAATGGACCGGCTTCGATGTCACCTTCGGGTTAAATGCGGGTTTTGTACCAACTTCTGCTACTACATTTGATGTTTCAACAATCGGTCTTTCACCGAACGTCACCGGCACAGGAATTGCGCCAACTATCGCAGGACCTGAGGAGGATGGTCCGGAGTTAAGTGTTGAGACTGGTGGTGTAACTCTGTCAAGTTTTAATACTCCACCCGGTACCGGATGGAAGATAATCCCGGTTCCTACATTACAGGTTGGCATGGGTCTTCCGCTTGGGACGGAGCTTAAAGGACGGTTCATCCCAAAGATACCCATACATGAGGGTGACATTTCTCTCTGGGGTATAGGAATAATGCACAGTATTATTCAATATATTCCGGGAAACGAGCTATTTCCATTTGATGTTTCTGCGTTTGCCGGTTATACAAAACTGTCAGCAAACGTACCGCTTGAACTGGAGGCAGGAGAACCGCAGAATTACACCTCTTATGATCCGTTTACTGATTTCATAGATCAGGAACTGGCTGCAGGTGTGGGAGCACTTAACGCAGGTATAGTAGGATCATTTAATCTTCCGGTTATTACATTCTATGCAGGACTTGGTTATAGTAAAACAAAAACGGAAATAAAGTTGAAAGGTTTTTACCCTACGCCAACATTGGTTTCCGGTCCTGTACCATATGCTGAATACAACGATAGTGGAGTCATCGCAGGAGAGGATTTTCCTTTTGTAAGTATTGAAAACTTCTCCGGACTCAGAGCGAATGCCGGTATCAGATTAAAACTGGCTTTAGTGACATTCCATATTGACTATACCAGGTCGCATTATAATGTACTATCAGCAGGGTTGGGAATCTCGTTCAGGTAAAACATAAAATCCTCACTTAAATCCCCGGGATCCCAAAAAAGAACCGGGGATTTTTTGTATATCATAATGGATAGAATTTGTTAAATTGAGTCAAATTTGTTTACTTTCAGGCAATCCTGACTCCAGGTAAGAACCGGGTGGAAACTAAGCAGATATATTCAGGTTACAGGGCTTTGTTAAAGGCTGCAAAGCACACAATCAAACCTTCTGAAATAAGAAAAGTAAGGACGGCACTTGATCTTGCTGTTTCAGCCTGTGGTGATAATATTACTATTACCGGGGAACCTGAGATACTTCATGCACTATCGGTTGCAAGGATTATTGCAGGTGAAATGGGACTGGGGCTAACCTCCATTATAACATCACTTCTGCACGATTCTTACGGGAAGATTAAAGCCACCAGAGAAGAGCTTGAGTATGAGTTCGGGGAAAAAGCAGTAGAAATACTGGATGGTTTTTCACGTATCACCAGTATAAATTCAATGCAATCCTCATACCAGGCAGAAAACTTCCGTAAACTGCTCCTGAGCCTTGCGGATGACGTGAGGGTCATACTGATTAAGCTTATTGAACGGCTTGAGTACATGAGGAATCTAGATAATGCCCCGGAAAAGGAAAGGCTGCCACTGGCCTCGGAGACTTATTTCCTTTATGCACCACTGGCTCACCGCCTGGGATTCTATAATATCAAGTCAGAAATGGAAGATCTGGCTCTTAAATATCTTGAACCGGAACAGTACAGTTATATTGATTACAGATTAAAGCAGACCACAGCATCACGAAATAAACTTATCCGTGAATTTTCAGCTCCACTGAGTGAAAAACTTGAAAAACAAGGCTTTAGGTTCACTATTAAAAGTCGCACAAAATCAATACATTCCATAATGCTTAAAATGAAAAAGCAGGGTGTGGAATTTGAGGAGGTTTATGACCTGTTTGCAGTAAGAATTATCATTGATAGTGATCCTGAACATGAAAAATCTGACTGCTGGCGTACTTATTCGATCGTTACAGATCTTTACCAGCCAAATCCGAGTCGCCTCAGAGACTGGATCTCAGTACCTAAATCAAATGGCTATGAATCTCTTCATACAACAGTAGTCGGTCCAAGAGGCAAGTGGATCGAAGTACAGATAAGATCGGTGAGAATGGACGAGATTGCAGAAAAAGGTCTTGCGGCACATTTCAAATACAAAGGAATAAAAGGGGAGGGCGGGCTTGATGCCTGGCTGACAAAAATGCGTGAGATCCTTGAATCATCTGAAAAGGAAGACAGTTCATTTCTCGACCAGGTTAGATCCGGCCTTTATACTGACGAAGTTTTTGTCTTCACACCTAAAGGTGATTTGCGACAGCTACCTGCCGGGGCAACAGTCCTCGATTTTGCCTTCGATATCCATACTGCAGTGGGAGCATCATGCGTGGGGGGAAAGGTAAACGGTAAGAATGTAACAATAAGATATGTTCTTCAGAATGGTGATCATGTCGCAATAATCAGATCAAAGAGCCAGAAACCGAAACAGGACTGGTTATCATTCGTTGTTACGACTAAAGCAAAAAACAAGATAAAACAGGCGCTGAATGAAGAAAAGGCAAAAGCTGCCGCCGAAGGAAAGGAGATTCTGATGCGGAGGTTCAAGAACTGGAAGATTCCATATGGTGACGCTATAATACAGAGACTATTAACAATTTATAATCTGAAAACATCTCAGGATCTTTATTTTCAGATTGCATCAGGTAAGATAGAACCACTCACAATCAAAGAGGCTCTTCTGAAAGAAGAGAAAGATGAAACAGTTACACCCGATAATCTTCTTCAGCAAAAGGAATTAAAAGAAGAATTTGATACCCAATACGCAGATTTTCTTATCATTGAAGATAAAGTGGAGGGGCTTGACTACAAGCTTGCAAAATGTTGTAAACCCGTATTCGGAGACAGTATTTTTGGATTTGTAACAATCTCGGAGGGGATTAAGATTCACCGGACTAATTGCCCGAATGCCCATAATTTGATTGCCAGATATCCCTACAGGATTGTTGTTACACGATGGACAAAGTCGAAGACAACTCCATTGTTTACTGCTGTAATTAAAATTACTGGAATTGATGATATTGGTATTGCAAATAAGATTGCAGATGTGCTGTCAGAATATAAAGTAAATATCCGGAGTTATAATTATAATACTGATGAAGGAATGTTTGAGGGATTACTTAATATAATGGTTTCTAATAGTAATGTTATTCAGGGTATTATCCGTAAAATACAATCAATAAAAGGTGTGATTAAAGCAACACGATATGATATTACCAATTGATTATCAACCATAACGATGGTCGGGTTTAACAGGAAGTTTAGCCAGCTTTTCGACTTCAAGTGAAGGAAAACCGAACTCTTCAACTACTTTTCCCAGGATAAGATAAGTACCACTACCTCTGAACGGGTAATTTTTAAGCGATTGAGCAAAATGGGTGGTATCGAAGAAATTACCTTCAGGATCGATAAAACATCCGAAATTCATCCATTCTTTTTTTACTGTCTTAATGTACTTGATTGTTACAAGGTGTCCCACCATCCGCAATTTCTTTCCGATGTGTTTTATCATTTCACGTGCCGGTATGTCACCACGGAACGATGTTTCCAACATATCAAACCAGCTCATCGACACCGGAAAGCCAAAAAGCTCTATTTCATCATAGGCATCTTCGAGTTTTCCCTGTTCGAGGTCGGGGAGAGTGAATTTACGGACAGGGGAGGGGAAGAGTGGTTTTATTTGTTCCTGTTTGTTTTTGTTCATCATCATATGAGCCTCCCAGAGCAGTACTGCTTTCTTTTTGCCGGTAAACCTGAGAGCCCCGGCTTTAATAAGAAGAATAACCTGTTCCAGTCCGGGGCAAACCCGTGTAACAAAATCATTTAAATCACTGAATGGACCATCGTTATTGCGTATTTTTTCAATTGTGCGGGCAAGTTTTTCCTCGATACTCTGGATATGAATAAAACCGATGTATATCTCCGAACCGTAAATGGTTGTTTTGTAATTGCTTTTATTTACGCATGGCAGTTGTATTGTGGCTCCGTATCTTCTTGCTTCATGTACATATACCCATGTTCTGTAGAAGCCTCCGAAATTGTTAATCACTGCTACCATAAACTCAAGTGGGAAGTGTGCTTTAAGATAAAGACTCTGGAAACTTTCGACGGCGTAAGATGCGGAGTGGGCTTTTGAGAATGAATACCCGGCAAACGATTCAATCTGCCGCCACACCTCTCTGGTAATTTCATCGCTATAACCTCTTTCACTGCAGTTTGAAAAGAATTTTTTTACAATTCTCTGCATCTCCTGCTTCGACCGGTACTTGCCACTCATGGCACGACGGAGGGTATCGGCGTCGGCCAGGTCGAGTCCTGCAAAATGATGGCACACTTTCAGCACATCCTCCTGGTAAACCATAACACCAAAAGTCTCTTCAAGCTGTTCCTTCATTACAGGATGAATGTATTCGAATTTACCAGGATTATGGAAGCGGTAAATATATTCCCTCATCATGCCGGAGCGTGCAACACCAGGTCTTATAACCGAACTGGCTGCAACCAGTGTTGTATAATTGTCGCACTTAAGTTTCTGAAGAAGTCCGCGCATTGAAGGACTTTCAATATAGAAACACCCTTTTGTCTCGCCGGTTTTAAGGTATTCTTTAACTTTCTGATCGTTCTTGAACTTTTGTATTGCGTGCACATCGACATCTATTGCCTGGTTCTGCAATATAATCTCAGCACTTTCGCGAATATGGCCTATTCCCCGCTGACTGAGAATATCGAGCTTCTCAAAGCCAATCTCTTCAGCAGTGTACATATCCCACTGAGTGGTCGGGAAGCCTTTGGGAGGCATGTCGAGCGCAGTGTAACATGTTATCGGTTCTTCGGAGATAAGTATGCCACCGGCATGAATGCTTCTCATATTTGGGAAATCGGCGATTCTCAGACCTGTCCTGAAAATTGTGTCAGTTATCTCATTACGATTTGTTGCGGACGAAGGATTATCAATAAGGTTATCAATCTCTTCCTTCGGGAGTCCGTGAACCTTTCCAAGCTCACGTACAATTGATTTACCCCGGAATGTGCTTATAGTGCCAAGAAGAGCAGTATGGCTGTATCCGTATCTTCTGAAGATATAATCAATTACCTCATCTCTTTCTTTCCATGAGTAGTCAATATCGAAGTCGGGCGGACTGCTACGTTTCGGGTTGATAAACCTCTCGAAGTAAAGGTTTAGGTCAATAGGATCGACATTTGTGATCTTCAGGCAATAAGCAATAATCGAATTTGCCCCGCTTCCCCGGCCTACATGGTAAAAGCCTCTGGCCATCGAATACCTGACAATGTCCCACGTGATCAGAAAGTAGGCTGAAAAACCAAGCTTGTCGATTATTTCAAGCTCGTGTTCAATCCTTTTCTTTGCTTCATCATTATGTTTGCCATATCTGTATATCATTCCGTCCCATGCAAGTTTTTCAAGCAGCAGTTTATCGTCATATTTACTTGCAGAATAGACCTTTTTGTTTTTCAGGATCTCATTATTAAACTGCAGATCACAATCTTCCAGTAACCTTATGGTATTATTGGCTATCTCCGGCTGTTGGCAGAAGATATTTTCAATGTTTTCCTGAACCGTAAAAATTTCATCTTCTCCTGCGCATTGCCAGGGCTGCAGGTGGCTGAGGAGTATATTGTTGTCAACTGCCCTCAGACTTTTATGAATAAAGATATCATCATTACCTGCAAAAGTAACAGGTTGCAGGATCACAATTGAGTTTTTGTTGAATGATGAAGACAGAGTAAGCAACCTGTTGATTTCCTTTGGTTTTATTCCTATACGTTCATTATCAAACAATTTGCGGTCAGGAATTTTACTTAGTGAGTATATTATATATGATTCGGAGAAGGGAGGAGCGGGGAAGGGCAGGGGTATTTTTTCGAAATTGTGTTTTGACAGGAACTCATTTAACTCCTGCAATCCCCTATTATTACGTGCTATTCCGATATACTGAAGCTCGTTGTTATTCCTGAATTCAATACCTGCAACAGGTCTGATATTGTTTTTTCTGCATTCGCCTGCAAATTCCGGTATTCCTGTCGAGTTATTTATATCAGTAAGGGCCATTACATCTGCTTCTGCAGCAGCAGCTTTTTGCACAAGCTGTTCCACGGACATTGTTCCGTAGCGAAGGCTGTAATATGAATGGCAGTTAAGATACATTGTTTCGCGTTTCTCGTTCAGCGTTCAGCGTTCAGTGTTCAAAGTCCAAGGTTCAAATCCGCGCCAGCAAAGTATTTTTTCTGTTGCCTTCGCAGCACCCAGCACCCAGCACCCAGCACCCAGCACCTAGAACCAATACCCTCTAAGTCTCTCCTCCATCATTTTCTGTTCATTGGAAACATATTCAAGCTGCTTAAGAATTTTTTCCTCGCGTTCCTGCATAGTCATAACCCCTGCAGCTCTGCGTACCGCATTTCTCCCGAAACGCTTTCTGATCTTATCCATTGCTATATAGAGGTTTACTTTTTCGGGGGTATCGTCAAAAATATCGAGTTGCTGAACTCCTCTTACCATGTGGCTGAATCTCACACCAATAAGCCTGATAAGCATACGTCTCTGGTAAAGTCTGCCGAAAAGCTCTTTAGCGGCATCTGCAAGAACATGATCGAAAGATGTATATGGTATCCTGCTCTGCAGAGTATGGGTATCGAAATTTGAATATCTGATTTTCACTGTAACGCATGAGGTGAGCTTTTCCTGTTTACGGAGCTCATATGATATCTTTTCCACCATGCTTACCAGTATCTGGATCAGCTTCGCCATGTCGGTGGTATCTTTTTCGAAGGTGTGCTCTGTACTTATGGATTTCTGTTCCGAGTAGCTGATAACAGGGGTAGAGTCTATCCCGTTAGCTCTTTTCCATATTTCAATGCCATTTTTTCCCATTAGTTTTTCAAGCATTTCAACAGGTATATTCCTAAGGGTGTATATAGTTGCAATGCCCATTGAACGAAGCGTATGATAAGTTTTCTGGCCAATCATGGGTATCTTGCTTATCGGGAGCGGATCGAGAAAGGGGAGGACTATCTCTTTTTTTACCTCTTTTTCGCCGTTTGGTTTTGCCTCGCCGGCTGCAATCTTTGATACGGTCTTGTTGACTGAAAGCCCGGTTGAAATAGGCAATCCTGTCTCTTTTATTATATACTGCCGCAGCTCATGCGACCACTTGTAGCATCCGTAAAACCGGTCCATACCCGTCAGGTCAATGTAATGCTCGTCAATTGAAGATTTCTCGTACAAGGGCGACCTTTCTGCAATTATTTCAGTTACTATGCGGGAATAATTGCTGTACGACTCCATGTCACCTCTTATTACAATTGCATCGGGACACATGTTCCTGGCCATCTTCATGGGCATTGCAGAGCTTACGCCATATTTTCGTGCTTCATAGCTACAGCTCGATACAACACTGCGATCCGACATACCACCTATTATCACCGGTTTCCCGATAAGCCTGCTGTTCTTAAGCCTCTCAACCGATACGAAAAAAGTATCGAGGTCAAGATGCAGGACAGATCTTTCTATGTTACCGGTGAGAATCATTTTGCATATAATTAAAAATCACATATATTTAGTTTTACCCCCCATCCCCCCTAGGGGGGGATAAATCATTACTGTTTTAACCCCCATTTAGGGGGAAGGGGGGTGAAATTCCCAGGGGATAGAGGTCAAATCAAATTTTATCATATTTTTTTGTTTATATCAGAAATATATTTTACTTTTGATTAGAATTTAATCAATTTCATGATTACAATATAATCAATTTTTTATTATGTACTTCGCCTCCAACATAAAATTTTTAAGAAAAAGAAGAGACAGAACACAGGATGATGTTGCTGCAGCTCTTAACCTGAAACGATCGACCCTCAGTGGTTATGAGAATGGTGTGGCACAGCCGGGAATTGAGATACTGGTATCATTCTCAGGATATTTCAATATGTCAATTGATACAATGCTGAAAATTGATATGACTAAATTGTCGGAAAGCCAGCTGGGTGAGCTCGAAAGGGGATATGACGCATATGTAAAAGGAAGCAACCTGAGAGTACTTACCACAACTGTAAATTCAGAAAACAGAGAGAACATTGAACTTGTACCTGAAAAAGCAAAAGCAGGTTATACCACAGGTTATGCCGATCCGGAATTTATCGGTGAACTCCCTGTATTCAGATTACCCTTTCTTTCTGACAACAGAAAATACAGGACATTTCAACTGAAGGGGGATTCAATGCTTCCGATACCCGACGGATCATGGGTAACAGGAGAATTCCTGCAGGACTGGACGGAAATAATCAGTGGGAAAGCATATGTTGTGTTTACAATTAATGACGGAATTGTATTCAAGGTTGTAGAAAATAACCTGGCCAAAGACGGAAAACTTGTTCTTTACTCGCTTAATCCGGTCTATGAACCCTATGAAGTCCATGTTAATGAGGTGAAAGAGGTCTGGAAATTTGTTAATTACATAAGCAATGAACTTCCTGATCCGGTTTTGCCGGAAAAACAACTGATACAGACTGTGACTTCAATAAAGAACGATCTGGAGAGAATAAAAGCTAAACTGGGAAAAGATATTTCTGATATAAAAGAGATAAAGTAGCGTCATATCAATATGGATTAGAAATTCAGCAGTCAGCAGTCAAAACAACTGCATAGTAAAATAAGCTTGACTTTACAATAGCTGAATTTGCTTCTCTTTATACAACCACTTTCCATCCCTGAAATCAATGGGCAGGGGAGATGTACTCTCCAGATCCTCAAGATCAAACATCACATGAGGCATTTCCAGTAAGTGGCTGATATCTTTATGTATATTTATTTTTCTTGAGTCCATAATTATGAAAAGTCCAGGTATAAGATATCTTCTGAGAGCAGGGGATTCGCATATTATCGGTGCATTGGAGGGTACATGCTCCATGATGTCATCAAAAGCATCAGGTAGTGCATCGTCATTAACTTTTACATAAAAGACTCTCGCAGCCCCCGCCCGTAACATCCTCGATGTATCTTTAAGCATATTCCTGTCAGTCTCCTCAAACACAGAATAACCGGCTTCTTCCACAATTGTTACCAGTCCTTCTGTAGTCTCATGAACATGTGGTGTTATTTTGATACCCACAGGTTTCAGATGACAGAATTGCTCAATTACCCGGCATGCCATCAATGTTTTACCCGATTTGTTGCCGGTTCCGGCTATTAGGAGCAAATTAGGAACATTCATCCGGACAGGTTTATAATATTAAAAAATCTGTAGCCCTCTGTGTATTCTCTGAGTAACTCTGTGTAATTTTTTGTATTACACGGAGGGCACTGAGAAGGCACAGAGGAACACAGAGTGCTATTAATCCACAATTTCTTTTAAAAAGCTTATTCTTTTGTGAGATCAATAATAAGCTGAATTATCTTTTCATGTTCAGTATCGGGAATTTTCCCTTTGTAAATTGCCCTGCAAATCCTGTTCTTATCAAGTATTACCACACTGTAACTGTCACGGGGTAGACCCCATTGTTCCTGCAAAGTTCCTTTGTAATCAAAAAGGATAGTTGTATCGTATTTCTTTGCCTTTCTACCAGCTATTAACCTTATCAGACCATTAGGCTTCCATGTTGATTTTGTGTCGACAATCCCGAATCCTTTGAAGTAATCCTTATTAATTCGTTTATCAATATCTGCTGCCTTATCAATCGCATCATTGAAAGGATCATTCAGATCTGATTCATCCGGATCAACATAATTAATCTGGAGGACTTTGCCGGCCCATGAATCCATTGTGAATTCATTCTTATTCGCATCCGGAAAAGTCCATTCAGAAGCTTTCATGCCTACTTCAAGGCCGGGTGATTGGCTGAATGCTGAAATAAAAACCAGAAGAAACAGGGAAAGGGTGAAAATCAGTTTTTTCATTTGCTTGTTTTTTAAATTATCACGAAATATATAAATTTTTATCAATACAAGATTCAGGTGTTAAACAAGGTAATTAACTCAAGTTACTGGGACCTGGCCTGGGTCCTGTTTGCTGGTTGCTTGCATTGTCCGGCACCCGGCACCCGGCACCCAGCACCCAGCACCCAGCAATTCAGGTTGACTATTGTATTATTCAACTAGTAGTCGTTAAAAAAGTCATTAAAAGGCTTTATCGCCCTGCAGGCACCGATAACATAATTAAAACAGTGCCTACTGGTTACAGCAGCATCAGAAATCCGGCTGGCTGCCAGAAAACTTTTTAGTTTAAGAAGCTCAATATAAGGGTGATCTTTAGGATATCCCTTTGGCGCGGTTTTTAACTTGTCTCCTTCAATTTTAGTAAAATAGTATATGAAATCTTCTCTGCTGATAATTTCATCCAGTTCTTTTTCCACCTCATCTATCTTTTCCCTTATTGCTGAAAGCCAGGGTTTTGGAGGCATGTACGCACCACCGGCAATCATACTGTTACCTGGTTCCACATGAAAATAGTATCCGGCATACTTATCGCCGTTTTTCTTTCCACCCCTTACAATATAAGCTCCAAGATAGGTTTTATAAAGTGTTTTATCGTTTGAAAACCTGATGTCGCGATTGATCCTGTAAGTACAGTGATTTACCTCAAGTCCTCTTATTACAGGATCAAATTCAGTAATCCTGTTAATTAAAGCCTGTACAAATGATTCAAAATTAGACCTGGCATCATCATATCTTTTCCGGTTTTTTATAAACCAGTCCCTTTCATTGTGCCTATAAAGGTCGGTCAGAAAAGTTAGAGTTGATTTTTCTATCTGGTTCATATTTCTTCGGCATACTTATTGTACAAATAGAGTGATTTAGTTATTATCAGTATTTTTATATCAGGATCGATTCAAATTATTTGTTCGTAAAAGTACTTTACTTTTTTATTCCGCAGTGTTAAATTATTAACAATATTGATTATCAGTTTGTATTCAAATCCTGTCGTGTGTAACAATCTATGCTAAAAACCGGATTTATAAAATATTTCCTTATAGTCCTGTTTCTAAATCAGGCTCATGCCTTTGTACGGTCGCAATCTGTCGATCATTGGGAAACAGTAGTTATGGCAAGCGACACATGGCATTATTTCGCGGGTGTTTCAGAACCTCCATCAGATTGGCCGGATATTGGTTTTGATGATTCATCATGGCTCTCAGGACCAGGTGGTATAGGCTATGGTGATGATGATGATGCAACTGTTATAAGTCCTGTGACCTCTTTATATCTCAGAACATACTTTATTCTATATGATACTTCTGTTATTTCCGGTGCTGTTCTTCATGTTGATTTTGATGATGCATTTGTAGCTTACCTCAACGGGCACGAAATTGCACGGGAAAACATAGGCACTCGTGGTGTCAGACCTCCATATAACGAGTTTGCAATACTGGACACTTATGAAGCAAGGCTACCTTCCGGCTGTATTCCGGCAAGATTTGTTATTGATGCAGATATCCTTTCCGCATATATGATCCAGGGCAATAATGTTCTGGCTCTTCAGGTTCATAATTGTACCTCAACTTCTTCAGATTTATCTTCAACTACCTGGTTATCAATTGGTATTAAAGACAATAGTTGCTCTTACCGGCCAGTTCCGGTCTGGTTTTCCGATCCTTATAATGAAACTTCACATCTTCCGCTGGTGGTTATAGATACCTGGGGTCAGTCTATTGTTGATGATCCGAAAATAACAGCATCATTGAAAGTTATTAATAATGGTCCCGGACAACTTAACAATATATATCAGGAAGGCACCGATTATGATGGTTACATTGGTATTGAGATACGTGGCCAGTCATCACAGATGTTTCCTAAAAAAAGCTATTCTTTTGAAACCCGGGACTCAGCAGGCAATGATGTGGATGCAACCTTGCTGGGAATGCCTGAGGAAGAAGACTGGATTCTATATGCACCATATTCAGATAAGAGTATGTTGCGTAATGCAGTAACATTTCATCTTGGAAGAAAAATGGGCGATTGGCAGCCAAGGTGCAGGTTCTGTGAACTCTATCTGAATGGTAGTTATCAGGGTGTTTATACGCTGATGGAAAATATTAAATGGGATATAAACAGGGTTAATATTAACAAACTGAATCCAGACGAAATTGCAGGAGATGACCTGACAGGAGGATATATTGTTAAGGTTGATAAAACATGGGGCCTGGATTATAGTGAGTTTTTTCAGACTTATCCCTCAAATACCTATAATAATGCCAGAAATTACAGTTTTACATATGTGTACCCCAAGTCCGATGAAATTGTTGCTCAACAAAAAACCTATATTCATGATTTTCTCCTGGATTTTGAGAATAACCTAAACGGGGATCAGTTCAGGGATCCTGAGGATGGTTTCAGGAAATATCTGGATATTAACTCTTTTGTCGATTTTCAGATTATTCAGGAACTTACAAATAACGTAGATGGTTACAGATACAGCACTTTTTTTTATAAAAAAAGGGATTCTGATGGTGGCAAGCTGTTTGCAGGGCCTCTGTGGGATTTTGACCTTTGTTACGGAAATGTGAACTACTCTGAATTAAATCTTGCAACTGACAGATGGCTTTATCCGAATTATGGCCCTGGCGAGAACTTTGTTATGCACTGGTGGGCACGTTTAATGGAAGATGAAGAATACCGATACAGACTGGTAGCCAGATGGGAGCAGCTTAGGGAAGGAGCTTTCAAAACCGATTCTGTTATGGCTTACCTTGATACAACAATCCAGTACCTGGGTGCCTCAATTGACAGAAATTTTACCAGTTGGCCAATCCTTGGCCAGTATGTCTGGCCAAATCATTTTATCGGAAATACTTGTGAGGAAGAGGTCATATGGTTGAAAAACTGGATTACCGACCGTCTGAACTGGATGGATATTAATATACCACTTGCAGGTACAAGCAATATTAATAGCTATGAACGGAGTTTACTAATATATCCGAATCCTGTTAGTAACAGCCTGATGAATCTGCGCATTTATCTGATTTATAATGATAAAATTGATATTGAAATATATGATATTCTGGGTAGAAAAGTATTCAATTCAGCCTGGTTTCCTGAGGATGCCGGGCATCAGAATATTGAGCTGACTATTCCGAGAGTATTTACAGGTTATTATGTTTTGCAGATAAAACAGAGTGACCGGGTTATTGCCAGGCAAAAGCTGGTAATAAATAACCGGTTACAGTAATAATAATCAGCCTCTTATTGGCAGCCATTGAACAGAAATGATAATAATAACATGTCCCGGTCGCTAACTCCATCTGTAATCTGGTTAATCATGAACCTGATAATTCACTTAATCTCAGGTCATATTTTGTTTGCACAATCCGGTTGGTTACGTATTAATGAATTCATGGCGCTCAATCAGACTGGACTGACCGATGAGGATGGTGAATATTCTGACTGGATCGAAATATTCAATGCTTCCTCCGGAGATGTTGACCTGCTGGGATGGTCGCTGACTGATGAAAAAAATAATTCCCGAAAATGGATTTTTCCGGATGTCATCATTGAAAAAAACGATTACCTCATAATTTTTGCATCTGATAAAAACAGAAAGACGCCCGATAACGAGCTTCATACAAATTTTAAGTTAAGCGGTGACGGCGAGTATCTTGCCTTAATAAGTCCCGCAGGTGAAGTTGTATCAGGTTTTGATCCTTTTTTCCCTGTACAGCAAACCGATATTTCTTTCGGATATTATGAGAACCATTACTTAAGCTTTTTAGTACCGACACCAGGTGCAGAAAATTCGCTTACAGGGGGAACTCTTGTGCCATCCCCGGTATTTAATAAAAATCATGGGTTTTATTTAACTCCATTCAATCTGGAAATCAATTGCTCCGATCCCGGGGCTGAAATATATTATACTACCGACGGAAGTGTTCCGAACGCTGGTAATGGAACAAAATATACCATTCCTCTAAATATAGAGAGTACTGCTATAATCAGGGCAGTCGCAGTTAAAGTTGATCAGGATTACAGCAGAATTACCACACGAACATATCTCTTTCCGGATGATATCATTCATCAGACAAACACTCCTGAAGGTTATCCTGCGACCTGGGCACAATTTATCAGTATCAGCGGGATTGCACCCGGTGATTATGAGATGGACCCTGAAATGATGGCAGATCCTCAGTTTGCAGATTCGGCCAAAGTAGCATTACTCGACCTGCCTGTTATCTCATTGGTTACGGATAAAGGATATTTTTTCTCAAAGAGCGCAGATCGTGATACCGGCGGTATATATATCTACACCGGTACAGCTCAGGGTATGGGCTATGGCTGGGAACGTCCAGTATCTTTTGAATACTTTGATGCCAGAGATTCAGTTTCTTTACAGGTAGATTGCGGAATTCAGATACATGGCGGGGAGGGGAGAAGGCCTGAAAAATCACCAAAGCACTCGTTCCGTCTCATCTTTAGGGGTGAATATGGGCCTTCAAAATTTAATTTTCCCTTGTTTGGAGACGATGCTGCATCCACTTTTAATGACATCATACTCAGGGCAGGATTCGGCAATACCTGGATTCACTGGAGTCACAGCGAAAGATCAATGGCACAGTATCTCAGGGACAGATGGACCAAAGATACACAACTGGCAATGGGACATCATTCAAGTCATGGCATCTATGTACACCTGTATATCAACGGGTTATACTGGGGGATATATAATCCTTCCGAAAAGATGGATAATGATTTTGCAGAATCATACTTTGGAGGGAACAAACTGGATTATGATGTAATTAAGGATTATTCCGAAGCAGTTGATGGTTATCTCACTGCATGGAATACAACAATGTCTCTTGCTAATGCCGGACTTGCAGGTAATGAAGCTTATCAGCGCTTAAGAGGTAATAATCCTGACGGCACAAGGAATCCGGCTTTTGAACCTATGGTTGATGTTGTTAACCTTGCCGATTATATGCTTGTAAATTTTTATGGTGGTAATTGGGATTGGGATCATCACAACTGGGTAGCCATCAGAAACCGTATCAGTCCGGATAAAGGATTTAAGTTCTTCTGCTGGGATGCCGAACATATGGTAGAAAGAGTTAATGCGAACATTCTATCTGAAAATAACGATAAATGTCCCAGCTGCATCTTTCAGCAGTTACGGCAAAATGCAGACTTCCGCCGGCTTTTTGCTGATCGTGTTCAGAAATTCTGTTTTAATGACGGAGTTTTGACTCCCGGCCAGTCTATCCAGCGTTGGACAATCAGGGCCGGTCAGATTGAAAAAGCAGTGCTTGCAGAATCAGCACGCTGGGGTGATTACCGCCGCGACGTACACCAGTGGCAAACGGCGGGACCCTTTGATCTCTATACTAAAGAGAGTTACTGGCTGCCCCAAAGACATTTTATGCTGAATACCTACTTCCCGAATCGAACAGATGTCTTCCTGAACCAATTAAGAAATGCAGGACTCTTCCCAAATGTAGATGCTCCTGTTTTCTTTATCAACAATTATCCCGCTTATCACACGATTGTAAAGAAAGGTGATCTGCTGAAAATGACATCAGAAAAAGGAAATATCTGGTTTACTATCGACGGGAGTGACCCTGCAGTTTTTGTTCCCGTGGAAACTGTATCATTATCAGCAATTATGTATACAGGTCCGCTTCCAATAACTGAATCCTGTTATATTAAAGCCCGAACATTTCATAACGGAGAATGGAGCGCAACAAACGAGCAATATTTTATAATTCCTGAAAATTACTACGATCTGAAAATAACCGAAATCCATTATCATCCACTTGATGAGGAAGATGTTGAGGACAGGGAGTTTGAGTTCATTGAAATAAAAAATACAGGTTCTTCTACATTAAACCTCAGAGGAATACATTTCGTTGAGGGTATAGAATATAAGTTTAAAGAGGATTTTCCTCTAAAACCGCAAAGATTTGTTGTACTTGCCTCAAACAGTGATTGTTTTTATGATCGTTACGGATTTTTACCTTATGATGAATTTGAGGGACAGTTAGATAATAGTGGAGAAAGCCTTGTTCTGATTAATCCCGGAAGAGATACACTTTGTTCCTTCTGGTATCGTGATAGCGGTGGCTGGCCTGTAGAAGCAGATGGGGGAGGAAGGTCGCTGGTGCCTACTGAATATAATCCTGCTAACAACCAGGATCTTCCTGAGTACTGGCGCGCATCATATTATACAGGAGGCTCTCCGGACGCTGATGATATGATTATTCCTGAGAATGTTGTAACTTCTGAAATAATGACACTGTATCAGAATTATCCTAATCCGTTCAATAGTGTTACATATCTGCCTTACCGGTTACATTCAGGTGCTCATATAAATCTGTCGGTTTATAATATTGCAGGTCAACACATTATTACTCTGGAAAATGTTGATAAACCATCAGGTTATTATGTCATGGAATGGAACGGACTTGATCAAAATAACGGCAGGGTTGCTGATGGCATATACTTTTTCCGTATAGCCGCAAGGGGTAAGGAAAGAACAAGTATTCTTACATGTAAAATGCTGTTAATCAGATGATTAGGTTTAATTTTTCAGAAAATACACCCGAAAATACGGATTTGGGCAGGGCAGGGGGGCATTTACTCTCATTTTTGATATAATGTCATAATTTTTTGATAGAAACACTGGTATTCAATTTTTAATCAGATATTTTATTGATACTTTTAAACGTTGTACAGACTGAATATTTTTATTTACTCAAAATAAAACTTAAAGACAATATGGCTGAGAAATTTTCAATTAGTCCTGCGGGGGAAAAATTTCCCTTACCGGAACCTGAGGATTACAAGACTGAATTTGAAAACCTGAAACAACGTATAGACCAGGAACGGTCAAAGAACCGTGAAATTGTGGTAGTTATGGGTGTCGGATTTGTTGGTGCTGTCATGGCTGCTATCGTAGCCGATACTACTGACAAAAATGGACAACCCTCAAAATTTGTAATTGGAATGCAGCGTCCGAGTGTGAGAAGTTACTGGAAAATTCCTTTACTTAATCGAGGTGTTTCTCCGGTAAAAGCTGAAGATCCTGAGGTCGATCCGATGATTGAACGTTGTGTTAAGAAGAAAAAAACCTTAATAGCGACATATACATATGATGTGTTGAAACTGGCTGATATTGTTGTTGTTGATGTGCAGTGTGATTACCTGAAGGAGGATCTGGGTGATGTTCGTACCGGGCAGACAGATATGGTTGCCCTGGAGGCTTCTCTTGGTGTTATTGCCGAGCACATACCACCTGATGCACTTGTTCTGATCGAAACTACTGTAGCTCCGGGTACTACCGAACAGGTCGCTTATCCGATAATGAAAAAGATATTTAAAAAACGAGGGATTGAATCAGATCCGTTATTGGCCCACAGTTATGAAAGAGTTATGCCCGGTCGTAATTATGTTGCCAGTATTCGTGATTTCTGGCGGGTTTGCAGCGGAATCAACGAAGAAGCAAAAAAACGGGTTATAAGATTCCTGAATGAGGTACTGAACACAGAAAAATTTCCCCTCACAATTATGGATAGGCCTATAGAGTCAGAAACAGCCAAAATAGTTGAGAACAGCTACCGGGCCACCATTCTTGCTTTTCTGGATGAATGGAGTCTGTTTGCCGAGCGCAATGGAGTGGATCTGATTAAAGTTATAAAAGCTATTAAAGTGCGTCCGACACACAGCAATATTATTTTCCCGGGACCGGGAATAGGGGGCTATTGTCTTCCGAAGGACGGAGGCCTTGGTGTATGGGCTTACAGGCATATACTTGGTTTTGAGGATGATATATTCAAAATTACTCCGATGGCAATTGATATTAATGATACTCGCGGATTACATGTCGGGCAGCTTACCCGTGATGCATTGCGTAATATGGGACAACCAATTGCAGCTGCGGATGTACTTGTACTGGGTGCTGCTTATCGCGAGGATGTTGGTGATACGCGCTACAGCGGATCAGAGATTGTGATCAGGAAGCTGGCTGAAATGGGTGCTGAGATAAGGGTACATGATCCTTATGTTGAGCACTGGTGGGAATTTGAACAGCAGGACACATATCCGGGTATTGGACAGAGCAAGGCACAGTTCTTTCGCAATCAGGAAAAATTGAAAGAAATACATGTTGAACAGGATTTAAATAAAGCTTTGCAGGATGCAGAAGCGGTTATTTTTGCGGTACCTCATGAACCGTATCTGAAGCTGGATCCGGATGAAGTGGTAAAGACAATCGGGCAGCCTGCTGCAATAATCGATTGTTTTGGAATTTTAACTGATGATAAAATACGGCGTTATTTTCAGCTTGGCTGTGAAGTAAAGGGACTTGGCCGCGGACATATTAAGCGAATAAAGGAGGAAACACGCAGGGGATAATAAAGTTCGGTTATGCCTTGTCGCTATATCTGATTTAACATGTCTGCCGAAGCTTTCTTTGACTACCGTATCCACCAGCCGGCGGAGAAGGTGGTAGCAAAGGCAGATTTAAACCAGCAAGTTGGACGCAAATTCTCTTATCTGCTCGTCAAAAAAGAATTCAAGATTAATTTAAAATTCTAAAAAACAATAAAATAATTTGAGAAAACTTGACTTTGCATTTTCCCTGGTGTAAATTTGATATCATATTGTTATTTATCTCAATGTCTTCATGAGAACATCCAGTATCTGTTACTGGAAGTTATTCTGAATTAGGATTTTATATAAGTATCCGGACGTTGGAAAATAATGTAAAACTTAAAACTATATTCTAAACTAAAAAGGGAGGAAGCTATGAAAAAAATATTCAGTATTTTCCCGTCTGTTCTTAATTTCAGAGTTATTTATAACAGGAAGATTCAAAGATTATCTTTTATAACCTGTTTCATTTTCCTGATTACCGTGTTCTTGAATATTCCACAAAGTATTATGGGTCAAATACGACCAATAAGGAAACAGGTAGATATCTCATCTCAGCAGAAGAATATTATTACCCTGGAATTTAATCTTAAAGGAAGCAATCGTGAGATCGCAGAGTTTGAGTTGACAAACACCGGAATTATTGAAGTAAAAGCCGAATGGAGCGGAACGGCAAAAGAATTGGCTTTAATCCTCAATGGACCGGGAAGGGCGCAATATTACGCTCGTAAAGATGGTCAAAGTCCTTTGACATTAACATACAAGGTCTCTGGGAATATTCTATCATTAGGAAAGACGTGGAAGATCTCTGTTGTCAATTTTAGATCCAATACAACCGCTCAGGGCAAAGTTCAAGTCACTTATCCGGAGACATCACCAGGAGATCAATCTTCAAAACCCATAATAGTCGCGGGTAAGAAGCCTGTAATAAAGCCAATTGAACAAGATAAATCCATCCGGATCAAAAATTATGAGGTTCAGGAATCAAAAGGATTTACAACGCAACAACTTCAAGAGATAAAAGCTGAACTTGAAGCACAAAAAATTGAACGCACGAAAGCAAAGATAGAAAGTCGAATTAAAGAAATCGGACCAGATAATCCTCTGGTTCGAATTGTAGTACCACTGATGTATAAAAGACTGGAGGAACAAATTCAAAAACCGCTTTTTAAAAACGGGATTAACACCAGTCCTCATTTCACATCACTGATACAATCATATAAGAATCTCTCTCCATCATTTACTGAAGAATACTTTCATCCCCGATACGCTAACCTCAGAACCGGACAGAAGGTCGACAAATTACAGTTGGGAAAAGATATACTCGAAGCTATAAGACCTGACTATAAAAGCCAAATCAGGCGAATGGTGAATAATTCAATTTCTGTTGATGCTCCTAAATTTCAATGGAATGCTGCCAGAGTTCAAAAAACAGAACCCCGGAAAGTTGATCGTATTCAGGTTGTGCCGTACCAGAACAGAATAAAACGACTTGAAACGCTGACCAACAGACTGGAAACAAATCCCACTCAGGATAATTTAAATGAATTGAGGGAGTATGCTCAAGCTCAAGGATTCAGTTTAGCGGAACCATTGGATAATCACATTCAGGATGTTATTGCTGAGGAAATCCATGCCCCAGTTATAGACGGATGGATACCTGACCTGAACAACGATCATTTAGTCCGAAATTATTATAAATACGATATTGGTCTCGACTGGTTCTATTGCGTGGACCAAAATGAAAGAACTTGTATTCCGATTCCCTTTGATGGGACGGTATGTTCAGATGACGAACCATACTGGCATTTAAGTAGTGTGGTTCCGAACTATGATCCTAATGAACCTGAACATATACATCAGTTATATGAAGGCAACCTATATACTGTATACAGTAGGGTTACCGGCACATATGATGATGTAAATAACGGTGAAACCCGCACATTTCGATCCCAGGATCGCTGGCTTATTAACAACAATATATTCAATACCAGTACAACTTTTACTATTGGACTTTGGGAGGAAGACTGGTCAAAGGCCGAGGTCAGAGACGCCATTCAGCAGGCTACTAATGATTTAAGAGACGAATTAATCAGTACAATCAAAGAGGCTGTTATGGATGCTGTGAAGGAAGCCCTTTCTGAAAGTCTCATGGAAACCTTGCCAGACGAACTTAAAGGAGATTTTCAATTATTTCTTAATGAAAGAATAAGCTATGAATCTTTTATGGAATCAGTTCAGAATGTAATGGGTGGAGTTGATATTGGTATGATCGTCTTGCAATTGATCTTCTCGGGAGAAAGCATATTTGAGATTATTTCAGGTTTAGGAATAGCATGTCCGGGCATGGCTGGAGCACTTCTTGCCATAAAGGTTGTAGGTCCTATTGCTATAGATCTTCTTGCAGGAGATTTTCAGGATGCTTTCAAAGGATTACTTTATCTGCCCATTACACTTTTCGAGTATGTATTCGATTTGTTCACAAACATTGTCAGTTTCTTTGAGAGCCTGATGGAAATAATTGATCCTGACGACCATATCCAGGGTCGTTCAATAACAATTGAAGGCTCTTTTGATAATATTTTCCAGGATGCTCAATGGGGTGATTATTATTCAAGTATTAGCTCTTTGACTCCCCGTGGACGTGGTCCCCGCAGTGGAAATTCCTCTCTTATAAGGGATGGGAAATACGTTCAGCCATATCTCCGCTTTAAAGGGGCAGATGCCGAATATCTTGCCTATTATAATGTATTGAGAACGATTGTCGGTGGGAGAGAGACCTTTGGCTTTACAACAGGAGCCGATGTGGCCAATACATATATCCAGACCAGAACCTATAAGTCAAAGTCACATTCTAGAAGCCAAAAAATAAAGGTTTCATATTGTACAATTAACAACGATGGATCTCCCTTGATTACATTAACTGAAAAAAACGGCAGAGCAAGTGGTACAAATTTGGGTATGTCGGAACCCGAATTCTATGTTAATAGTATCCCAGGAGCAGAATATGAACTCACAATTGTCAGTCTTTTCAGGAAAGATCTTTATGGTTATGTGACTATTGAAGAGGAATGGTGATGTGAAAATCAGCGAAACCGGGAACCGGGTAAATAAAATTACTGGTAATTT
>CAZQVL010000006.1:0-37489 GCA_964596715.1 uncultured Rikenellaceae bacterium
CCTGTAAGTCCTGTAGGTTGCAATGATGGTCCATTTCAGGTAGTTATTGTTACAATAAATCCAACACCACGTTTCTACGTAACAGCAATCGCAGATACTCTATGTAACAATGAAACTTCAACATTTACCATAACAACACCAACAACACTTACAGGCGGTAATGTATATTTCAATTATACAATTGAGGCTGCCTCAGGTGACCTTACTGTAATAAGCGGATATACAACTTCCTTGGGAGTGGTAATACCCGGAGCAGGTCCTGTCATATTTACCCAGACACTTACAAACCATACAGATGCCGTTCAATGGGTAAGATACAGATTACACCCATATGCACGCAATACGGGAGCAAGCACTGATTGTGATCACGGATCAGTAAGAGACACTTTGATAACACTTATTGTTGAACCTACTGCAAAGGTCATCGGGACAATCAGCAATGATACTATCTGCAATAACAGTCCGATAACTTATACTCTTGCTTCCCCCACCATAGCAATATACGGGGTAAGATTTAATGTTACCGTAATTAATCCATATCCTGAGATAACCGGACCATCAGACAGGTTTGATCTCAGTACTCTAAGTGTTATCAATGAAACACTTGATAACAGCGGCGATACAGCCAGGATGATAATGTATGTTATCACACCTGCAACAATAACAGCAGCAGGTGTTCAGAAATGCATCGGAATCAATGACACCTTGAGATTATGGATTAATCCTACACCACGTGTTATTCCAATAAATGCTAAACCTGCGATTTGTTATGGAGATTTTACTCACATTACACTTACAACACCTACAGTAATGACTAAGGGAGATATAAGATTTGATTATTCTATCTCCATGTCAGGGGCACCTGGGGATATTACAGGTAATTCCGATCCTGAGGTAGATAAAATACCAGGAGATGTCCTTGCATTCCAGTACAGAAATTATTACGATTCTCTTCTCTCGGTCTATTTTGCAATTACTCCGAAAGTTACAGGATTGTCCTGTGCGTCAGGTAATGTTAATATACAGGAAGTACAGGTTCACCCGAAGCCTAACAGAGGTATAGTCATAACAAAACCATTAACCTGTGATATCAGTTCAGGACTTGCTGCGTTACGGGCTGTGATCTCAAGAGGTGCCGGACCATACCATCTTGTATGGGACGGACCGGTCGGATATCATTGTGAAGATTCGGTTGACATTCATAATCTGTATGCGGGACAGTATACATTAACTGTAACTGATAATCTGAATTGCTCAGGAGATACACTGATCAATGTCATTCCATTTACAGCACGACCTCAGATTTTTGCATTCCCGATACTTCCAAATATTCATGTGTCATGTCCGGGAGGATCCGACGGAACCATCAGGGTCTATGTGTCATCCGGTATTACTCCACCGTACCTCTATTGGGTTGTCCGGAACGATGTTGATACACTCTATAACGGTATCTTTACCAATAACTACAATCCTATTGATCCGACAACATTCAGGATTTACGGAGGTTTGCCTGCCGGCCAGTATAAACTTATTATAAGAGATATTAACGGGTGCATTGTGATCAGACCTGGCGAACTGATTGCTCCCGAACCGATAATAGTGGAATTCGGAAAGAGTGATTATAACGGATTCAATGTAACCTGCAGGGGTTATAGTGATGGTTCTGCATGGGTTCAATCAATAACAGGTGGTAATGGTGGTTATACATATGAATGGTATCCGGCCACAGGTTCGTTATCAGTTAGTACTGACACAGAGCTTCTGGACAGTATTCCTGCCGGTAAATATTACCTCAGAATAACTGATATGCTGGGATGTGAAAAGATTGACAGTGTAACCCTTATTGAACCTGAAGGAATGCAGCTTGCAGGAAGTGAGTTATCTCTCAGTCCTGATGGCAATTATAATATTTCATGCTACGGCGCAAGTGATGGATTTATCAATATGACAATAACCGGTGGTTCAGGTATTTATACTTACTTATGGTCCGGACCTGACAGCTTCACAGCCTCAACAAAAGATATCTCAGGTCTTAAAGCAGGGACCTACACATGCACTGTCACCGATCTGAACGGATGCATCCTTATGCCTCCTCCGGTATATACACTAACTCAACCGGATTCTCTCGAAATAGCAGTTACAACATCCATTTCGGTTGAGGGATCACATAATATTAATTGTAATGGAGGAACAGGCTCAATTGACATTACAGTAACCGGAGGCAGCACGGGAACATATTACTATACCTGGAGCACGGAAGACGGATCAGGTCTGGTGAACGGACAGGAAGATCAGGACAGCCTTACTGCAGGAACTTATCATCTGCTTGTATCAGATTTAAATGGTTGCATTAAAGAAACAGATATAACACTTACTCAGCCTGATGCACTTGAAATCCTTCTTGAGCCTGTTCATATTACCTGTGAATCAACCGGTTTTGATAACGGTTCAATAGACCTTACAGTCACAGGAGGTGTTGAACCATATTCATATATCTGGTCAACAGGAGCCACCACTGAAGATCTTTCCGGTCTGACTGAAGGAAATTATACAGTAATTGTGACTGATATAAACGGATGTCAGATTACTGACTCGGTAAGGATCAACCTGCCTCCACCTTTGACTTACGATAAGCTTCTTTCTGATTATAATGGCTATAACATAAGCTGTTTTGGACAGTCAGACGGATCAATAGAGGTAACACCTACAAGTGGTCTGGCTCCATATACATATACCTGGCAGGGTCCTGATGGATTTAGCGCAACCACACAGAACATAACAGGACTGAGGGCTGGCAGTTATATTTTATTTATCAGAGACAGTAATATTTGCGAGGTTACCGATACAATAGAGCTCACTGAACCTGGGAAGTTAAGCATGATAATCACTCCTTCAACCAGTACCACAGGTGACTATAATATAGACTGCGCAGGAGCCAATACTGGTTCTGTTACAGTTGAAGCAGTAAATAATATAGGTATTGTAGCATATATCTGGTCTGATGGTGAAATAGGTAATGTAAGAGAGAATCTCGCTGCAGGTATTTATCATGTCATTATAACAGATTCGAATAATTGCCAGGCGGATTCGACAGTAATACTTGCCCAGCCGGATTCAATAAAGCTGTCTTTTGAAGTCACACCACCATTCTGTCCCGATATGCCAAATGGTGCTATAGATCTTTCTGTCAGTGGTGGCGTGGTTGGAACAGATTATATCTACATATGGTCAGATAATTCAACAAGTCAGGATATTACAGAAATAACCAAAGGGCTTTATACTGTAATTGTGACTGATGATAACGGGTGTTCAGTAAGGGATTCAGTAAACGTTGAACCTTTGAACAAGATTTGTCTTGTTATACCAAATGCTATTTCTCCCAATGGAGATCTTATTAATGATGAATGGAATATAGGTTTGATTAATTTGTATCCGCAAATTGAAATAAAAATATTTAACAGGTGGGGTGAACAAGTATGGCAATCCGAAAGAGGTTATCCAAGACCATGGGATGGCAGAAGTAATGGTAATATTCTGCCGATTGATTCCTACCATTATATTATTGATCTTAATAACGGTTCTAAACCAATAATTGGTCATGTTACGATAGTGAGGTAATTATTAATATGTTTATTATTGTGAGAAAGCTGGTTTATATATCATTTCTACTATTGCTGACAGCAAACCTCTCAGGGCAGCAGCTTCCTTTATACAGTCAGTATCTTTATAATAAGTTTCTTATTAATCCTGCAGTGGCTGGCAGTGACGGGTATACCAGCTATAACCTTACGGCAAGAGAGCAATGGGTTGGATATTCAGGAGCTCCGCGAACCTTCTCTTTCAGCGGGCAGACCCGATTTCTTAAACGAAGCTTTATTCTTAAACGGACCCGTTTCAGACGTCAGGTATACCGACCTAAATATGACGGTAAAGTGGGGTTTGGCGGGTATGTCTTCAGCGATAAGAACGGACTGATCCTACGAACCGGTTTCTCTGTCTCTTATTCCTATCATCTATGGTTACAGAGTAATACTCAACTTTCAATGGGTCTGGCATTCACTGGGTATCATTTCAAGATAAATGAGAAAGAGCTCGATTTTGAGGATCCGGATGAACCATGGCTGAATAATGAGCTTCGCTTAGGTATATTTGTTCCGGATGCTGCTTTTGGTGTTTATTTGCTGAATCCACGATACAGCCTTGGATTTTCCACTGATCAGTTGTTCGGAGCTGCTGCTAAAATTGGTAATTATGCCTACCATAATTACAGAATGGACAGGCACTATTATCTTTTCGGCACTTATAGTATCTACGCTGGAACATACTCTGAACTGCAGCCTTCGTTTCTGATAATGATGTCGGAACAGCTTAAACCTCAGGCCGATATTGGTTTAACATATATATTTGACCAGCACTTCTGGGTCGGGCTGACTTACAGAACAAACAGTGCTCTGATCACCAACTTTGGCGTTAAATACAACAACATGTTTTTAGGGTATGCATTTGATTATACACTCCAGGAAATTCAGAGAATGACATTCGGCACCCATGAAATTACCTTAGCCCTGAAGTTTGGTGACAGTTCAAGAAGATATCGCTGGCTTGACAGATACTGATATACTATTACATTTAATATATTCCCGCTGATCCCGCAGATCATGTTTTTCCATTTGGTTTATGGTTTTTCTTCAGGAAATAAATTAACGAGCTGCGTTTTTCTCTATTAAAACATGATAACACGGCAAACCAGAGCCCTTTTATCATTCCGGCAAGGAAGAAGAGCCTTGTTCCCTTATATTTTTCACTTAATGCAGAAATGTAAAAAACATCAAGAGGGAGACACTTTATTCCGTTAAAGTCCAAACCGGCTTTTACCGCAAATAATTCGAAAGTACGAGGTGTAAAATGCCATAAATGTCTCGGTACATCATAAGCTGCCCAATATTCTCTGTAATATTCTGCATCATAAGAATTGGAGTTAGGTAATGCAACAATACAGGTGCCGCCCGGTTTCAGAAGGCGCTTTATTTCCGCCGCATGTTTGAAAGGTTCGTGAAAGTGTTCAAGAACATGCCACAGTGTGATGCAGTCAAAGCTGTTTTCAGGCAGATCTGAGATTCCTTTTGGTTGCAATATACTCAATCCAAATCGTTTAACTGCATATGTTCTTGCCTTATTGTTTGGTTCTATTCCCGTTACCTCCCATCCGTTATTTTTCATCAGTGCTGCAAAATGACCTGTACCGCTACCAATATCAAGGAGCCTCCCATTTCTTTTTTTAGTGTTACTTTCAACGATTATTTTTTTTTTGTCAAGCATTAAATTCCTCGCTATCCTGTATATTCTATTAAAAAATCCTTTCGCTGTATCGTCATGGGAGACATAATCATCAGATTCATAATATCTGTCGATAGATTCTTCCCGGGGATAATCCTGTGTAAAGATGAAATTGCACGAGGTACATTTGAATAAACTGAAAACCTCCTTACTGACAAAATGATCTTTACATTCCAGAAACAAGGATATATTGGAGGATGAACAGAGGGGACACAGAGTGTGATGCGTCATACTATCCTGTTTTTGATTTTTTCATCAGACCTAATGAAAAATATCCTGCAACCATTAGTATATAAAGTATTGAACTTGCCAGTGAGATCTTATTTCCGGCTATATAGGATGAGGGCTCAAAAACAAATCTGATCTCGTGGTCGCCTCCCGGAACAATCATGCCTCTTAATACATAGTCTGTCCTGAAGTGTGGAGCTTCCCTTGAGTCGATATAGCTTTTCCATCCTGCCGGGTAGTATATTTCAGAGAAAACGGCAAGTTTTTCACCCTGCGCAGAAAATTTATATACAAGTTCATTAGCTTTATATGATACAAGCTCAATAATGTCATTTTCATAAACCGGGAAAGCAGTTCCGGTGATCTGGTCCCGGAACTCAGCATCAATGACTGCTTCATTTGATGGAGACAGAGTTTTAAGGGCTGATAATTCTTCATTGGCATTCTTAACAATTACCGGTTTCTCAACGAACCAGGCGTTACCAAGTGCATTCTGATTTATCACTGGAGGGGCTGAGGGATTGATAATTACGTATTTAGTATTGAGCATATTAATAACGCGGGTGCTGTTAAACACGTTTTGAAACTCTTCCAGGGTTTTTGCATTACCGGCAGCTTCTTGAAAGAGCATTAATTCATGAATCAGGCATGAGTCTATCAGTTCCTGGTATCTTCTGATCTTAGCACCGTGATAACCACCAATGGATTTATGAAAATATGATGTAGGGGAGTTATCGTTGAATGTTGAAACGGTCAGGTTCAGGTTGAGGACTCTATGATATGAAGGATCTTTAAGAATAATGGCATCAGCTTCAGTAGGTGAAAAGAACTTTTGAATAGCTGATGGTCTTTCAAATCTGTCTGCATTCAGGTATCTCTTGTCAACAGTCCAAAGATCCAGGATGATCAGAAGAGTGATCGCAGCTATGAAATATTCTTTCTTTAGTTTTTCGTATGTAAATGCGAGAATTATCACAGCTGCCAGTAAAATAAAAACAAGTGATCTGAAACTGTCGTTTTTCAGCAAATCTTTCCTGTCTGCAATCATTGCTGTTGTAAGCCATTCAGGATATTGATACTCGTGCTGGCTGAGGAATGATCCTGCAATACCAGGGAACAGTAGAATAAGTATGATCAGGCCCCCGGTAATACCTGCTGAGATCTGAATGGCCCGCAGTATCTCTTTTTTAGAAATATTTCCTTTGACAATGTCGCGCATTGCAAGAAATCCCAGAAGGGGGATACAGAACTGGGCAATGACCAGAGTCATGGTTACTGCCCTGAACTTGTTATATCCGGGGAAATATTCGATGAAAAGGTTTGTAAGAGGCATAAAGTTTTTCCCCCAGGCAAGCATTACCGAAAGGATTGTTGCAGCCAGAAGCCACCATTTTTCGGGGCCTTTAATGACCAGCAATCCCATAACAAAAAGAAACAATACTATTGCTCCGACGTAATGTGGTCCGTCAGTGCCTGGCTGAGTCCCCCAATACCTGGGTAACTGATTTGCATATTCAATAGCATTGTTTTGCCGGAGAGCTTTATAGGTTTCTGAATCCCGGTCAAATGGCTTGCCTGATCCACCCTTATAGTCAGGGATCAGAAGATTAAGTGTCTCATCAATGCCATAACTCCAGTACGTTATATAATCTTTATTTAATCCCGATGTTGTTATATTATTATCTGTTGTCAGATCTGACTCACCTCTTATCGAATACTTGCCATATTCATATACCGTATAAATATTTGCAAAATTGATGCCTAGAGCAATAATAAACGGGACTACCAGAATGGCAGTAGTTTTGAAAAACTTTATTAAGGTGTTATTTTTCAGTGCATAGATAAACTCAACTATCCCAAAAACAAGCAGGCAGATCATTGCATAATACGTAATTTGAGGATGATTTGCCACTATTTCAAGTGTCAGGATGAATGTGGTAAACAGTGCACCTTTAAGCAGATCGTACCTGTAAGTATAGTATATTCCTCCAATCATTGGAGCCATATATGCCAGGGCAATAGCCTGGGTATTGTGACCTGCAGCAAGTATCTGAAAGAGAAAAGAGGATAGTCCGTATGCAATAGCTCCGGTAATTGAAAGCCACGGATTGACTCTGAAAATTAATAACAGGACATAAAATCCGACCATCGAAAGAAACAGCATCGCAACAGGTGTTTTGAAAATCCTGAGATAATTATCCACGTATTTGAAAAGATTACCCGGATATCTTGTTGAAATGAGATAAGCCGGTATCCCGCTGAAAATCGAATTTGTCCATAAGGGTTCTTTATTGTACTTCTCGCGGAAGTCTGCTATCTCTTTAGTGTTGATTGTTGACACTGTTGAATCATTGGCTCTTAGCACTTTACCTTCAAGCACCGGATAAAAATATACAAATGACAGTACTGCAAAAACAGCAATTGCAATAAGATGGGGCAGGGAGGATTGGATTATTTTCCTGATTTCCATAGCAGTGGATATTAGAAATTAGCTGGAAGAAAAATAAGAATAAAATTTAAACATCAAATTATTGATCTGAAAATCATTTTCAGTGTTAATCATACATCTTTCCCGATATCCTTCAATGACCTTAAATTCTCCCGTAATTTTCCAGGATTGGACCATTTGATAATAAAACCTTTAATAGCAAGTAATTCGGTAGATTCATAAAAATTAAAAAAATATAAAATGAAAGGGAAGATGATAATGCATCCGGTCTTGATCAGAAGTCTTGGTATAATATGCACATCGTTCAAAAGCAGACTCGCAAATGAGAGAGCTGCACCGCATGCTACCATAATAAATATTTTTCTGGTTTCATATGGAATATAAAATGCTTTCTGTGCAAAAAAATAACAGGCATACCAGTAAAAGAGCTGTGATAGCAATGTTGCAAGGGCTGCTCCCATAATATTCCAGAGAGGGATTAATAAAATATTAAGCATTAAGTTAAGAACCGTAGATATAACAACAACTACTCCCAGTATTTTTGTCTTTTTTGTTATATACAGGCCTGAAGAGGTAACCTCTCTCATGTTTACAAAAAAAACTGACAGTGCCAATACCGGAACCACAATATACGCCTGCCATAATTCAGGCGATTTTGCCATTACTTTTATGATCTCGAGAGAAAACAGAGATAAGGCAATTATTCCGAACATTATTACATAAGATGAATAGAGAAGTACTTTGGAATAAAACCTTTTATTGTCAGGAGAGTCGATTTTTTGCATTATGAGGGGAGATACCGCCATCTTAAATGATTCAACAAAAACGAGTTTCAGAACACTTGCGATCTTAAAGGCCAGGGTGTATATTGCAACAAATTTCAATAATGACATTGAGTTAAGTGCATACCTGTCAATCACATTCAGCAAGGCACCTGCAAAACTTGCAAGCAACAGCGGGTAACCATACAGGCTCATTGCTTTCAGTGTTGAAAAATTAAATGATGGCTTGCAGTTTTTGATGGAATAACCCGATAACATAATTATGAAAACAGAGTTTCCAATTACCTGTGCCAGATAAATGCCAGCCACTCCCATTTTTTTAAAAACAATGAGATATATGGTAAGGAGCAATACAATCAGAAGTTTAAACAGATTTGTGAAAGTATAAAGCACCGATCGCGACTGAATCCTTATCAGCATGTTGATGATATTATTAATTGCCTGAAGAGCAGAACTTAAGATCACTAGCTTTAGGGCAAAACTCCAGCCAATGTCCCTGAAAACAAGTACTGATATTTTACCGGAAAAAGGAAGAAACAAGCAACAAAAAAGTATGCTCACTAAAATCTGAGTTGTAAACGACATGAAGAAAATTCCCTTCTGATTGTTCCTGTGATCCTTATCCCAGTACCATCTTATCAGACTTTGAGGCATGGATGAAGAAATTACCGCAATAATAACCAGACCTGTAATGTCGAGCAGTCCGATAATCCCGAAATCATCAACCGAGAAATATTTTGGATCGGTATATAATGGTATGAGAACAAATCCTATAACCTTTACAGCTATATTCCCGAGTCCGTAAACCAGGCTGTTTTTCAGCGATAATCTTATTGAGTTTAGCATCTATACAATGTACCCGGTTATTTAAGTCTGCCTGTTGATAAAAACAAAGATACAATTATCATCTATTCAGGATCAAACAGTTTTTCCCACAATCTGGTGCAATTTTCCTCGGATACAAGGTTCTGAACGATTTCAGGATTATGCTTCAGTGAATCCCTTACTGACAAGATAAGTGTCTCGGGATCTTTTTCGATCTCTTCAGTTTCAAAAACAGTACATCCTGTTTTAATGATAAATCTGAATGAAGTTGATTCCCTTCTGAGATATACTCTCTTTTCAAGAAAGAGCAAGGGGAGAATATTTCCCAGTCCCTGCTGTCGCCTTTGGTTCATTATAACAATATCAACCCCGGCCAGAACCCTTGAATATTCATAAGGTGGAATAAATGTCATCATTGGCACAAATTTGTCTCCAAAGATTTCTTCTCCCTTGTCAATGACACCGTCTATATATTTTTTGTCACCACCATAAGACAAAGGGCAGAGTATCCTTATGCTCCTATTACTAACGGGAGCAAGCATCAGAAGTACCTCAATGTGGTTGTTGGACTTGCTTGCTGAGTTCCCCAATAAAATAGTCTTTTCAGCTTTTTTTTCGAATGAACACTTCAATGATTGAAGGTAGGAAAAATTAAGAGGCATCGGATAAATAACCTGGTTGAAGACGGCATCTGTTTTGTAATGATCTTTGACAATTTCATAATCCTCCTCTATCAATGCTGCAACCCTCCTGATCCTTTTAATCATCAGCCTGCGTGAAATCTCATACAATAAGGCAAACAGATTTTTTTTGTAATTATCTTGCGGATAGATATCACCTCCCCATATTATCCATGTTGATCTTCGCAATAGTTGAGGAGATAAGGCCCATATAAATAATGAGGGACCGTAAGGAAGGTAATGGAAAAAGAGCTGTCTGCAGCTCCTGAACTGCTTTGAAAAAGATAAAATGAATTTGTTCAGATTCCCTGCGTAAATAATTCTTTTTCTGATATTCTCAGGATAAGATACTTCTGGTGAAGACGGTTTCTTAAAAACAAAAAGATGCTCTGAAGGATTGAAATGTTTCCCTATTAGGTTCAGAAGACCACTTGAATAACCGCTCTCTCTGGTAAATATGTGAATAAACATTACTTAAGGATCGATTGATAAATTAATTCAAGTTGCCAGTTACTAGTTGTATGTTGCATGTTTGTATCATAATTTATTCTAATAGATTTAAACAGATTATTAATAAATTAATAGCCTGAAATTAACCAGCAATCAGAAACGAGCATCAGGCAATATGGATTAACTATATCTGAGCCATTTTCTGAGACTTTTATTTACTTCTTTTCTCCGTATTACCTGTCTTGCAGAATAATAACTTTTACGTATCCTGCATAGTGGATTACTGTTATATCCCTTCCATTTCGTGGCATAAAAGGAAAAGATCTCCTCTCCTGTCATCTGAGCCAGTATTTCAAGCTGATGTACATGAATCCTGTTATGATAAGTATAAGAAGCCAAAGAATCTATAAGATCATATCTTGACCAGAATCCCGTATCATATTTTGAAATATTGTTCTTTAGTGTATTAATACATTTGTTCCATTCTTCCTTTGCCCGGGGATTGCCAGTAAGTTCAATGTAATCATAGATGCCCCATATTGCGAAGATATATCCGTTAAGTATGTGGTTTGGAGGATTTTGTGGTGTTTCTTCAAACCATAATTCATTTTCATCTTCATCCCTGAATCCATATTGTTCTCCAATATTGATATCAAAACTATTCCATACTTTATCACACAAGGGAAGATATGTTTCTTTATTATAGAGAAGCACAGCTCTTACAAAACATGAGAGTATTTGCCCCTGATACATCCCTGATACCCGGCCTGATCCAGGGCTGAAAACAGGAAGATCAAACGGGAAGGGATATAGTATAGAATTTTTATAATTCAGACCATTGGTTTCCAGCCATTTCAGATTTGCCTGCAGAGTGGTTTCATATGGTTGACTGTATCCTGACATAATAAGGTTATAGCAAGCCAGACAGCATTGGGCAATCAAAACAGGATGATAGTAAAAAACATTATCATCATTCCCGGGCAAAGCATCCGGGATTTTGTAATTATCCCTTAACTTACTTCTTGATGACATAATAACACCTGAGTCATTGTATTTCAGCCACCGGCTTTTTGAGATATTCCTGAAGTCCTCTTCGAAAGGGAAATAATATTTCATCTCATACTTATTCATTCGAAGCAGCTAATAGCCGGTATAAATTAATAAGTCTTGATTTATCGTTTTTCCAGTTATACTTTTGCAGTACAGCTCTTTTTCCGTTTTTCCCAGTATTTTCGAATAATCCTCTGTCATTAACCAGCTTTTCAATAAGAGATGCAAGGTCGTCAGGTGAATCGTGTTGATATACAAAGCCTGCACCTGTTTCTTTGATAATTCTCTTCAATGAGTTACAGTTGGAAGAAATAACAGGTTTTTCAAGATACATATACTGAAATAGTTTGTTGGGGCTGGAAGCATCGTTGTTTTCTGTTCTCAGATGCGGGATGATTGCAATATCACATACAGCAAGTAACTTAAGCATTTCATTAAACGGTTTATGCCCGAAAAACGTAATGTTAGGATCAATATTAAGTAGGTATGACAATTCCTCAAGTTCTTTTTTATAACTTCCATCACCTGCAATCCAGAGATTCACATATATATTCTTGTCAGCCAGCTTTTTGATAGCTTTGAACACAATCTGTAGTCCCCTGTGTTTATTAATTGTACCACCATAAAAAACAGTAAAACTGTCTGGTTTATTATCAACAGCAATGGTTGGGATATTCTGAATATTAACTGTATTAGAGACAAGGCAGATTTTTTCCGGGTCAATACCAAGTGAGTAGATTCTCTCTCTCGATTCTTCCACAATAGTGATGATATGATCAGCTTTCATCAGCATTTTCTGCTCGTATTTGATCCATTGTTTATTTGAGGAAAGCAACCGTCCGGCAAATGTCCGGGTGTGTACAGCATTCCTGATAAGTGCAGGCCAGTTCTCGTGCAGGTCTATCACAAGAGGAACACCATAGCGTGTTTTTATTTCCATTCCGATAGCACATAATGGCAGGTCATGAATATGAATAGCTTCGAATCTTTCATTTTCGAATAGTCTGAAAATAAACTTTCTCCAAAAATTGAAATAAAACGGAAATTTAAGGCACCCTACGCTGCTTTTATACACAAAGGCAGATATCTTTTTACGGTGAATGATCACTTTGCCATAAGTCTCTTTTAGGGATTTGTCTTTCCTGGTAGAACAGGCAAGGTGCACTTCATATCCTGCTTCAGTCAGGGCCAGCATTTCATTTTCAACCCTTACATCAGGGGGGAACTCCCATTCAAGCACCATAAGAATTTTCATGTCTTTGTTCCTTTTATGGCAGTATTTTATATATATATCTTATTTCAGGATTCCAAGGTTTTGACTAACTGTTTTGACAGATTGAACCATGAATATTTTTGTACAGCATTTTTATCGATCATTGAGGTATTAGCCTGTGTGTTGAACAGGAATGATAATATTTCATTAGGATTATTTTTATCAACAGTCTTGCCTGCCTTGCAGCTCTTAATGATTTTTGCCGCATCACCATCGGACGGACCAATACAAAGTATCGGTCTTCCTGCTGCAAGATACTCAAATAGTTTTCCGGTAATAATACATTCATTGTTCTTATGTTCAGGAATTATCAGGACCAGGAAAGTAGAATTCATCATGTACCTGATAGCATCTGGATGATTAACATAAGGGATAAATTCCGCAGAATATGTATTAGTCTCTGAAACAATAAATTTTTTGATTTTTTCAGGGACTGTACCAACAATACGAATTATAAAGTCAATTCCTTCATTTCTAATTTTTTTCAAAGCTGAAACCAATCCATCGACCGGATAGGCTTCAGATAATGTCCCGACATAAGTAATTGTCAGCCTTTCAGGTTCACCGCTCTTAATATTTTCGAAGTCAGCTTTATTATAACCATTTGTTATTATATCGGTTTTATCACTGATCCCTCTTACTTTTGATGAAAACAGATCTTTCAGTGATGGCCCTACAGTTATGATCCTGTCAGCTTGCGCCAGAACACTTGTTTCATAGCCCTGATCAATCATTTTGGAAATGAATGTCGGGTAGAACCGGGAGTAATAATAAATGTCGGTCCAAGGATCACGCAAGTCAGCAATCCATCGGATGCCAGGATATTTTTTTTTGAGTTTTAATCCGATAAGTTGGGATGAATGAGGTGGACTTGTCGTAAAAATATGGTTTATTTTTTCATTATTGATAACCTCGCATGCTTTCCTGAAAGCATACTTATTCCAGCCTCTCCTTGGATCAGGTATAAAAAAGTTACCTCGAACAAACCTTGAGATCTTACCTTTCAGGGAGTTGTTGTTGCCGGATGCAAAACCTGCCGATGGTACTCCGGATTTATCCTTTGAATAGAGCCTGAAATAATCAACAGCGGGTGTTTTGTATATTTTAATATTCTCAGGAACAGAACTGACAAGTGAGTCATCAGTGACGGGGTAAGTTGCATATGCAGGATCGACAGTCAGAATAACCGGTTCCCAGCCAAGCTGTGGAAGAAAGCCGGAAAACTTCAACCAGCGCTGAACACCGGCTCCTCCACTGGGGGGCCAGTAGTAGGTTACTATCAGAACCTTATTCATCCTGGAGCATTTTAAGAAGGCTTCCTATATTTACTTTTTTAGCAATTATATCTTTTAGCTGTGAAATATTCACGCGTTCCTGTAACATTGAATCGCGATATCTTATTGTAACACTGTTGTCTTTAAGTGTCTGATGATCAATAGTAATACAGTAGGGTGTACCGATAGCATCCTGTCTTCTGTAACGCCTTCCGATTGAATCTTTATCGTCATACTGGCAGTTGAAATCGAACTTCAGATCATGAATAATCTTTTCGGCAATTTCAGGAAGACCATCTTTTCTGACCAGGGGCATTACTGTCAGCTTAACAGGTGCCAGGAATGATGGCAGTCTCAGTACAACACGTGTGTCAGAAATACCATTATCTTTTTTAAGGTCCTCTTCAATATAAGTGGCAGATATAACCTGAAGGAACATCCTGTCAACTCCGATAGATGTTTCAATAACATAAGGGATATATGATTCACCTTTCTCCGGATCAAAATACTGCATTTTTTTCCCGCTGTAATCCTGGTGCTGTCTCAGATCATAATCAGTACGGGAGTGAATGCCCTCCACTTCTTTGAACCCGAACGGAAATTTAAATTCAATATCAGTAGCAGCGTTTGCGTAATGAGCAAGTTTGGTGTGATCATGAAAGCGGTAGTTGTCATCCCCGAAGCCAAGAGCTCTGTGCCATTTCATCCTTATGGTCTTCCAGTGGTTAAACCATTCAAGCTCGGTTCCGGGTTTTACAAAATACTGCATCTCCATCTGTTCAAATTCTCTCATCCGAAAAATAAACTGTCGTGCAACTATCTCATTACGAAAAGCTTTACCTATCTGTGCTATTCCAAACGGAATCTTCATCCTGCCGGTTTTCTGTACATTCAGGAAATTAACAAAAATTCCCTGTGCTGTTTCAGGCCTCAGATATATTTTATTTGCTCCTTCAAGTGTTGATCCAATTTCAGTGGCAAACATCAGGTTAAATTGTCTTACATCTGTCCAGTTCCGGCTTCCTGAAATAGGACAGACGATCTCATTATCAATTATTATCTGTCTCAGTTCAGTAAGATTAGTTTCGTTCATTGCTTTTGAAAAACGGATTATCAGTTCATCAAGTTTAGCCTGATTTGCAAGGATACGCGGATTAGTTTCCCGGATTTTTTTTTCATCAAAAGCTTCACCAAATCTGTCTTTTGCTTTTTCGATCTCTTTTATGATCTTCGCCTCTATTTTTGCAATGTGTTCTTCAATAAGCTCATCAGCCCTGTATCTTTTTTTTGAATCCCTGTTATCAATAAGAGGATCATTAAATGCGTCAACATGTCCTGATGCTTTCCAGATTGTGGGATGCATGAATATTGCAGAATCAATACCAACAATATTCTCATGTAAAAGTACCATGCTGTCCCACCAGTATTTACAGATATTGGTTTTCAGCTCAACACCATATTGTCCATAATCATAGACAGCACTTAGTCCATCATAGATTTCGCTAGATGGGAAAACATAACCATATTCTTTGCAGTGAGCCACAAGTTTTTTAAAGTTATCCTCCTGAGCCATATTTATTTTTTGTTTAACTTATGCGGAGGGCAAAAGTAATTTAAAAACTTTTGTTTTACAAAGCCTTTACCACCTGACTCCCCACTATGTCACTTTACTTTTCTATCTTCTTAGCCCCCCTATGGGGGGATGGGGGGTATAACTCTGCCAGCGGACTTTCCTTATATACGTTCTTTGCCCCCCTGGGGGGGATGGGGGGTATAACTCTGCCAGCGGACTTTCCTTATATACGTTCTTTGCCCCCCTGGGGGGGATGGGGGGTGAATCCCCGCGAGCGCATTCCCCGCTGCTTGCGGCGGGGTAAGCGAGCAAAAAAATAGAAAAATCCTTATTGGGGATCGAAGATTCCTCGCAGCTTGCTGCGAGGATCTTCAATCTTTAAATCTATTTGTATCTTTACCTTCTCATTCTATAACTTACATATGAAGAGGAGAACAGATTTTCTGGTCATAGGATCCGGGATAGCCGGCCTGATGTTTGCTATTAAGGCTTCCAGGTTCGGCAAGGTATCTGTCGTTATAAAATCAACTATCGAGGAATCCAATACACGTTATGCCCAGGGGGGTATTGCCGCTGTTTTCAGCGAGCCGGATAGTTTTGAAAAACATATTCACGACACGCTTATTGCCGGAGCCGGTTGTTGTGATGAGGAAGTAGTCAGAATAGTAGTCAGAGAAGCCCCTGAAAGGATTAAAGATCTTATTGAGTTAGGTGTCACTTTCGATAAAAAGGAGGATGGCACTTATGACCTTGTGAGAGAGGGCGGGCATTCGGAATACAGGATACTTCACCATAAAGATAAAACCGGTGAGATTATCCAGAAAACACTTGTTGAGAAAGTAAGGAAAATTCCGAATATTGAAATTTTTGAACATCATTTTGCAATTGAACTTCTGACACAGCATCATCTCGGGGAGGAGGTAAAGCGCAATTACCCGGGAATAAAATGTTATGGAGCATATATTGCCGACCTTGTCAATCAGAAAGTAATAACATTTCTATCAAGAGCTACAATAGTTGCCACAGGTGGTATGGGACATGTTTACCTGACAACAACCAATCCACTGATTGCAACCGGTGATGGGGTTGCAATGGTTTACAGGGCGAAAGGCACAATTGAGAACATGGAGTTTGTACAATTCCACCCTACATCATTATATGATCCGAATGTCAGGCCTTCATTCCTGATCACTGAAGCTCTCAGAGGTTATGGAGCAGTTCTTAAAAACATAGCCGGCGAGCAGTTTATGAAGAGATACGACAACCGTGGATCACTTGCACCCAGGGACATTGTTGCCAGAGCTATTGATAATGAAATGAAAATGTGGGGCGATGATCATGTATGGCTCGATTGCACACATCTTGATCCTGGGGGCCTGAGGGATAACTTTCCCAATGTTTATGAGCATTGTCTGTCGCGAGGCATTGACCTCACTAAAGATATGATACCTGTTGTACCGGCTGCTCACTATTCCTGCGGAGGTATTAAGGTGGATATGGACGGAAGGAGTAATATTGAACAGCTCTATGCTATCGGGGAGGCTTCCTCTACAGGTTTGCACGGGGCTAACAGGCTGGCTAGCAACTCACTGATCGAAGCTGCAGTATATGCCCACAGAGCAGCCATGCACGCAGGTAAGCTCATAAATGAAGTAACTTACGAAGAGAAGGTACCTGCCTGGGACTATAAAGGCACTGCTCATCTGGAGGAGATGGTTCTTATTACACAGAGTATCAGGGAGGTGCAAATGATAATGAGCAATTATGTAGGAATTGTACGTTCCGACTTGCGCCTCGAAAGGGCATTAGTTCGTCTGGAGATACTTTATGAAGAAACAGAAAGTCTATACAAACAGTCTCTGATCTCACAAAAAATTTGTGAACTGAGGAATCTGATAAATGTAGGGTATATTATTATTAAGTTTGCACAAAACCGGCATGAGAGCATAGGGTTACACTATTCAATCGATCATCCTAAAAAAGCAATTACTGAATTCTGAAATATTGGGACAAATGAGGCATCTTGAATCAGCATTTGCAGGGAAGAACGGATTCTGGAGATATCTTGTAATGTTCGTGGCAGTGCTTGTGGCTTCAAACACTATTGGTGCTTTCCCTTTAATTATTGCATATATAATGAAAGCAGCCTCAGATCCGGCTGTAATTTCAGAAATAGCAGATAATCCAAATGATCTTGGTGTTCTGGGTCTTGATCCAAATCTTGGTCTTCTGATAATGCTTTTTCCCTTCATCGCCGGGCTGGCAACTTTTGTCCTGTTGGTTAAGCCGCTAAATAACAGAACATTGATAAAAACAGTTAATGGAGCAAACACTTTCAGGTGGAATCGTTTCTTTATAACAGGATTTGTCTGGCTGATAATGTCAGCGCTTTATTTATATCTCTATCTTAAAGTTGATCCTTTAAATTTTACCTTGAATAAACCTGCAGCAGGCACATTTTTATTATTGATTATTATTTCATTGATCTTTATTCCCTTCCAGGCAGCATTCGAGGAAGTACTTTTCAGAGGATATCTTATGCAGGGTTTTGCGGTTTTGCTGAGGAACAGGTTGTTCCCGCTTATTGCCACATCAGTTCTTTTCGGACTTATGCATGCATTTAATCCTGAGGTTAAGGATTTTGGTTTCTTTACCATGATGCCTCAATATATTATTTTCGGGCTGATATTCGGAGTTATGACTATACTCGACGACGGTATTGAAGCAGCAATGGGGGCTCATACGGCAAATAATATTTTTCTATGCCTGACAGTTACCCACGATTCTTCAGCTTTGCAAACGCCTGCAATTTATGAGCAACAGCAAGTATATCCGTGGATTGAGTTTACAGCTCTGTTTATTACAGGAATAATATTCATCTTAGTCCTTAAAGCAATATTCAGATGGAAAGGTTTTTCTGTACTGATGGAAACAGTACAATCGGAGCAGGGAATCAGTTACACTTCATAGACTGAGGTCTTATCGTTTGTCCTGAAGTTACCCCATTTTTCAATGATCCCTTTGATTATAATTCTGACAGCTTCAGGTTCAGGTGTGGTCAGAAGCTTTAACCGGGTCTCTTTAAAATCCGGTAATCCCTTGAAATAATTTGAGAAATGCCGTCGCATTTCATATACAGCTCTTGGCCCTTCTTTATATTCAAGAGACTTGGAGAGGTGAAAGAGAGCTAACTCGGCTTTTTCTGTAACGTTTGGTTCCGGCAGTAACTCACCAGTACTCAGGTAATGTCTGATATCACGAAAAATCCATGGTCTGCCTATGGTAGCACGGCCAATCATTATTCCGTCAACACCATACCTGCTAAACATCTCCCTGGCCTTTAACGGCCCGTCAATATCCCCGTTTCCGATAACAGGTATTCTAATTCTCGGATTGTTTTTAACTTCACCGATGAGGCTCCAGTCGGCTTCTCCCCTGTAAAGCTGGGTTCTTGTTCTGCCATGGATAGTAATCGCCTTTATTCCTGCGTCTTGTAGTCTTTCTGCCACCTCCACAATATTTTTACTATCCTCATCCCAGCCGAGTCTTGTCTTGACTGTGACAGGTAGTTTTACAGCATCGACAATAGCTTTGGTCATACCGACCATTAATGGAATATTCTTCAACATACCTGCACCGGCACCTCTGGCAGCTATCTTTTTTACAGAACAACCGAAATTGATGTCTATGAGATCCGGTTTTGCTTCTTCGGCAATGAGTGCAGCTTCAACCATGGAACCAGTCAGATGTCCATATAACTGAATACCCATAGGTCTTTCATAATCGTTAATATTCAGTTTTTTTACACACTTTTTGCCTTCCCTTATGAGACCATCAGATGAGATAAACTCAGTGTACATAAAATCTGCTCCGTACCTTTTGCATACAATACGGAATGAGGGATCAGTGACATCCTCCATCGGAGCCAGGAACAAAGGGTAATCCCCAAGCGATATTTTGCCTATGGTCAAACTAATGATTTAAGGGGATAAGAAAAATTACCATTTGAGAACCAGATACAGTAAGGATAGTATCCTTATCACGACCAGGTTGTATTACGGATCTCCGGTTTTAATTCCGGCCTGTTAGGTTCATTTTTTCTGTAGAAATAGACCAGCCCGTAATTTTCACTTTCAGCTATCCTGATATCTTCGGGGAGAGTGCTGTGAGAGTTTTCAACCTCGTTCCATATATGAACAATTATCTCATCAGCCTCCTTGCGTAATTCATGGTTTTTTACAGTATAATCCTGGGTCCTTTTGGCAAGAGTTTTATTATGCTGATAAGCTTCCAGAAAATTCTGATATCTTACTTTAACAACTGCTATTGTCGGATTTGTGATAGGGCACCCACCCTTTCTTATTCTGTATTCCTCACCTTCTATTATTCTTTTTCCCCAGCTTATTAATTCATTTTCGGTGTTCAGCGAAGGAACAGTCGATTCGTTGGTAGCCAGGCCATAGAAGGCCCTGGTGTCTACAGGAATATCTCCCCTGGAAATAGCCATGTTCATTACCTTTATGAAATGCGTAAGATACAACCTTGCTTTTCTAACAATTTCATTGTAATCTTTACTTTTATTATACTGGGAAGACATTGATTGACGGTGAAGTTGTATGCCCTGCTCAAACTGTGGTAGAAAGTTCTGCAATTTGACAATCGTTTTTGGTGAAAAAGCCATTTTATGAGGAGGCATCTCTTTTCCTTTTTCGAGAGCGATCCTCATTGCTCTTATCCGGGCAGCATCGGTGTTAGGCAATCTTCTGTACGGCATATCCTACATGGCGTTAATAATATGTTGATAACTAATGCGAATATAAAAAAGTTTTGTTAATATCAAATACTATTCGCAAATTTATTATCTTGATTATTAATTTATTCTAATTTTATTTTTCAGGTTTCGTCTTGTTGATAAAATCAACCTCCTTAATTTGTCATTATACGATGAAAATTTAAAAATGTTTCATGTATTAATCTGTCAGGTTAAATAATTATTTGACCGGAATTGGAATAGTCTTTTATGAATTGTATTTTAGTAAAATATATTTGATCATATAAAAAACTTTGGCGATGTTTAAAAGTGAAGTATATAAAAAGAGAAGAGCCGGACTTCACCGGTTAATGAAATCGGGATTGGGATTATTTATAGGTAATGTTGACTCTCCGATGAATTATCCGTCAAACCCTTACCATTTCCGTCAGGACAGTGATTTCCTTTATTATTTTGGTCTTGACCTTCCCGGATTTACCGGAGTAATGGATTTTGATTCCGGTAAGGACTGGATATATGGTAATGAAGTTGATATAGATGACATAATCTGGATGGGACCACAACCAACCGTAAGGGATCTTGCATCAAAATGCGGGATTGCCAACTGTGCTCCCCTGGATAAGCTTGAGGCGACAATTAAAGATGCAGTCTCCAAAAAAAGAAGGGTACATTTTCTGCCTCCTTACCGGGCCGAGACCAAGATGACACTGGGCTCACTGCTTAAAGAGAATCCCTGCCAGATGAAGACACTTGCCTCTGCTGACCTTATCAAAGCAGTCATTTTTATGCGATCAATCAAAGAACAGATTGAAATTGATGAAATAGAGAACGCAATAGATATTGCTTACGAGATGCATGTTACTGCAATGAAAATGTGTAAAACCGGAGCAAAAGAGCAGGAAATATTCGGAACCATTGAGGGTATTGCCCTTGCAAAAGGCCGGGGAACAGCATTCCCGATAATATTAAGCATAAACGGGCAAACACTCCATAACCACGCTCATGACAATGTACTCAGAAAAGGCAGAATGATGGTTACAGATGCCGGTGCCGAAACAAACCTGCACTATTCATCCGATATCACCCGTACTACTCCGGTCGGAGGCAGATTCAGTCAGAAACAAAAGGAAGTTTATGAAATAGTCCTTAGAGCAAATACGGAATCAATAAAAGCAGCTAAACCTGGTATATCAAACCGCGATGTTCACTTAAATGCCTGTAAAATAATTGCAGCGGGACTGAAAGAGATTGATCTGATGAAAGGAGATATTGATGAAGCAGTTGCTGCAGGAGTTCATGCCCTTTTCATGCCTCATGGACTTGGCCATATGATGGGACTCGATGTTCATGATATGGAAGCTCTGGGGGAAAATTATATTGGCTACAACGACCAGGTAAAGAGGAGCGAGCAATTCGGCCTGGCTTTTCTGCGTTTTGCCCTGCCATATCAACCCGGACATGTCTTTACAGTTGAACCGGGTTGCTATTTTATTCCCGAACTGATTGACAAATGGAAATCCGGGGGAAAATTTGAGGAATTTATTAATTACAGAAAAGTCGAGGGGTACAAGGATTTTGGCGGAATAAGGATTGAAGATGATGTACTTATCACTTCAAGGGGCCATAAGCTTCTTGGCAAGCCTGTTCCAAAAACCATATCAGAAATTGAATCAGTTTGTTCCTGAATTAATTATTTTCTGATAAGCTTAAAATATACCTGTTTAAATAATTATTCGAAAGATCCATGCAATCTGCAAAGGGATTGCTATCTGTTACCGGTTATTCTATTTTCACACTAATCTGAGTAAAGGAATGAGCCGGGAAAGAATACGTCATTTTGTTTCCCTTAACTCCAGTCTCTTTTACGACCGGGGCATATTGCTCCTGTTTATCATAGCTTAAAGGTGCCATATAATCAGTGACATTTACCAGGCTTATTGACGCTTTGCCAGTAAAATTACCCGAACAACTTATAATATCTGTAATGATAGCATTGTCCTTGTGCCTGTTTACAACATTGATAACTATCGTTTTTGTTTCCCTGTCGTAGGAAGAGGTTACATCAAGACAGGGGATATCTTTATAGAAATCGGTTGCATTGAATTTTTCACAATCGACAAAGACATCTAAAGAGACACCCAGGCAGTTATTGGAGAATAGCTTGAAGATATAGAATGTTGGTGATTTGAAAGATATTTTCTTTTCCCTGTCGAATGACAGAAGTGAAGTAAGCATGGTATAATTTGCCATCTTCACAATATCAGCATGACGAATAAAAGAATTGAAATGCTGGGCAACTGCCAGGGAAGCAAGAAAATTCCATCCTAACGGAGCCCACTCATCAACAACCAGATAAATTGGTTTGGCAACTTCATACCTGGTCCTGACTTCTTTAATCTGGGCAGCAGGTATAGTAATTTTTTGTTCCATATCAAGAGCACGTTGTCCCATAAAAATGTTATAATCATCGGATGGATTCCAGTAATTATGTATGGATATAAAATCAATCTGATCATATAATTCATACAGTACTGTCCTGTTCCATTTAAGCCAATCTGCATTATTAAAATTAAATGCTGATGGGCCACAGGCAATAAGTGATATACTATTATCCGTTAATTTCATCAGCTTAGCAGCTTCTTTGGCAAATTTGCTGTAATCCTCCGCATTTTTATGTCCCATTTGCCACGAACCGTCGATCTCATTTCCCAAACCCCAGTATTTTACATTATAGGATTGCTCATTACCATATTTGGAGCGAAGATCTGCATAATAGGTTCCTTTTTCACCGTTACAATATTCCACCCAGTAGCGTGCATCATCAAGAGTACCCGTTCCAAGATTAATACAAATCACATTTTCGACTCCCAGCGATCGGGATATTTTTATCCATTCATCGGTGCCAACCTGGTTTTTGTCCAATACCCCCCATGCTAATTCTTTGCGTACAGGCCTCTGATCTTTAGGTCCGATTCCATCCTGCCAGTTATAACCCGATACATAATTACCCCCTGGCCATCGCATCTGGGTTATCTTCAGCTCTCTGACAGCTTCGATGTAGTTTTTCATAACTCCGTTTTCATCAGCAAGAGGAGAATCGGGATTATATAGAGCATCCAGCGAATTTCGGATTGGCTCCATGAAAACCCCATAAATTTTTGGATCTATCTGGCTGATCTGCCTGTCGACATCTATCTTGATCCGTGCTGTTTGCGACAATAAAAAAACCGGCATCAACAGGAATAAAGTGAAAATCAGTTTTCTCATGGTAAATAATTTTTATGTTAATAGTAATATTTATTGTTAATAAAAAAATATGAGTACTTGGAATCAATAACATAATTTTATTGATTACCGATAGTCATATAAAAAAATAATGTATTCTGTATTTAGGTGATTTTAAAATATTTACTGGAATAGCATAATTTAATACAGACTATTATTAATATACTCTTTTTATTATTCGAATTTAATTATAATTTCAGGATTTTACATTTAACATCCTTAATCAGGTTTAATTTTAATATTTCAATAAGAAATAACATGACTGTTAATGAACTTCAGAGAATAGCAGGCAAGCTGAGGCTGAATATAATTAAAATGGTTGGTGTTGGCCAGAAAGGACATCTGGGCGGATCCTGTTCATTAAGTGAAATTGTTGCAGTTCTGTATTTTCATAAAATGAAACATGATCCGCAAAATCCGAAATGGGAGGAGCGGGATAGATTTCTGCTGAGTAAGGGGCATGCTGCACTTATCCAATATGCGGCACTTGCCGAATCAGGTTATTTCCCGATGTCGGAGATTGAGAAAGTAAAATGTTTAGGTGCAATGTTGCAAGGACACCCGGAAATGAAAACTACACCCGGAATAGAAGGGAACACTGGTTCCCTGGGGCAGGGATTATCAATGGCATGCGGTATAGCAGCAGGACTCAGACTGGACCGGAAGAAAAGTAAAGTCTATTGTATTATTGGTGACGGTGAGATAGCTGAAGGCCAGATATGGGAAGCTGCAATGGCAGCCGCGTATTATAAACTGGATAATCTGATAGTCTTCCTGGATAAAAACAACCTGATGGCTACCGGCCCTATCCCGGAACGTTATAATACTAATCCGATTGTTGAAAAATGGGAAGCCTTTGGATGGTATGTTTCCGTTATAGATGGCCATGATATAAAGGAAATAATTAATACCCTTGACCAGGTTGAAAAGATACCAGATAAACCTAAAATTATTATTGCACACACAGTAAAGGGCAAAGGCATCTCCTTTGCAGAGAATATTGCTGCATTTCATAATGGAGAACTTACGAAAGAACAATTTGAAATTGCTTGTACCGAATTACTAAAAAATAATTAATAGTTAATGAGATTACAGAATCCACGGCAGGTATATGGAGAAACGCTACTCGAGCTGGGAAGGGCAAACAGGAATATTGTTGTATTGGAAGCCGATCTTGGTAAATCGACAATGACTGTACTATTTGAGCAGGAATTCCCGGAGAGATTTTTTGAGATGGGAATTGGAGAAGCAAATATGACCTCATTTGCAGCAGGACTATCATTAACGGGTAAAGTCGCTTTTACAAATTCTTTTGCTGTATTTGCAGCAGGGAGGTCTTTCGATCAGATCCGGCAGGGGATCTGTATACCAGGACTAAACGTGAAAATCGTGGGATCAAGCGCCGGTCTGTCAGATTTTGGTGATGGTGCCACCCATCAATCAGTAGAGGATATCGCTATAATGAGAGCTATCCCTAATATGACCGTACTGGTGCCGGCTGATGGTATCGAAACCAGGAAAATGGTAAAAAAGATAATTGAATATAATGGCCCGGTGTATCTGCGGATAAACCGGCATGATCTTCCTGACCTGTTTCCTGAGGAGCAGGAGTTTATTATTGGGAAACCTTACCTGATCAGGGATGGCAAAGATGTTGTTGTTTTCGCAAACGGCATAATGGTATCGAAGGCGCTTCAGGCAGCAGAAAAGCTGGAAGAAGAAGGGATTTCAGTAAAAGTAGTAAATGTCAGTTCATTGAAACCTTTAGATGAAGAGGCAATTAAAATTTTTGCAAGTGGAATGAAGGGGCTGGTTACTGCGGAGGAGCATTCATTGATAGGAGGTCTGGCTAGTGCCGTTACTTTCATTTTACGTGGCAGCGGAATACCTGTTATACCGATCGGAATAGATGACCGGTTTGGCCAGTCTGCACATAATTATGAAGAACTCCTGGAAGAATATGGTCTGACTACAGAGAATATTATTAAATCGGTTAAAAAATTGACACTCTATTAAACCTCTACTGGTATCATATAATCCTGAATTTTATTTGCTGAAGCATTTCAGCTATTATATTCAACCAGGTGCAAAGAAGCTTAAAACCGATGGCAATAATTCAGAATTACTTGCTTTTATTAATCCTGATAAGAGCCTGGTCATAATTGTTGGGAACAAAGCCGAGACTGCTTCTGCTATCAATATAAAAACAGGTAGAAAAAATCTGGTTGCACAAGTGGAACCTCACTCATTTAATACGTTTATTATCAAATAATTGCTTATAAAAGAAGGATACAGTATGCTATTAATATTAATTCTGGTATTATGTATTCTGTTCATTGTGTTATCATCAACAAAGATCAAGCTACATCCGTTCCTTGCCTTGTTGTTTGCTGCAGTGGGCTTTGGCATATTCTCCGGCATGCCTTTGCCCCTGATAGTCCAGTCGTTGAACATCGGATTCGGCAACACTCTGGGGTATATCGGCATTGTGATAGTGGCAGGAACTATTATCGGCATTTTCCTTGAATTATCTGGTGGTGCATATACATTGGCCGACAGGATACTAAAGATAATTGGTGAAAAACGTGTGCCCCTTGCAATGTCAGTTATTGGATGGTTTGTTTCCATATCGGTGTTTGCTGATTCGGGTTTTGTTATTCTATCGCCATTAAATAAAGCTCTGTCAAAAAGGGCAAAGATCACTCTGGCGGCTCCTGCCATTGCCTTAAGTCTGGGTCTGACAGCTACTCATTGCCTGGTACCTCCAACTCCGGGTCCTATCGCTGCTGCCGGTATCCTGGAAGCAAATCTGGGCCTTGTTATTCTCTTCGGTATTCCGGTCAGTTTTGTTTCGTTGTTTTTTGGTTTTCTTTTTGCAAAAAAAGCAGGTTCTAAAGTTAAAATTGACCCTAATCCGGAAATGTCAGAATCAGACATAGCTGACAAGATTAAAGATGCTCCCTCTCCATTAAAAGCGTTAATCCCGATTTTCCTGCCGATCATTCTGATAGTTTTAAAATCAGTTTCTGATTTTCCAACAAACCCGCTAGGAGAAGGTGCATTCAAGGTTTTCTTTGGGTTTATTGGCGAACCGACTATCGCATTGCTTATAGGTGTTCTTCTGGCGTTTATATTGCCTAAAAAACAACATGAGGGTATTTATTCAGAGTATGGATGGGTTGGGCAAGCTTTAAGAAGTGCCGCTGCCATTATCTTGATCACCGGAGCCGGTGGCGCCTTTGGCAAGGTCCTTCAAAACTCCGGATTGGCAGATATCATTGGCAATTCTCTTTCTGGTGTAAAGCTTGGAATCTGGCTGCCATTCATTATTGCAGCGACAATTAAGACTGCCCAGGGATCATCGACTGTAGCAATAATTACAACTGCATCTATTATTGCACCGTTATTATCCTCGTTGGGCTTTAATTCCGAGATTGCGAAATCATTGGCTGTATTGTCTATTGGAGCAGGCGCAATGGTAGTATCTCATGCAAATGATAGTTTTTTCTGGGTGGTTACCCAGATGTCGCGGATGGATATAAAAACAGGTTATAAACTACAAAGTCTTGGTACCTTTATCCTTGGTACTTTTGCCGTATTAACTCTTTGGATCCTCAGTATATTAATTGGTTAAAATTATAAAATGATTGATAAAATGAAAGCTGTAGTGAAATTTGCAGATGCACCCGGTGCCACAGAACTGCGCGATGTACCTGTTCCTGAAATTGGGGAAACAGATGCTCTTGTTGAAGTGGCTTTTACCGGAGTATGCGGAACTGACCCTCACCTGCATAGGAATACTTCTGCCTTTAAATTTGTCCGTCCTTTTATTCTGGGGCATGAATTTTCAGGAACAATAGTAAAGGTTGGAGCTAAAGTAACCGGCTTTTCGGTCGGTGACAGAGTGACATCAGAAACACATGCGGAATATTGCGGAAAATGCTCTCTTTGCAGACAAAATAATTATCCGCTTTGTAAAGAAAGAAAAGGATATGGATTTCATGTTGACGGAGCTTTTACGCAATTTGTCAGGGTACCAGAGAGGATACTGCATCACGTTCCCGGAAATGTTTCGCTAAAGGCTGCATCAATAACAGAACCATTTTGCGTGGCATATAAAGCTCTTGTATCCAATAGTAAAATAAATCCGGGAGATATCGTTGTTATTATAGGGCCTGGTGCCATAGGTATTCTGTGTGCCAGGCTGGCTCAGCTATCGGGTGCAGGCGAAATAGTAGTTATCGGAACAGAAGGAGATGACATGCGGCTTGAACTTTCAACAGAATTCGGAGCAACAATAACGATTAATTCTTCAAAAGAGGATCCTTTGAAAAGGATAATGTCGTTAGGCGATGGTTATGGTGCTGATTTAATACTTGATCTTGCCGGAAGCTCATCTACCTTAAAATTATCAATAGATGCTGTAAGACCTGCAGGACAAATTACCAAAATTGGATGGGGCCGTCCGCCGGTCAATTTCAGCCTCGATCCGTTAATAGCAAAATCAGCAACCCTGAGAGGTCACTTCAGCCATACATGGGATGTCTGGGAAAAATGCCTTACTCTGATGAGAAAAGGAATGGTTGACCTCGAAAAAATCATTACCCATGAACTGGGGATCGATCAGTGGGAAAAAGCTTTTGAAATGAGCGAATCAAAAGAAGCTGTCAAAGTTGTTTTAAAACCAGTATAAATATATAATATTAAAAACGATCAAATGTATAAGATAGGTTTTATCGGTTTGGGCATTATGGGCAAGCCCATGGCAAGGAATCTGCTCAAAGCAGGTTATCAGCTTGTTGTTTATGATATAAATATCGATGCGATGAAAGATCTGGTAAAAGACGGGGCTAAAGAAGGAAAATCACCAGGTGATGTGGCTTCTCAATCAGAGGTCATCATTACCATGCTCCCTAATTCTCCCGAGGTCCGTGAAGTTGTTTTAGGAGACAATGGGGTGATTGACGGAGTCAGATCAGGATCTGTGCTCATAGATATGAGCTCCATAGCTCCTTTAACCTCAAAAGAAGTAGCAGAAAAACTTCAACAGAAAGGTGTGGTTATGCTCGATGCTCCTGTAAGCGGAGGAGAGCCAAAAGCGATAGATGGCACACTGGCAATTATGGTCGGTGGCCCACAGGAAACTTTTGACAAGGTAAAAGATATTCTCGGCTTGATGGGTGCCTCGGTCAAATTAGTGGGAGATATAGGAAGCGGTAATATAACCAAGCTGGCTAACCAGATTATTGTTGCATTGAACATTGCCGCAATAGGAGAGGCGATGACACTGGCTGCCAAAGCCGGTGTTAATCCGGAAAGAGTGTATGAGGCAATAAAGAGTGGCCTCGCAGGCAGTACAGCACTGGATGCTAAAATGCCAATGATACTTAATGGAAATTTCAAACCCGGATTCAGAATTGAGCTTCATATCAAAGATCTGATGAATGCACTTGAAACAGCCCGGGAATTGAATGTTCCGGATACTCTTACAAGAAAGGTTTTGGAAATCATGCAGTCATTGAAAGCTGATGGTAAAGCTAAAAATGATCATGGAGGACTTATACAGTACTATGAAAAGCTGGCTGATGTAGAGGTTAGAAAGAAATAAGGAAATATTATGGACCGTCTGTTTGCGCTAAGCGATATTCACGGATGTTTCAATCCGTTTTATGAGCTTGTTGTAAATGTCATCAAACTGAACAAATCTGACCAGCTCATTCTTCTCGGAGATTATATCGACAGGGGTGAACAGAGTAAGGAAGTTATAGATTTTTTACTGGACCTAATCAGGCAAGGTTTCAATATTACTCCACTTACAGGTAACCATGAGTTAATGCTGACCGAGGCATACCACGATCCGGCTATGTTACCTCTCTGGTACATGAATAGCGGTATGACGACTTTATTAAGTTTTGGTATTCAGAATGTAAGAGAATTAAACAGTAAGTATATCAAGTTTTTTACCGGGCTGGATTACTTTAAAGCTGTGGGGAACTTCCTGTTTGTACACGCCGGATTCAATGATTTTGCTGCAGATCCGTTTTCTGACAGATACACTATGGTGTGGGAATGCAGACCATCATACCATAATCCTGTTTTCTCAGGTAAAACAATAGTGCATGGTCATCGTCCCAAAACCATAAGTTTTGTTCAAAGACTCATAAATGAAAAATCAAATGTAATCCCTGTTGATACGGGTTGTGTGTATGAGAGGGACCTGGGATATGGATTTTTGTCAGCTCTGGAGGTAAATACGATGAATCTTATATCCGTTCCGAACAATCAATAAGCCTGATAATATTCCCTGTTAAGCCTGGCGATGTTTGTCAGCCTGATCTGTTTGGGACATTCCGCCTCGCAGGCACCTGTGTTTGAGCAGTTTCCGAAACCAAGCTCATCCATCTTCTCAACCATTGCTCTTGCCCTTTTTTTGGCTTCAACACGTCCCTGAGGTAACAGTGCAAACTGGGAGATCTTTGCTGAGACAAAAAGCATGGCCGAGGCATTTTTACAAGCTGCGACACATGCCCCACAACCTATACAGATTCCGGCCTCAAAAGCTCTTTCGGCATTTTCTTTTTTTACAGGAAGGGCGTTTGCTTCAGGAGCAGCACCGGTATTAACTGAAATATATCCACCGGCTTGTATCAGTTGATCAAAAGAACTTCTGTCAACTATTAAATCTTTTATTACAGGGAAAGCCCTTGACCTCCATGGTTCAACAGTTATTGTATCGCCGTCTTTGAAAACACTCATGCTTAACTGGCAGGTAGTTACACCTTCCTGGGGTCCATTTGGCTTGCCGTTAATATACAAGCCACACATTCCGCAGATACCTTCACGGCAATCACTGTCAAAAGCAACCGGATCAACGCCATCTAAAATAAGTTTTTCATTAAGATAGTCTAGCATTTCAAGAAAGGTCATTTCAGCAGAGACACCATCAAGCTTATATATAACAAATTTTCCTTTATCATCTTTGTTTTGCTGACGCCAGATTTTAAGTGTTATATTCATATCATACAAGTTTGAGTATTAATTATTTTCACTATTTGTAGCTTCTTTGCACTGGTGTGACAAATTCAAACTTAAGTTTTTCCTTGTGTAGTTTAGGGTCTGATGTTTCCCCGGTGTATTCCCAGGCTGCAACATAAGAATAATTTTCATCATCGCGTTTGGGCTCTCCTTCTTCAGTCTGATATTCTTCGCGGAAATGTGCCCCGCACGATTCTTTACGGTTGAGTGCATCGATAACGATCAGTTGAGCTAGATCAAAGAAATCGGCTATCCTGTTTGCTTTCTCAAGCTCATGATTAAGTTCATATAAGCCACCGGCCACCTTAACATCTTTCCAGAATTCTTCTTTGAGTTCTTTTATTTGTGTCATGGCTTTTGTTAATCCTTCTTCATTTCTTTTCATACCGGAATAGTTCCATAATATATGACCTAGTCGTTTATGAAATGATGTGGGAGTTTGTGTTCCTTTTATTGATATAAGCTTATTTAGTTTGTCCTTAACAGCTTTTTCATCTGCATCAAATTCAGGTGTATCAGTAGGGATCCGTGGAGTTTTAATTTGGCCGGCAAGGTAATCACCTATAGTAACTGGTAAAATGAAATATCCATCGCCTGAACATTGCAAAAGAGAACTTGCACCAAGACGGTTGGCACCATGATCAGAAAAATTAGCTTCTCCGATGGCATAAAAGCCGGGGATGGTAGTCATGAGATTATAATCTACCCATAATCCTCCCATTGTATAATGAGAAGCCGGATAGATTCGCATAGGTTCATCGTAGGGATTTATTCCTGTGACTTTTTTATATAAATCAAAAAGAGTCCCATACTTGGCTCTTATAGCATCCTTTCCCTGATTATTAATAGCATCCCTGAAATCGAGATATACAGATAATCCTGTATCTCCGACACCATATCCTTCGTCGCATCTTTCTTTGGCAGCTCTGGAGGCAACATCCCTGGGAACCAGGTTTCCGAAAGCAGGATATTTACGTTCAAGGTAATAATCTCTTTCTTCCTCTTTTATTTCGTTTACAGGTCGTTTGTCTCCTTTTTCTTTGGGTACCCATACTCTTCCGTCGTTTCTGAGTGATTCAGACATCAGTGTCAGTTTTGATTGATATTCATTAAGAACGGGTACACAGGTAGGATGGATTTGTGCCATACCTGGATTAGCCAGGAAAGCTCCTTTCCTGAAAGCGGCCATAGCAGCACTGCCGTTTGAATTAATCGCGAGTGTTGACAGGTAATATATTGTTCCGAAACCCCCGGTGGCAAAAACAACAACATGGGCCGAATGTCGTTCAATCTCGCCTGTTATCAGGTTTCTTGTTATAATTCCTCTAGCTTTACCATCAATAACTACCAGATCGAGCATATCCCGGCGAACGAATATTTTTGCATTCCCGGCCTTTATTTGTCTCATCAATGCCTGATAAGCTGCTAATGTACATTGTTGTCCTGTTTGTCCCTGGGCATAAAAGGTTCTGGAAACCTGTACTCCTCCGAACGAACGGTTCGAAAGATAGCCACTGTATTCTCTTGCAAAAGGAACTCCCTGTGCCACGAATTGATCTATTATTTTATTGCTTACTTCAGCAATTCGGTAAACATTTGCTTCTCTTGACCGAAAATCACCACCTTTGATCATATCGTAAAATAAGCGATAGTCACTATCAGCATCATTTTTGTAATTTTTGGTTGCATTGATACCGCCTTGTGAGGCTATTGAATGTGCCCTGCGTGAGGAATCCTGAAATACATAGACCTTGACGTTATATCCTAACTCGGCGAGAGATGCTGCGGCAGATGCTCCTGCTGCCCCAGCACCAACAACAATTATATCAAGTTTCTTTTTATTTGCAGGACTGACAAGTTTGACTGATTCCTGATGTCTTGTCCATTTTTCTGCTAGTGGTCCTTCTGGTATTTTTGAGTCCAATTTTGCCATTTTGAAAGATTTTCTAATTGTTTCTGATTATTTAAATAGCCAGATAATTAATGGGATAGATGCAAATCCGGCAGGTATGAGAATTGCGTAAATAAAAGCCAGAAAATTTATTATCGGCGTCCATATCCGGTGGTTAAGGCCGAGAGTCTGAAAGGCTGAAGAAAAGGCATGGAACAGGTGAAAACCTAAAAGGATAAAACATATCCAATAGAAAATTCTGTAACCCGGAATAGAAAATAACTGGTGCGCAACAGCATAGAAATTCTCCGGATCTCCTTCAATAAAACCAAGTTTAATGAAATAAAAATTCGTAAAGTGAATAATAATGAAAATAAAAATAGTACCGCCAGTCCATATCATAAATTTTGAAAAGAATGAAGTATTTGATTTATGGACCATTTTATATCTTATGGGCCTGGCAATCCAGTTCTGTATCTGCAACGTAATACCTGAGAAAATATGGATCAATAAAACCCCTAATAATATTACTTCAAAAATTTTAATGGGTGCAAAAGTAGCCATGAAATGTGCAGCTTTATTGAACAGCTCAGGATTGCTGTTAAGTAGCTTCAGGTTGATCATCAGGTGCACTGGAAGAAACAACAGAAGGAACAATCCGGCCAGTGCCATTATAAACTTTTTGGAAATGGAAGAAAAAATGACTCTATACATTGAATATGAAATGTTTATGGGTTGAGCTTTTATTTAAGTTACATAGGTTTGTAAATATAAATTTATTTAATCGTTTTACCAACTAATATTGATCAACTATGTAAACAGCTATATCCGGAATTCAATTGTAATGATTATTTTTCCGGGGATTTATTAATTTCGGTTTTATTATGAAAAATCATATACAATACAGGGAAGGTAAAATATGGTATTCTGACTCTGGAACCGGGGATGTTATAGTACTTCTTCACGGATACCTTGAATCCTCCGGGATCTGGTCATCCTTTGCGGAAAGACTTTCAGAGAAATACCGTGTGATTACCGTTGATCTTCCGGGACACGGTCTTTCAGATGTTTACAGTGAAAGCCATTCGATGGAATTCATGGCTGATGTTCTCAGGGAGCTTCTTGACAGGCTTAATATTAGAAAGGTTTTTCTTGCCGGTCATTCATTGGGAGGATATGTTGCACTTGCTTTTCTTGAGCTTTTTCCTGAGCACCTTAAAGGTTATTGTCTTTTTCATTCGCACCCTTTCGCCGATACGAAAGAAACAATTGAAAAAAGGGCGAGGGAAATAGATATAGTAAGTGCCGGAAAGAAAGATCTAATGTATCCGGATAATGTAACAATGATGTTTGCTCCCGGGAACCTTGAAAAATTTGCGGATGCTCTTTGCCGGTCAAAAAAGATTGCCTCGGAAATACCTGCTGAAGGGATAATTGCAGTACTGAGAGGCATGATATCACGGCCGTCAAGATTATCTGTAATGGAAGAGGGCAGGGTCCCTTTACTATTGATTCTTGGCCGGATGGATAATTATATTCCGTGCGAAGCGATGCAGGACAGAGTGAAGCTTCCTTCAAATGCAAAAATCGTCGTGCTTGAAAACTCTGGGCATCTGGGATTTATTGAAGAGGAGGATGTATCTATCCGTGTCATTACTGATTTTATGGCACAAATATTTTAGTAAGTGAATTATGCTTCCTCCGTCTGCTTATTCAGGTAATCGATCGCGTATTTAAGTGTTGTATCGATATCCTCCCAGATAGGGTAAAATCCTTTGTTGTCCAATATATTACGGGCGATATAGGCTTTAAGCTGGGTTTGGATTATTTTACCTGAGATTTTCAATCCTTCAGCGTCTTTGTTAATACCGTTTGCTGAAGAGTAATCTATGAACTGATCGAGTAAGCCCTGTGTGTCAAGGTACTTTTCCATCTCTTCAACATCTGTTAATTTGTTAAGGATGTCTCTGTGTTGTTCAGTGTATTTTAATGCAAACTGGTAAATAAATGGTCTGACCCTCACGAAATAAGGTGATATACCTGTAGTATCTACAGCGACAAACCTGTCGGGCATTATACCTCCTCCACCAAAAACAGTGCGTCCACCCGGAGTAGTAAATTTAAGGGAATCCGACAGCCGGATACTGTCGGAGACCTCAAATTCGCCTCTTTCATATCTTTCATTAAGGTCGTCGAAATATTCTTCAAATCCATTATTATATGGTTTCTGGATGGATCTGCCGGTGGGAGTGTAGTATCTGGCAACTGTCAGTCTTAATCCCGATCCGTCAGAAAACCGGATGGGTTCCTGTACCATTCCCTTACCGAATGACCTTCTTCCTATTATAGTACCCCTGTCGTTATCCTGGATTGCTCCTGCAATAATTTCACTTGCTGAAGCACTCCATTCATCAATAAGCACTACCAGGTTACCAGTATCAAATTCACCTTTTCCCGTAGCTCTTGCTTCCTGCTTTGGCTGGGCACGTCCTTTGGTATATACTATCATCTGTTTTTCTTTAAGGAACTCATTCGCAATTTTAATTGCAGGATCCATGACGCCACCTGAATTACCACGAAGATCAAGAATAAGGCTTGTCATACCTTTTTCTTTGAGCTGCCTGAGCCCTTTCATGAACTCCTCGTAGGTTGTCAATGCAAAATTGTTAATGCGGATGTAACCGATATTGTCATTTACCATATAACTGACATCAACACTATGAATAGGAATTTTATCGCGGGTGATTTCATATGGTAGCAGTTCTTTGTGTCCCTTACGCAATACTTTAACTCTCACAACTGTTCCCCTGGGCCCTTTAAGCAAACTCATCACCTTCTCATCGGTCAGCCGTTTTCCGGCTACAAGAGAATCATTAACATAGATAATTTTATCGCCGGGCTGGAGTCCGAGGTCTTCTGAAGGACCTCCAGGAATGGTACTGATAATAAGGATTGTATCGGTGAGCAGGTTGAAAGAAATACCGATCCCATCAAAATTGCCCTGCAGGGGTTCGTTAGCCCTTGCCAGATCTCTCGCAGGAATATAAACTGTATGAGGATCAAGTTTTTTCAGAATGGCAGGAATAGCAGCTTCCACCAGGTCGCTTCTGTTTACGGAATCGACGTAGTCTGACTCAATGAAATTTAATATGCTGTTAATTTTGTCTTGTCTTGTTCTGATACTTGAATGTTGTGATAAAACATTCCGTCTGGGCAGATGTGTTCCGATAAGAATCCCGGATATCAGTACTAATGCAAGCAACAAGGGCAGCAGAACACTTCTGTTTGAATTATTGTATCTCATAAATCTTTTTTTCAGGATCAATATAAACCAATTCAATACCGGCACGTTTCAGAAGATCAAGTCCATCGGTTTTCTGATATCTGTTGCAATAAACAACTCTTCGGATGCCTGCCTGTATGATAAGTTTGGAACATTCCATACATGGAGATGTGGTGACATAGAGTGTCGAATCTTCGCTCGAATTATTCGATTTTGCGACCTTGGTAATTGCATTTGCCTCAGCATGAAGAACGTATGGTTTTGTGATGTTATTTTCATCCTCGCAAATATTCTCAAATCCTGCAGGGGTTCCATTATAGCCATCTGAAATGATCATCTTTTCTTTAACTATCAGAGCACCGACCTGTCGCCTTTTACAGTATGAATTCTGTGCCCATATGAGTGCCATCTCAAGATATCGCCTGTCGAAGGCTTTTTGTTTGTCACCGTATGGTCTGAGTATATCTGTCACGCGTTCATCTGTTTGCAAACCGGCAATTGTTTAATGAGCGTCCAAAGTTAATCATTTTTAAAAATGTTTCTATATTTCAAAGTATTGGATTGCTTATTTTTGGTAATGGAAAATCCGGGCTTCATTAGTAATTTACGGATGTGCACTTTTGCTGAAAAAGTAATTTCATTTTGTATCTGCCTTGACTATAAAGGTACTCTCCCGACAGGAATCTCAGTGATGAATCCTTTCAGGGATAATCCGGAAGTGTTGTCTGTTGTATCACAATTTTATACAAGATATTATAATGATACAAGGGAGAGGCATTTAATTCTCGGAATAAATCCCGGCAGATTTGGTGCCGGCGTGACGGGGATTCCTTTTACTGATACGATACGACTGAAGGAGAAATGCGGCATATTGATCAGGGGCCTTCAAACATACGAAACTTCTTCGGTTTTTATTTATGAAATGATCGATGAATACGGAGGTCCGGAGAAATTTTACTCTGATTTCTACATAGGGGCAGTATCACCTCTCGGATTTACCGTTAAAGGCAAAAACGGGAAAGAACTCAACTATAATTACTACGACAGCAGATCACTTACTGATGCAGTATATGATTTTATTAGAGAAAACATTAATAGACAAATTGAATTTGGAATCAAAAGGGATGTATGTTTTTGCCTTGGTACTGGTAAGAACTTCAAATTCCTGTCTGAATTAAACAGTGAATTAAGGTTTTTTGAAAGAATTGAACCGCTTGAGCATCCAAGGTATATTATGCAATACAGATCAAAGCAGAAACAATTTTACATCAATGCCTACTTAAAAAAGTTGCTGGCAACCTGA
>CAZQVL010000006.1:37589-111269 GCA_964596715.1 uncultured Rikenellaceae bacterium
AAAGCAGAAACAATTTTACATCAATGCCTACTTAAAAAAGTTGCTGGCAACCTGAGTCATTAAGTAAAAATTCATTTTAATTTATATTTATTATTCGTATATTTACGAAATACGTGATTCTTTAGCAGAATGAACCGAGAGCTGTTTTTTTTCAGTCTTTTTATTAAACAGATCATGCCATGATTCCACCGAAAAAGGAGAATTATACCGAAGAAGATGTCAGGCTTGCCCGGTTCGCTAAGGCACTGGGGCATCCAGCAAGAGTTGCAATTTTACGTCATCTTGCGTCCCTGAATACCTGCTGCTTTTACGAAATATCGAAAGAACTCCCTATAGCAGATTCGACTGTGTCACAGCACATGACCAAGCTGAAAGAAGCCGGATTGATACAGGGAAGTTTTGAACCTCCGAAAGTTAAATATTGCATCAACATTGAAAACTGGGAACTGGCCAAAAAATATTTCAGGGAATTTACAGGTATAACAATAGCAAGAATCCAGAAAGAAAAGAAATGACACTTGAATCGACGGTTAGTTTATTTTGGAAAGGTTTTTTCTCTCACGGAGTGTTAAACCTGACTCCAAAGGAGTGCTATGAACTTCTTTCCAAAGGAGTATTAATAGTGGATGTCAGGGAATCTTACATGACAAACTTCAAGATGTTTAAGGTTGAAAATGTGATTTATCTTCCATACAGTGAGTTACGACAATACTACAACAGGCTGCCGGTCGATCGTCCGCTGGTTTTTGCTGACTCGGTGGGGTTGAAAAGCAGGGAAGCGGTAATCTTCATGACGGATAACGGATTTGACAATGTAGCTAATATGGCCGGAGGCATTGTTGACTGGGAGAGGGATGGATTACCTGTTGCCATTGATAAATCCTACAGGCTTTCCGGTTCGTGTGTCTGCCAGCTTAAACCGATGGAAGGTCGCAAAAAGATATAAGAATAGCTCAGATTAATCATTAATATCTGTTAATTAATAGTATATCTCATGAAAACAAGAACATTAGGTTTCATTGGTGGCGGAAGAGTAACAAAAATTCTTCTCCAGGGATTTAAGAATAAGAATGTATTATGCAGTAAAATCGTTGTAGCAGATACCAATACTGGTGTTTTGAATAACCTGAAGAAATCATACCCTGAAATAGAACTGGGGGAAGCAGGGGATTCGGCAGAACAGGATATTGTATTTATTGCCCTGCATCCTCCTGTTGTAATGGGTACTATTGAGGTCATAAGCAGCAGGATAAAAAACAATGTGGTAATTGTTTCACTTGCACCAAAGATAAATATTGTGAAACTTGCATCGAAGCTGGCACAGGTTAAGAACATTGCACGGTTGATACCAAATGCGACATCTTTGATAAACGAAGGGTATAATCCTGTGACATTTGCACCAGATTTTGATCCGGCAAGGAAACAAGACGTGCTTGAGCTTCTGAAAACATTGGGAACTACATTTGAAGTTGCGGAGGAAAAACTGGAAAGTTACGCTGTTATATCGGCAATGCTGCCAACATATTTCTGGTTTCAGTGGAAAGAGCTGGCTGATATCGGGGCAAAGATCGGACTAACTGATACAGAGTCCAAAGAATCTATTAATCAAACTACCATTGCATCACTGAATCTTATGTATAAGTCGGGTCTGACAGCACAGGAGGTCATTGATCTTATCCCTGTAAAACCCATAGGGGAACATGAACCGCAGATTGCAGAAATTTACAGGACCAAACTTATTGGTTTATTTGAGAAGATAAGACCTTAAGAGTGTATTAGAAAATGATAAAAGAGAATCAGGAAAAAACACCTTAATAAAGCAAATCAACCTACAGATTTCCATAGATTATTCCTGAAAGAGTAGCCATTAATACTACTAGGCCAACATAAACCACTGTTTTTTGAGTACCCATCACGCCTCTTATTACCAGCATATTAGGTAATGACAGTGAAGGTCCGGCAAGAAGTAAAGCCAAAGCAGGTCCTTTTCCCATTCCGGAAGCTAATAATCCCTGTAGTATAGGCACCTCAGTGAGGGTTGCAAAATACATGAAAGCACCCACAACCGATGCAAAAAAATTGGAAAATATAGAATTTCCTCCAACCAACGCTGATATCCATTCATTTGGAATTACTCCTGCAATGGCTTTACCGTCATGGGTTGAACCGAGAAGGAAACCAGCCGTAAGCACTCCAATGGCAAGTAAAGGAAGAATCTGTTTTGCAAAATCCCATGTTGCCAGTGTCCAGCCCCTATTTTCTTCATCATTCTTATCTAAAAGAGTTATTACACTAAGTGAAATTATTCCGACGAGCATGGGAACCAGCGGTCTGAGTTTATCATTTTCTATCAATCCATTTGCAAGTAAAACTGAAATAACCGTAACCAACGTTGCACTAAGAACCCATTGCCACTTGATCTGTAGGATCTTAATAAGTGAATATCCCAGAACCAAACTGAAAAATCCTGTAATATACCACTTATAATTCCACAGGTAAAACCATGTACTTGAAGTATCTCCCTCAGCCGGTTTTCCCCAGTTTGCAAATACCAGGATCAGAACAAGAGTAAAGAAATGTAATGATGTCTGCCACAAAGGTCGTTTCTCGGACGGAGGAACAATATTCATTTGCTCTTCTTTCTTGGTTTTCTCTTCTTTGCGATATATAAATGACATCATCAGGCCTATGATTATACTGAAAGAAACAGCACCGATAATTCTTGCAACTCCCATCTCGAATCCGAGTATCCTTGCGGTGAGAATTATTGCAAGTATGTTAATTGCTGGTCCGGAGTATAAAAAAGCAATTGCCGGGCCAAGACCTGCACCTCTTTTATGTATACTTGAAAATAAAGGCAGGATTGTGCATGAACATACAGCCAGGATTGTACCGGAAACTGAAGCAACAGTATAAGCCACCCATTTTTTTGCCTGTGCGCCAAAATATTTAAGCACCGATGCCTGACTGACAAAAACTGAAATTACACCTGCTATAAAAAATGCAGGTAAAAGGCATAATACAACATGTTCGCGGGCATACCATTTTACAAGATCGAGTGTTGCAACGATAGCAGTATTAAAACGGACACTTTCAATTGGAAGAAAGAAGGCAATTACAAAAACTACAGTTATCCATGCGAGTATTTTAAGTTCTTTTCTGATTTCCATATTATTGTACCGCAGGATATTGTCAATGATTGTTGACTAGTATTTCTTTAAGTTCTTTCATCGTTGGTACACGGCCGCTTAAGATAACCTTTTCATTAATCAAAAGCACAGGATAGTGTATGATCCTGTATTCCATTATTTTAACGATGTCTTCAACCTTTTCGATGGTGGCATCAATAACTGTTTCAGCTACAGCCTCGTGTGTCAATTTTTCAAGTGTCCTGCATTTAGGGCATCCGGGACCAAGAATTTTTATGTTCATGATTATTAATTTGAAAATGTTTTATTGTAAATGATATTAAAAGGGCTCAAATAGTAATCCGATAGTCTGATTTAATCCCGGGATGATCAGTTAATGATTCCTTTTCATTCAGGAAGCCGTTAAATAGTATTCTTGTCTCTTCCCAGTTTTTCCGGTTAATGCAATACTTTATAAAAGGAGGATTTATCTCTCCCTGTATAAGTCCTGCATATTTAAGTTCTTTAAGATGCTGGGATAATGTGGATCGTCCGACCGGGAGTTCTTCAACCAGATCGCCACTGTAACAGCAGGAATTCATTTTTGAGAGTTTCTGCAAAATGTATACTCTCACCGGATGACTCAGAGCCTTGGCTACTTCAGCAATTTTAATCACATCATGTGAAAACTCGATTTTTTCTGACATTTATTTTCTTATAGATTAATTAATTTCATTTTTATATTTCGCAAAATTACGAAATGATTTTAATAAAACAACTTCTTTGCAATTTTTTTCTTAATTATATTATAATTGAAAATAATAACGTATGTTTGCGACATTAGTTATAATGAAATGAATAAGGCAGATAAGTTTGATGAATCATTACAGGAACTGTCAAGATTTGCCAGAGTAATTTCTCATCCGGCCCGACTGGCAATTCTGAAATATCTTGCAGAAACAAAAACCAGTATATCAGGGGATATTTCTGATTTTATCCCTCTCAGTCGGACCACTGTATCCCAACATCTCCGGGAGTTAAGAGAAGTCGGACTGATACAAGGGGAGATTGATGGGTTGAGGATAAATTATTGCCTGAATATAAAGGGTATCAAACGCTTCAATAAAATATTCAGGAAATTCTTTTCAGTGTTAAAGGATGTAGAAATAGGAGGTTAACAGCCAATAAATCATGCGGATACTTATTTTATGTACCGGTAACACCTGCAGGAGCCAGATGGCAGAAGGATTTTTGCAATCGTTTGATAAAAATCTTGAAGTCCATTCTGCAGGGACTTTTCCCGGTTCCCGCGTTAATCCAAGGGCAATTGAAGTAATGGCAGAAGCAGGTATTGATATAAGCAGCCATTTTCCGAAACCGGTCGATGATTACCTTAATGAGGAATGGGACTATGTGATAACAGTATGTGACAGCGCAAAAGTAAATTGTCCTGTTTTTACTGGCAAGGTTGCAAACCGGCTGCATACAGGATTTGAAGATCCCTCATTTACTGTCGGAACCGACGATTTCATAATGGAAGAATTCAGGAGAATCAGAGATTTGATCGGGGAAGAATTCCGGAATTTTTATATAAAAAATTTACGTAAAGGTTAATGGATAACTTCAGGAGCGAGAAATGAATACACCGTAACTATATAAATAAATGGTTATTTATATTTTAAATCGAAAATCATACTATTTTTGGCTTCATAACTTTTAAAAAAGATCCTATGAAAAAGCAAACCTTATTATTTGTGAAAATCTTTGTGATAGTATTTGCAATAACATTGTCTCTGACAGGATGTAAGCAACAATCAAAATACGACTCATTCACATTTGCCTTTTTAACCGATATCCATTTGCAGCCTGAAAGCAATGCTGTCCAGGGATTTTTAAAGGCAATTGATACCATAAATGATCTCAGGCCTGAGTTTGTCATAACAGGTGGAGACCAGATAATGGACGCAATGGGCCAGAGGTATGGACGGGCAGATTCTCTTTATGATCTATATCAGGAGACAGTAAAAGAATTAAAGATGCCTGTTTACAATACAATAGGTAACCACGAATTATATGGGATTTACAGCAGAAGCGGTGCTGATAAGGACCATCCCGATTACGGCGAAAAAATGTTTGAGAACCGGATCGGTAAATCGTATTACAGTTTTGACCACAAAGGATGGAAGTTCATGATCCTGAACTCTATTGAAGATACGGGACAAGAAAGCTATATAGGTATGATTGATCAGAGTCAGATTGACTGGATTAAGGCAGAATTGCAGAAAACTGATCCTGAAACTCCTATTGTCATTAGCACACATATTCCTTTTATAACGGCTTTTACCCAGAAATATGCAGGAACGACAGTCCCAAATCCACCATCCAGGGTAGTTATTAACGGGAAAGATATTATTGATCTTTTTAATGGATATAATCTGAAGCTTGTTTTACAAGGTCATCTGCATACAATAGAAGATATTTTTATCGATGGTATTCATTTTATTACAGCCGGAGCAGTTTCTGCAGGATGGTGGAGAGGTCCCAACAGGGGATTCGAGGAGGGCTTTGTACTTGTAGAAGTAAAGGGTGATGAATTCGACTGGAAATATGTTGATTATAACTGGATAGTCAAGGAATAATTAATACCGTTCTGTAAAAGAACAAATAGTCATAGTGTATTGAATATCAGGAAAAGTAATCCAGAACAGACTGAACTCGCCTTTAGATCCATCAAAAACTTCAGGGATACAGGTGGTGCACCTACGGTTGATGGTAAAAGTATTAAGCAGGGAATTATATTCAGATCAGCCAACCCCGATAAACTGAGCAGGAAAGATTTAAGAAAGCTGTACGATCTGAATATCAGGACTATAATTGATCTTCGTGCTCCTTATGAAAGCAAAAGCCATAAGAGAAAATTTAACAAAATTGAAACAATCTCCATGCCTCTTGATTTTGAGCAGAGAACACGGGAGAAGTTAATGCCATATTTATATAAAAGGGATTCATATGATATAATTGATGAAATCTCAAATTCATTGTATATCGAGATCCTTGATGCTGCAGGCACGGTTTTCAGACAGGTGATAGAAGTGCTCTTATCACCTGAGTATTGTCCTGTATTGATTCATTGCCAGGCCGGAAAAGACAGAACTGGTATCATCTGCGCCTTGATTCAACTGGCACTGGAAGCAGAAAGACAATCAATTATCAGCGATTACATGAAATCAAATGAAGCTCTTTTGCCTTTTTTCAGAAGGGTGTTACTTGTTAGAAAAATCCTTTCTCTGGGATTTTTCCCTTCCAATAATATACTTTATGCTATTACAGTGAGACGAAGAAATATCGAGTCTGTACTTGACAGAGTCAGTGATCATTATGGAGGTATAGCGGATTACCTTGGTTCCTCAGGCCCTGGTTTGCAGGAGATTATCCGACTCCGGAAGATACTTGTTGCTAAGTAGCCGATTTTAGATTTGTTTTTGATGAGTTATTATTGGGGAAAGGGAAGGTTTATTATTTCAGGATTTATTAATTTTGAATTTAATCAATCCCGTTGAATAATGCTTTTGAAACTATCTCTTCTCTCACTGTTTGGTATTGCAATGGCGCACTTTGAAGGTGTTGTTGTGGTCTACCTGCGTAAAGCACTGGGGATGCTCGATTCTGAGTCCGGTAAGGAATCTGTTGAGAAGATCCAGCCGAGATTTCTGAAAATAGAAATGTCCCGTGAAGTAGCTACAATCATGATGCTTGTTGTAATTGCTTATCTGGTTGGTAATACATGGATAGAAAGAGGTATATTTTTCCTGTGGACTTTTGCGTTTTGGGATCTCTTCTACTATCTCTCGTTATATATTCTTATTAAATGGCCTCCAAAACTGACAACCATTGATGTCCTTTTCCTGATTCCCAGACCATGGATTGCACCTGTGTGGTTCCCAATCGGAGTATCATCTCTGATAATAGTAGTTATAGCTGTTTTGTATGTTTTGAAAATATTATGAAATATCGTCAGTTAAACCTGCCAGTTGTTACTCATTGAACCGGAAGCCGGTTGCCTCCCAGTTGTTTAAGAGTGTATAACGGGATTTATCAGCATTAAGAATTCCATAATTTAAAGCCCATTGATGCAGGTTTCGGCTGGCCTGACCTTTACCTTTGTCAGAAAAAGTAAAGATCATCGCTGGAGTAATAAAAGATTCTCCCGGTTTGAGAGAGTACTCTGAGGCAAAAGGATTCATCCCTGAAATGAGCCTCAAAGAATTTTGTTCATCGACCTCGAAAAGAAACTGGAAATTGTCCGCCAGAAGGCGGAGGCGGTTTCACTATTTTCTTCTTCAAATCTGATTGTTTTCATAAAATATTGTTAAAACTGACTTATTCTTATATTTTTGAACCAAAATTTTTCACCTCCCTGAAATCATTTTCTGAAATGATACATTTTAAAACAAATTTACACTTCCTGGCTGTAGTTCTTTTTCTATTGTGCGTTACGGGAAAAGGTCTTGCCATAACATATGAAATAAATAATAATCTTCAGCAGGATACAACCTCAAAACAAAAATCAATATCAAACCAGCCGGTATATACGACATCAAGGCTTGTAACGCCGAAGCCCGTTATTGATGGTAAGCTGGATGATGAATGCTGGCAACACGGAACCTGGGCTGGCGATTATACCCAGTTCGTACCTAAGGAAGGGGATGAACCTACATATCCTACAGAGTTAAATATCCAGTATGATGACAGGAACCTTTACATAGCTTTCAGGGCTTTTGATGGTGAACCGGATAAGATCCAGAGGTTTGCCGGCGTACGTGATGAGATTGTCGGGGATATGGTAGGTGTCAACTTCGACAGTTACCGCGATTATCGTACAGGGTTTGAGTTTACAATAACAGCCTGGGGGCAGAAGGTTGATCTGGTTCTGTTCAATCCTATGAACTGGGATTTCAATTGGAATGCGGTCTGGAAAGGAAAGGTCGGGCTTGAAGATTCGGCATGGGTGGCAGAGATGGAGGTGCCGTTGAGCCAGTTGCGTTACAGTCCCCAGGATGAACAGATATGGGGCATGCATACATGGAGATGGATAGCCAGACTCCAGGAGGAGAGCAACTGGGAAATACAGTCAAAAACAGGTCCCGGAATGCTATACAACTTCGGAGAGTTACGCGGTATCAGGGGATTAAAAAAATCGCGCAGGCTCGAAATTATGCCATTTGCCCTGGGGGATCTCAGGACCATGAAGGAGGAACCCGGCAATCCTTTTACTGAAAATGGAAGAAGCTGGGGAGGGAACATGGGGCTTGACGCAAAGATAGGTGTTACGAGTAATTTCACAATTGACCTTACAGTTAATCCGGATTTCGGACAGGTGGAATCCGATCCGTCTGTTATGAATTTAACGGCATTTGAGACATTTTATGAAGAAAAAAGACCATTCTTTCTGGAGGGATTAACAATATTTGACTACGATTTTGACGAGCAGAGTCTTTTTTATTCGAGGAGGATCGGACACGCTCCTTCTCTCATCGTAAATCCTGATGATAATCTTTTTGTAAAGATCCCGGACAAGACAACCATTCTCAGTGCAGTCAAGTTCAGCGGAACAACATCCAAAGGATTATCACTGGGACTGATACAAAGTGTTACAGCAAATGAATATGCAAGGCTTAGCGATCCTGAGGGCAACAGGACGCGACAGGAGGTTGAACCGGTTACAAGTTATACTGTTGCACGGATACAGAAAGGATATAAGGCAGGCAATACTGTACTCGGAGGTATGCTGACATCCACCAATCGTTTTATCAATGATCAGAACCTCGAATTTTTGAGCAGCAATGCTTATACCGGAGGAGTTGATCTTTTGCATCACTGGAAAGACAAGGAGTTTTATGTAGATGCAAGGTTAATAGGAAGTTATGTCAATGGCAGTGAAGAGTCAATCACAGCTCTTCAGGAATCTTCAGCCCGTTATTTTCAGCGACCGGATGCCGATTATGTTGATTATGACACCACGCGTACACACCTGAGCGGATTCGGAGGTAAATTCAGGATAGGTAAAGGGTCCAAAGGATTCTGGAGATATTCAACAGGTGCTACCTGGCTCTCTCCCGGACTGGAGCTGAATGACCTTGGTTATATGAGATCGGCTGATGAGATTAATCAGGTAAACGAAATAGCGTATTTTGTTAACCAGCCTGTTTCCATATTTAATACTTACAGGATTGATTTCGAGCAATTCAACTCGTGGAATTTTAATGGTACATACCTTGGTTCAGGAGGACATCTGTCATTTACATCCGAATTTAGGAATTACTGGAGCTTCAGGACTAATTTTATTATTCATTCACAGGCACTGGATATGCGTCTACTGAGAGGCGGGGAGGACTTTATAAAGCCCTTCAACCTTACCACTTTCGGGATTTTCAGAACCGATCCTTCGAAAAAGTTCATTTTCGAACTACAGTATGATTATGATTATTCAGGTCAAAATTCTGAACGGACTTTTAAACTTGGTCCTGGCATTTCCATACGCCCCCTGAATGCACTTAAAATCGGATTAACTGCAAATTATGAAGATAATCGTAACGATTTGCAATATGTTACAACAATTAACCTGGCACCAGATAAGAGGTATATATTAGCTACAATCGATCAGCAGACCCTTGGATTAACCTTCAAAATTGACCTTAATGTGACACCGGAGTTCTCGGTCCAGTATTATGGAAGTCCGTTTGTTTCAAAGGGAAGTTATTCAGGTTTTAAACGTGTAGTCAATCCACAGGCAGAGGACTATACCGACAGATTTGATATCTTTGATAATCCTGTTCTCTCGGACGGAAGATATTTGCTTGACGAAAACAATGATTTAGTACCGGATTATTCGGTTAGTAATCCCGATTTCAATTTTCACCAGATCCGTTCCAACCTTGTGGCAAAATGGGAATACAGGCTTGGCTCTTTTATTTATCTTGTCTGGTCGAGCGAGCGTACCGGTTTTACTGATTTGCCTCAAGCTTCGGTAGGAGAATCATTTCAACAATTAGGGAAGGTTTTTCCGAAAAATATTTTTCTAATCAAGTTTAATTACTGGTTTGCGTTGTAAGAGTCTATCAGGGAAGCTTACGGGCCGGTAAAAAGAAAACATTTTAGCATAAAACACCACTGTTATATCAGAGATCAGATGAGAGGGAAAAAGGTTAATCAATTAATAATATTCTTTTTATCTACAAAAACTTACCGAAAATCAAAATAATATATGTTTTCTTTGGTACACCTGCCAAAAATCACCATTTTTGCCTTACTTACCTGTCCGGCAGGTTGCAGGAGACTTACTTAAATTAATAATTATTCCTCAACCAGACGATGAAGATACTGATATGTGAAGATAACCGGTTAGCGATGAAGACCCTCTCAGTAGTACTCGAGAGGGAGGGTTTCAGTACTGATATTGCCATTGACGGGAACGAAGCTATAAGTCTGCTTCAGCAAAACGACTATGATATGCTTGTGGTCGATATCCATCTTCCCTATCACAGTGGTCTTGAACTGCTTAAATTTCTGAGGTCCGATCTTGATAAGGATACTCCGGTTCTGGTGGTAACAGCGTTCAGCGATCAGCAGCAGCAACGGCAGGCAAGCGAGCTGGGAATTAACGGATATATAACCAAGCCGTTTAATCCGGCTGATCTGGTTAAGAAGATCAGATCAATCCTGAACAAGTAAGTCATGCGCAATCCTCGTATTTTATTTGTTTTCGTCCTGACCTTTGCGGGATTATTATTTCCCGGGAAGGGTTTTTCACAGGAGATTACTGATCCTGAGGCTGAATATCTCAGGGTACGTACAATGGCGTTTGATGGAGATTATGCAAATGCCGCTGCCGCAGCAAGAAGGCTGGTTAACGCTTATCCGGCCTATGGTGACGCCCGGATACTTCTCGGTCGTATTCTGGCCTGGCAGAAAGATTATGAACAGGCAGCGGCAGTGATTGATACTCTGCTTATAACTGAACCCGATAATGCAGACGCTCTTTCGGCCAGAAGAGATATTTCCCTCTGGTCAAAGGTAAATACACCCGTGGAAACCGATATAAGAGCCGGGTACTTTTTTGATGCCTTCAGCCAGCCATATAACCGGTTCTGGCAGGTTTTTAAAGCAGGAGCAGGACACAGGTTTAACTGGGGGCCTGTATCGGCAAGTCTGAATATCGGGAATATAAGCATCGGCGAACCATCACCTGTAAATGTTACAGAGATGCAATTAGAAGCTGAAGCCTGGCCAAAGTTAACAGATAAAAATTATGCATATCTGGCCTATGCCTATAGTCCGGGCACCTATTTTCCCCACCACAGGGCTGCACTTGAGGTGTGGCAGGTTCTGCCTAAAGGCTGGGTTCTATCAGGAGGACTGAATTATTATCGGTTTGACAGAAATTCTTTTATTGCTTTGGCATCAGTTGAGAAATATCTTGGAAAGTACTGGTTATCCTCGAAAGGATATCTCTTTTTTAAAGATGATGGTCCGACCACATCTCTATACATTAACGCCAGACGGTACTTTAATGATGTCGATTACTTACAGGTTACTCTGGGAACGGGAACTGCTCCGGATGAACCATTTGATATACAGGCAGATTTGATGCGGCTTAGTGCCCATAGTATAAGGCTTGCTTATAATGTGTCGCTTACGTCTAAGTTGATGATGCGAATCGGGGCCGGTTATTCAAGGGAAGAATACGTAGAGGAAACATGGAGAAACAGGTTTGAGGGTGGAATTAATTTCATTTATGCTATTAAAATGAAGTGATGAAGTTCGGGCTACTGATAATATTATCCCTTTTCTTAGTATCTGCAAAATCTTCACCCCCCTATGGTTTCCAAATTGTTGACACCTCTGCTTACGATACTATATCGATCGAAGAAGCAGATAGCCTTTTAAATGCTCAACTGTCACAGATTGTCTCTAAGGTATATAACAGATTATCAGACGACAAGTATCCATACCAGCTTGGAGCATTCAAATTTAAGTATAATGCTGAAGCATTATTCAGAATAGTCAGGAGACATATCGATAGTAATGCGATTTTAATAAAAGAGGATGGATACTATAAGGTTCGTGTAACCAGGTTGCCTGATACGCATGAGCTTGCTCCGGGAAGACCGGAAGAATTATCCGTCCCGGTTGTAACTGAACCTCAGGATTCTTTATCAGCTGGTGCTGATATTGTCAGGGAGGCAGCCCGGGATTCTGACATTGCAGAATCTCCATTAGAGGCTGAATCTCCAGTACACGATATCCTGTTTATAAAAGGAGACAGTCCATGGCTTAAGAAGATCACCTATTTAGGCAAATCCATTGCTCTGGTTAATTCTCTTATAATTACCATCTTTGCTTCTATTGTCACAATGGTTGTTTTACTGACGGTAATCCTTTTGAACAGGAGAAGGATGGAGAGAGAAGAGCGGCTGAAACAATATCTGATGGAGAAATACCAGAGTCTTATTATTGACTATCTTTTCGGAAATGCGAGCCCTGAAGAATTCCGTTCCATAGCTTCTGATATGTATCGCAGACAGGTATTGATTGACCAGATGATTGATGTCAGTATAAATCTTAAGGGGGATGATTCAAAAAAACTCCTGGGGCTTTACAAGCATCTTGGCCTCGATAAAGACTCAATCAAAAGAGCATACGATTACAGGTGGCATAAAAAGATTAAGGGTTTTCGTGAACTGGCCTTTATGAATATTAAAGATGCCAATGCTGCTATTTATAAGGCAATTAACTCAAAGAATGAAATACTTCGTATGGAAGCCCAGATTGCACTTGTCAGATTGAGTGAGGAGAATCCATTTGAGTTTCTTTCCCATCTAACAAGGCCATTTTCCCTGTGGGAACAGATAACGCTTCATGAACTTATTGTCCAGCATGAGATTCCAGTACCAGGCTTTAAGACATGGCTTACATCACCTAACCCAACGGTGGTAATGTTCGCCCTCAGGATGATAAGGGAGTTTAAACAGAAAGATGCAGAAGATGAAGTGCGAGAGGTATTATTACATCAGTCACCACAGGTAAGGCAGCTTGCGGTGCAGGTTGCAGGTGATCTTAATATGCGATCAACATTGGAGACGATGAAAAAGATGTACAAAAACCAGGAGCATCCTGTTTGTCTTGAAATTGTCAGATCGATGGGTAAGATGCCCGATCTTTCCATGATGGGCTTTCTTAAGCTGGTGCTTGATAAGGAAGATGATGTGCAATTGCAGATTGAAGCTACAAAGGCTATAGAAAACAATGGGGAAGAGGGTGTTAAAGCACTTGTTAAGCTTATGAAATCGGAGTATAAGAATTATAACATAATTGTCAGACATGTTCTTGATCGAAGGATATACTAAATAAGTAAATGGGAATTCTTTTCGGACATATTGTCTTTGTACTTACACTGATTATTTTTGGTTCATACCTTCTACTCGGGATTTTTTCGGCTATTGCTTTGCGCAAATACCTTAGAAAGAACAGCTACATCAATTACAACTCTCTGGTATTGTCACCAATGAGCCCTAAAATATCAATAATCGCTCCTGCATTCAACGAAAGCAGGACCATTATTGATAATATACGTACACTTCTTTCACTTTACTATAATAATTTTGAAGTCATTATCGTTAATGATGGTTCAACCGACGATACTTTTGAGAAGGTAAAAGAAGCTTATGACCTTATAAGAGTCAATTATTACTTCGATTACCGGCTACCCTGTGAAAGGATCAGAGGGGTGTACAGGTCGAGGAATCCATCATATAACCGTTTGACTGTTATTGATAAGATTAATGGTGGCAAGGCCGACTCCCTGAATGCAGGGATAAACATCTGCCAGAGCAATCTGTTTGTCTCTATCGATGCTGATTCCATTATCGAAGCCGACTCTATCCTTAAGCTTGTCAAGCCATTTCTTGAAGAGAAAGACCGTAAGGTAATTGGCACAGGGGGGGTAATAAGAATTGTCAATTCGTGTGATGTGGAACGTGGCCATATCCGTGAAATTAAGGTCCCCAGGAAGATCCTCCCGCGTCTTCAGGTACTCGAATATACACGTGCTTTCCTGCTTGGGAGGATGGCCTGGAGTCAGCTTGACGGACTAATGCTTATTTCGGGAGCTATGGGTCTTTTTGATCGTGAGACAGTTATCAAAGCAGGTGGTTATAGCATAAAGACAGTAGGAGAGGACATGGAACTTGTGCTGAGAATGCGTCGCTTTATGGCGGAAAGGGACCGGAGATATGAAGTAACATATATTCCTGATCCATTATGCTGGACTGAAGTTCCGTCGGATCTTAAGTCAATGCGCAGGCAACGTACCCGCTGGACGCGTGGTCTGGTTGAATCGCTCATAACACACCGTGTTATGTTTTTTAACAGGAAGTTCAGACGTCTGGGACTTCTTGGTTATCCCTTCTGGTTTTTCTTTGAGTGGCTGGCCCCCCTGATAGCTTTTTCGGGATTTGTATACACGATTATTCTAATTATCATGCATGCGCTCAACTGGCAATTTTATCTTCTCCTGTTCATCTTTGTATATTCTTTTGCTGTTTGTCTCTCAATCTGGGCAGTGCTTTTTGAGGAGATCACTTTCCATAAATATAAAAAGAAAAGAGATGTTTTGAAACTACTCTCTGCTGCACTTATTGAGCCATTCTTTTATCCTGTACATACCTTTTTTGCAGTAAGAGGTAACCTGGAGGTGCTGAGAGGTAAAAAAGGATGGGGTAAAGCAGAACGTAGTGGTTTTGATAAGATTAAGAGAAAGAAATCCAAAAAGGAGACGGTTACAACTAAACCTGTTGTTAATCAGCAAAATCAGGAATAGAGGATAATCCTGTCTGTATTACCTGAAGAGATCCTTTTTCCCTTGCAACTGTGGGAGGTACAATCAGCCAGCGGGCCCAGTTATATCTTGTTTCAGATGAGGTAACTTCACCATCGCAGTATATTGAGACAGCTATTCCCTCAGATAAAGTGGTAAGTATTTCATAGTTATATCCCCCATCATAAGATACAGCGCCATCAATAACCATCATCTGGGTAGGGTCATGGAAGTACAGAAGGGTCCATGGGATACGTATTTGTATTTTGCTTCCGTTCCAGGCAACTGCTGCGCGATGACCGTTACTGAAATCACCTGAATTCTCCATTGGCAGCCGTCCGATATCGTGGGTTGTAAGTTCGTACCCGTCATTTATCCACTGCATTAATACCCAGGGGGCACCATCAGTTACTGTGCTCCGGAATTTTTGTACTGCATGGTTCGCAAGATCAAACCTTGGAGTTAAACCGTTCATGTCATAGGCTTCAGTAACATGGTAAAGTGCAGTGTCTTCTCCAAGTACCATTGTCAGCAGAAACTCAGATCTGTTGGGAAGTAGCTGGCCGTTTGGAAGAACAGATTCCCCTGTGTCCTTAAGATATGTATCAAAAGCAACCATAATTGTATCACCGGATGATAGGATACTATTAGTCTCCAGGTTTAGTAAAAAGTAACTATTATCATTTGTCGCTTCAACCTTATTCAGAGGTCCTGAAGGATTATCAGTCTGATATTCAACAAAAGGAAATATTGAGCTCTGATCGAAGGAGATCAGTCCAAAATTTTGTTCAGGTGAAGCGAGGTTATGCCACAATTGCCTTGTTGGAATTGTTATCCCTTCCGAAAATAAGCCATAGGCTTCTAAGTAAAGAACAATCCATGTAGGTTTAAACCACTCATCCATCCATGCGAACATAAATCCTCCACCACATCCTGCGTCAATTATATTGTTTATCAGTCTGATATTTTTATTACCCTGCTGCTCTTCAGAGTATCCACCGTGATGCATCTCACTGAATGACTGGTGGGCACTACCCCAGCTTGAAGGGATCCCAAATTCCGCGATAATAAGTGGAATGTCGGAATAATGAGCTTTAAGTGCATTGAGATAACCGAGGTAGCTGTTGGGTCCGTAGCTATCGCTATAGGTCCGGTATCCAGGTTCCAGGCTGATAAAATTAGGGTAATAAGGGTAAGCGTGATAACTGGCAAACAGGCCTGCCAGTTCATTTCTGCCTTCTATCCTGGTAATGTCGAAAGAGGCTTTATCCTCGTCGGTATATATCTCTGTCGGATGTGTCAGTGGATCAAGGGTAGGCCAGCTTGAAATGCTCACCGGGCGCCTTATTTCATAATTTTGTGCTTCGTATGTTACTGTTTCGTCGAGCATACGGGCAGCAAAAACATCGGTTGCGGTTGCTCCGGTGATACTGAACTGATTGCCTGAATAAGAACTGATTGCGGGATGAAATTTATTTGTGGAATCGACCTCCTGAGGAGCAATCTCTCTTCCGATAATATATGCTGCTGTCCATCTTGATATGTCCGTCAGGTACCTGCCGTAAGCTTTGCCATATCTGAAGGCAATGTCTCCGTTACCATGAATACAATCGATCACTTCCCTGATCTCCTTGCCAAATGATGTTGTACGGTTCATCAGATCGTATGATGCTGGATCCCACCTGTCTTCTATCTCTTCAAGCCAGACACCCTGAAAGAGTAAAAGCGGATCTGAAGGATGCCTCTGATTATACTCGGCAAGCTTTTCATAGAAAACCGGAGGATGAAGTGTGTAAACCCTTATACTGTTGAAACCCGTTTCAGCTATCCTGTTTATCCAGTTTTCGTACATGTCGGGTGTGATAGCATAAGAAATCTCACCGGGGAAGTAACCCGGCGGAGATGACCCAAGGTTTATTCCTTTAAGCATCAGAGGCCTGTACTCAGATCCGGTATGCATAGCGATATGACTGCCTGAGGTTTTAAAGGGAAGAGCCTGTTTACGGGTGAGCTCGAAATTAATAACAGTATCCCTCCCTATTGTAATATCTGTAAACCTGACAGGATAGTAGTCTGTACATGAGACATTTGTAATGACCGGGATTCGCACTGAGACAGATGGTGGTACTGTTACAGGGGGCAACATCATCATTTCCAGTGCAGTACCTGCAGAGTATGACGAGAATCCTGCTGCCTTTACCAGTCTTCCCGACCAGGTCTTTCCTCTGAAGGTTATTGCAAAGAAGTACAAACCGGCACGCTGTGGTGTCCCGTTCTGATTGCACCCATCCCAGATTATCCGGTAGCTGCCAGCATCAACATCAGGGAACAGAATATCCCTGATTTTTTGTCCCGACAGGTTATAAATATTTAAGCGTACATCACCGGAGCTGTTGATAATAAAAGGGATATTTACTGAATGAGAGAAAGGATTAGGATAAGGAATACCCGGTTCAAGTAAGCCGGAAATACTGCTATATATGCCAGATATTCTTAGAGAATAGCTTCCATCAGCTCCCGTGATTGCGGCATACTCAGCAGCACCGGATGTCATTGATACTTTTGCGTTGGCTACTATTCCCCCGGAAGCATCAGTAACCCTTCCTGTGACCATGAAATCGCGGGCTGATAAATATCCGGACGTAAAAAAGATTATACATAGGGAGATTATTATTTTTCTATAATGCAGACTCCGTACTAACCTCATGCTCCTTTATTGTTTGTAGGTTTTAACTGTTCAAAAGTAGAAAAAAGTATTAATTAATTTAAGTTGCGGGTTGTAAGTTGCAGGTTGCATGTTGAAAATGCTATAAATCAGCCTGTTAATTAGATTATGGTAAAAATTGCCTCATATTATTAATTAATGACTTCATTCATTAAAATATAACAACTTGTAATCTGTAACGTGCAATTAATAACTTAAGTTTATTATTTTTATAGGATATAGCCCGACATTAAGGTTGACAGACTATCCTCTAAAATGGAGATCAAATTCAGGACTATCGAGAAAAAAGATAACAGGGAAGTGGCAGAGCTTATCCGCAGTGTTTTCAGGGAATTTAATATAGCCAGATCAGGGACGGTCTATTTTGATCCCACTAATGACGATTTATTTTCATTATTTAAGGTACCAGGTTCAGTATTCTGGATTGCTGAAGAGAACGGTATTATTGGCTGTTGCGGCATTTATCCGACACCGGAACTGCCGCATGGTTGTGCTGAACTTGTTAAATTCTACCTTTTGGCACCCTGGCGGGGAAAGGGTATAGGAAGAACCCTTATGGAGAAGTGTATTGAATCTGCTAAAAGCCTTGGCTACAAACAACTGTATCTTGAATCTCTGCCTGAACTCGATAAGGCTGTATCGATGTATATTAAAGCTGGATTCCGGCATTTAACACATCCCCTTGGAAATTCAGGCCATTTCGGGTGCAATATCTGGATGGTAAAAGATCTGTAACAGGAATATAAACCTTGCCAGTCATTTTTAAACAAATTTTTGCTTTTAATAAAACGCAGGCTTAAATTTGATATAGAAATGAGCAAAGCAATAAGAAATCAGTCATTGATCAGTTATAAAAATCAAAGTTAATAGAGAATGTTAATATCAGACAGAATACCAATTACCGTAGGTGTTGTGGGTCATCTGGATGTAATAACTACAGAGGAACACAGAGTTCAAATCGAAAGACTATTTAAAGATCTGGCAGCCGGATATCCTAATTCTCCAATCTATTTGTTTTCATCAATTGCAGAGGGTGCCGACAGATATGTTGCCAATATCTTTTTAGATATGAAAAGAAAAACTGAAGGATATCGTGAGAGGTTTGAACTGATAGTTCCAATGCCTTTTGAGATTGACGAATATAAAAAAGACTTTGATGATGTATCCGACAAAGAGTTTGATGCATTAATAAAAGAGGCTAAAAGAAGCTTCTTTGTTGGGTATGATGGTAAAGAAATTGACAGGCCGCAGCAATACTTAAAAACAGGAAAACTTGTGGCGGACAGTTCCTTAATACTGCTTGCCCTGTGGGATGGGGAAGCAGGAAAAACAGGTGGGACAGCTGATATAGTAAGACATAAAATAACAGGAGATGATGATACTGTTGCTGAAAGCACATTTGAATATGACGGTACAGTATTTATTTTACCAAGCGAAAGGAGTAAATCATCATTGCAGATTTCAAAAAAGACTGACAGTAAGATTTCGTTATCCCTCAATCTCGTTTTGAAAGATACAGCATTAAGAGAGGCCCTTGAAAAAATTGAGGAGATCAACAAGGATTCATTGAGTATTATTCAATCCGATTTTCAAAAATCACAATCATATCTTTTTAATAAACCCGAAAAACTCAATATTCCGCAGATGTCAATATTAAGCTGGTATTCAATACTTGATCTGTTATCATTGCAATTCAGGAAGAGAGATATTCTGGTTACTGTCTGGCTGTTTGTTCTGGGGTTGTTGTTAATACTGACACTGGAAATATATTCGAATCTGTGGATAAACAAGTTGGTTCTGGGTGCTTCCATGGTTATTCTTATTGCTGCAATCCTGATCTATGTTTACTCGAGGATGACAAAAAATCATAAAAAATACCTTTACAACAGAACGCTGGCAGAAGCTTTAAGAATTCAGTTTTACTGGAACTTTGCAGGTTTGCATAAAAATGTTTCAGATTATATTCTGAGAATACACCGGAAAGAATTTACATGGGTAAAGCATTTTCTTTCAGCCATCTATGGCATTACATACGACATCAAATCAATAACGTCTGAGACAATTAACGATCTCACCGATAACTGGATCAGAAACCAGGCTGATTTCTTTGAAGCATCAATCGGGAGGATGGCGAAACGTATAGCTCATTACCACAGAATATCCAATGTGGCATTTGTTATAGCCTTTGCTCTGTTAGTTTCAATATTCTTTATAGGGAATTTCTATGAAGCAACCAATTACCTGGATTTATTGCTGGTAATAGCTCCGATTTTCCTGGGGATCTTTGCTTTAATCAGGGCATATATTCAGATGAAAGGGTACGAACAGTTACTTAATCAGTATGAGTTGATGCAGGTTATTTATCAGAGGGCTGAAGCAAAGGTCACTGAAATAAATAATTTACAGATGGAAACCAGGCATAGACACTCCTATCTCAGAGAGCTCTTTTTTGTTATTGGTAAAGAGGCTCTTATTGAAAACGGCAGCTGGTATCTGATCTTTAAGGAGAAGGAACCGGAGATTGAAGGTATTTGATTACACACCCAACCCCACTGTTAATGATTTTATTTCAAAGTTATTTTAAGGACTCCGTTAGCTCCCTGCATTCCGTAAATTGTTGTGCCAACATCATCAATAAATTCAATGGATTTTACATCATCCGTAAGTATATATGATATATCGGGGACGATCCTGTCATCAACAACATAAAGAACCTGGGGTGATGAATTAAACGACCGGATTCTGGTATTGACAACGGAGGTGCCTTTGACTCTTACATTATAAATCTCGCTGCTGATCAGGTCATAAATATTTTCATATGTTGAATAATCCTTTCCTTTAGCGGATGAGGCTGGATTAATTGCCTGCCTTAGAACACTTTCAGTAATATGCCTGTTATTAATAGCATCACTAAAACTATTAGCTTTTGCCTGATAGACAAGGTTTATCTTGTATAATTTGTCTTTTTTTATCCTGATTTTTTTCCCTGCAAAACCTGATGCGGATATTGTAAGTACATCTTTATTAAAGGTCATGACTGCAAATTGTCCGGTTGAATCGGTATATGCCTTATCTTCTGATTTAAGAGCTGATATTGTAACATTGTTAAGCGGAATGCCATTGAAAGCGGTAACTATTCCATGTGTTATTTTAAAATCCTGTGCACCTGCATAGTACCCGCTGACAAGTATAGTCAGGATAAAAGTAATTATAATGAATTTCTGCTTCATAATGTAAAATAATGTGCCAAGTTATGAAAAATTTCAAAGACAATTTTCTATTAAACACACAGTTTCAGGGTGGAACGTGAATGCCTGAATTGTCACCGGGAGACTCCTCACGGCAGGGTCAGCAGCCTTTCAAGCGTGCCTTATGCCCGGGTTCCACTTCCTTGAATCTCTCCTTCCCGAATGGATTGAAACAGGGAAGGAGAGGGAGAAAGCATATGACCAGAATTAAACATGGAGAGCCGTTATTTTTTATTTGATTTTTTCAGAAGTGCTTCTGCTTTAAGCCAGTCATCCAATTCAGTTCCATGTTCCCCGCGGTTGATACGCTGAAGGTAGATCTCTTTCGCCTTTTCACGAATCTCATCTTCACTAAAAGAGGATTTAGTGGTGGTAATCTTTCTGCTCTTTACGGTTTTACCTGTCACGGAAGTCTTTCTTGATCTGCCGGTTGTGTTCGTTTTTGAAGTTTTCATTATACCCAATATTATATGTTTACTCAATTATTTCAAAGTGCAAAAATAATTCAAAATTTGACATCAAAATATTATACTATATCATTTTATTAAGATTTAGTTAAGCAGATAATAATCCTATAAGATGCTCCGATAATAGACCTTTTCCATCAGTTTACCCTGGCCTTAGTTACTGCTCACATTTTTAAATGAGTAACTTTGTGTAAACTATGAGATACCTCTTATTAATTGTGGTCATAAATAGTGTGAGATCATCACTGGTTCTTTTATTCATTATTGTGATGAATCTAAAGACAACAGCTCAGACCTCCAGCATTCAGGTTATTTCCCGGATTAAAGAGACTAATTCTCCGGGTATACAAAATAATATAATAAGTTATAGATTTTTTACCGATAAACGGGATGGTAGGATCTATAAAATCCTGCAGATAGGAGACCAGGTATGGATGGCAGAAAATCTTTCCTACAAGGCAGGCAGTGGTTGTTGGTCATACAACAATGATCAGGGCAATGTGTCAGTCTATGGGTATCTGTATAACTGGGCAACAGCAAAAAATGTCTGTCCTCCGGGATGGCATCTACCTGCCGATAGCGAGTGGAATGCGCTTATTGATCATCTTGGTGGTTCATGGGTGGCCGGTGGTATGTTAAAAGAAGCGGGCACCAGACATTGGATCACTCCAAATGAAGGTGCTACCAACGAAACAGGCTTTTCAGCTTTGCCCGGGGGGCTGCGTTTTGGCAGTGGTACATCCAGCTATATTGGTACTTACGGGTACTGGTGGACTTCAGATGAGGGCAGTCCCGTTTATGCCTGGTACCGGGGAATGTGTTCGCATGGCAAAGATATCGGAAGGTATGCTTACTACAAACGAAGCGGATTTTCTGTCCGTTGTCTGAAGAATTGATATTTACCGATAATGGGGATAACAGAACTGAGTTATTGAAAATTAAAAGATACATAGTTAATGACGCAAAGCAGTTTTACAAGATCGAATAGAAAGTAATTACGGATAATAAATATTTATATATACCAGGAATACAATTTATTTTTGACCTAAACATGAATGGAGTCAGAACTCTACTCTGAATTCTTACTATGATTACTGATAATAAAATTGACAGATTATTAGGGCCTTCAGGATCTTTTGCCGGGTATTCTCTTATGGTCTTTGGCCTGATTGGTTTATATATTTCGCTTTCAGGATTGATACTGGTTGTGGCAGGTATGTTTATGGCATTTACCTATGACGGAACACAAATTGATTTTAGTACCAGAAGAATTAAAAACTACACCTGTTTATTCGGATTTCTAAAAATCGGGAAGTGGCATAGTATCAATGACTTTAGTAAATTCAGAATTTACAGATCTAATCGTACATATACCTCATACAGCAGATCCAATATGCAACTAAATATGAAGAAAAGCGATATAAGATTAATTCTGTTAAATAAAGATGGATCATTAAAAATCACCGTAAATAAATTTGGCACATTTGGAGCAGCAAGAAAAGGGATGACAGAACTAATCAAAGATCTTCAGATAACTGAATTAAATGAATGGATTTAAAAATAGATTGTCTTAGAATTAATGACATTCAAAAAGTTTATTCTTGAAATATCCTGAATTTTTTCCCGGATATTGAATCCCATTTTGCATCTGATGTCGCATGTTTTACATCCGGAGCATGGATTGCCCTTTAATCCGGTAGTTGTAAGGGTAAGTTTTGCAAGGGGTAGGTTATGATATCCGAAGGCATACATATAGCTTCGCATTAGAGTTGGAATGTCCACTCCATAGGGGCACTGGGGCAGGCACTCTCCGCATTGCTGGCAATAGAGTCCGGAAACCGGTTCTCCTGATGGGGATACCAGATCTTTCATTTCCTCTTCAGTAAGTTTAAGGTCAGACATTATTCCCAGATCCTGCGACAACTGGTCAAAGGTTGTGCAATCAGGCACAGATGTGTGTATATTTTCGTTTTGAAGAACCCATTTAAGTGCTGCCCTGGTATTTATGGGTTTAGCTCTTTCCTTGTCCCAGAAAGCACCTGCCATTGTTTTCATTGCAATGATCCCGAGGCCAGATTCAGCTGCATACCGTATTGCATCATTAAGCTCTTCGAGGTTTGTCTTGAGAAAATTATAGCTGGTCATTACTACGTCATATATGCCGGTATCCACAGCAGCCCTTATTGCTTCGGGCTCATATCTGTGGGTTGCAATTCCTATATATCTGGATAGTCCCTTTAGTTTTATTGATTCCATCGTTTTTAACGCAGGTTCATGAAAAACAGATTCACGCCTGGCTGTGAATGGTTGAATAAAAATATCCACGTATTCTAACCCAAGTCTTGAAAGGCTGGCTTCTACATTCTTTAACAAAAGGTCCTGATTAAAATCAGAATTTAAGGTTCCTGTTGTTGTATCGATCCAATTTATATCGAAGGAATTTGTTAATAATATAAATGAGTCCCTTGGCATCTCTTTTATAATAGTGCCTATCATTTTTTCGTTATTCCCGTTTTGATATGCTCCTGCGGTAGCCAGCAATTTTATGCCTTTATCAAGAGCAGATTTTATAAGTGCCGGATTGTTTGTACTGGCTGTTCCCATACTTACTATCGGCAATTTTATATCTGTTTTACCAAGTGCCCGGCAAATGAATTTATCATGTTTAAAGCCTGAAATATTACCACTTGAGACATAATATTTGCCTGTCAATCCTGTTCCTGCAATGGTCAGAAGGCTATTCTTAATGAACTTACGTCGGTTTTGCATGGCTGTAAGGAATATTGGCGTTAGCTATTTTTAAGCAAGTTAAGGTTTTTATGATTGAATATCAATAGTTTTATAAATCCGCTATTTAAGTAAATTTCGGAAAGAAATGTATAAACAGTGATTCTTTAATTACAGCTGTTACAGTCCTCATTAAAATAATCTCAGATAAAAATATTTTTGTATGTTTGATAATAAAAAAGAGCAATTATGAATACTATTGACCGCAGAAGGTTTCTGAAAACATCTTTTCTGGGAGGAATTGGAGTCACTCTTACTGATCCCTTCAATACGTTTGCTTCCTTTGCTGAGCAGGCAAAAATGTCTTCAAGTGTTGCGATTACATCGGGTGACAACAGGGCTGATCTTGCATTACGTGCTCTCCAGCCTTTCGCAAAGGAAATCAGTCAGAGTATTGGTAACCGTCAGGTAATTCTCAAGCCAAACAATGTTTCTATTGACATACCTTTGTGCGCAACCCATGTTGATACGCTTGAAGGCATACTTGAATTTCTCAAATCGATTAATAAGCTTGATAATGTCATTATTGCAGAGTCTGCTGCCAACGGACCTACATTCGACGGATTTGACAACTACGGTTATTTCCGGCTTGCTGATAAGTATCCTGTAAAATTCATCGATCTCGACCAGGAAGGATTTGAGATACTTCATGTATTTGATGAAAGGGATTTCAGGCCTCATCCGGTGAGGGTCTCGAGTATTATACTCAGTCCGGATTCCTATATAGTATCGGTAGCCAGGATGAAAACTCATGATAGGACAGTAGTTACACTATCCCTGAAGAATATTGTATTTGGCGCACCTGTGAAAGATGTTGGTTTTGCTTTTGGAAGGAATCGTAAGGAGGGTACAAAGAGTGACAAATCGATTGTACATGGAAGTGGTTACAGGGGGATTAATTACAATCTGTATGACCTTGCACCTCGTCTTCATCCGCACCTTGCTGTTATTGACGGGTTTGAAGGAATGGAAGGAAACGGTCCGAGCAATGGAACACCAGTCGATCACAGAGTCTGTGTGGTGAGCACCGACTGGCTGGCAGCTGACCGTGTTGCTGTTGAACTGATGGGAGTGGATTTTGCCAAAATAGGTTATTTGAACTATTGTGAACAGACCGGATCAGGTACAGCTGATCTGAGTAAAATTGAAATCATTGGTGAAAGTATAAGCAAACATATTAAATCCTACAAACTGCACAGTAATATTGAAAAACAGCTGATCTGGATGAAACCTCTTGTGTAATATTGAGAAATCCGGAACCCGTTTTAGCCAGATTTTACAACAGAGTATTTTAAGATAATTGAGAATTATTATTTGATAAAGAAAGGAGTATTCAATGAGTACAAATTATCCCAAGAAAAACAAAACGGCCAGGAATCTTTCGAGAAGGCGTTTTCTCGGTACGGTAGGTACTGCAACGGCTGGTTTGACAATTATTCCCCGGCATGTTATGCCCGGGAAAGGTTATTTACAGCCCAGTGACACAATCAATGTGGCTGGTATAGGTATCGGAGCCCGTGGAGCCAGTAATTTAAGGGGTTTATGCGATCCGGATGAAGAGATTGTCAGACCACAGCGTACAAGTACAGGTCAGCCTTACAGTGAAGAGGAACTGGCTGCCATGGCTGCCAGGCAGGCACAACGGCAACAACGGGGTGGCCAGCCACCACAGCAACGGACTCAGCCGGAAAGAGAACCTGTCAGACTGGCAAATATTTATGCACTTTGTGATGTGGATACCGCATTTGCCGCACATGTTATCAAGGGTTATCCAAAAGCAAAAGTCTATACGGACTGGCGCCGAATGCTTGATAAAGAAAAATCATCAATTGATGCCGTAATGATTGGCACACCTGATCATAACCATGCACCTATTGCAGCAGCATTTATGAGGGAAAAGAAGCATATTTATATTGAAAAGCCAATGTGTAAAACAATCTATGAATGCCGCAAACTTGCTGAAATTGCAAAAGAGTATGATGTTGTAACGCAGATGGGTAATCAGGGTCATGCAAGTGAGGGCGCACGATTAATTAACGAATGGATACAAAGTGGTGCAATTGGTCTTGTTCGTGAGGTTCATTTATCTACCAACAGACCGATATGGCCTCAGGGAGACATACCACGACCAGCCGGTGTACCTGTTCCCAAATCATTGGATTGGGATGTTTGGTTAGGTCCGGCACCCGAGAAACCGTATCATCCGGAGATCTGCCATTTCAACTGGCGAGGTTTACGCGATTATGGCACAGGTGCTTTGGGTGACATGGGTGCACATATTTATGACCATCCATTCTGGTCACTGAATCTCGGCAGACCCACCAGGATACAGGCAAGTTCATCCGTTTTCAATAATGAATTTTGGCCACTGGCTGAAATGATAACCTATGAATTCCCGGCACGCGGGTATATGCCTCCTGTGAAGGTTACATGGTTTGATGGTGGATTGCGTGCCCCGCGTCCGGCTGAAATGGACCCTGGTGCTCGTATTAGCTCAGCACTATACCTTGGAGATAAAGGTGTTCTGATGCATGGAGATTATGGTAGCAATCCTCAACTTATACCTAAAAAAGCTATGGATGAATTTGTACCTCCTGAGCCATGGCTGCAGCGTTCACCCGGTATATATGCAGAATGGATTGATGCAATAAAGAATAATAAGAAATCATCAACTGATTTTTCTTATGCAAGCAAACTGGTTGAGACCATGATGCTGGGGAATATTGCTGTACTTATGGCAAACAGGAATATGACACTTGAATATGATCCTGATAAAATGCAGTTTACCAATCTTCCGGAAGCCAACGACTTGCTTCAATATGAATACAGGCAGGGCTGGACTTTGTAAGAAAGCATACAATTCAGTATCAATCAGCTGAACAAAAAATCCCTGAGTATGACACAAATGGGATTTTTGTTTAAACCTGCCTTCTATGATAAATCAGAGTTTGGAATAATAAAAGTCAGATGATACTATAAATCTGAAGATAAAATAACTAATACTGTATTTGCAGATTATCTGAAAATAATTTCGGATGCAACACTTGATTTACGATTCAGACTACAGGCATCTGAAATGGCCGGGAACCTTTTTGTTCCAGGGAATATTGAATTACGGAACTGGAGCAAAGTCTACACGTAAGATGGGCTCTATACGCTTGAATTTTTGCTTTCACACACCCTTTCTCAGGGCATGGATTGCTGGATTCAACCTGTGCAGATTAATGTTAGGACCTCTTTTGTTGGGGAGAATGATACAACTTACACGGGAAGTATATCTTGGAGATATTAATTAGGATCAGGTAAGAGTTAAATATTCTATTCTACGGCCAAAAAAATATTTATATAATTGAATATCTAAACCAATTTCTATGAAAACGATAATCGGATTACTGGAAAACAGTGCGCAGAAGTATGCGAACAATCCCTATATTCTTGAAAAGAAAACTGACAGGTATGCAGCCCTCACATACAAGGAAACAAAAGAGCAGGTGTATAAGGTAGCAGCAGGACTTCTGGCTCTGGGAATCCGAAAAGGCGATCGGATTGCATTGATCTCCGAATCCCGTACTGACTGGGTAATCAGTGAACTGGGAGTATTACATACTGGTGCTGTCAGTGTTCCCCTTTCTATTTTACTTAAGGAAGGTGCCGACCTGAAATTCAGGCTTGACCATTCAGAAACAAGGTGGGTGATCATCTCAGGTAATCAACTCGATAAAGTAACATCTATTAAGAAAGAGCTTAATAAGCTTGAAAAAGTTATCCTTCTTGATCCCAGGGAGAGATATGAGAAAGACGAAATTTATATGGGAGATCTTAAAAAAATGGGAGAAGAATACCTTCAAAATAATTATGATAAATTTCTTGAAATCATCAATTCGATAGGCCCGGATGATTATGCCAATATTTGTTATACTTCCGGAACAACTGCTGATCCGAAGGGAATCATATTATCGCACAGGAATTATACTGCCAATATAGAACAAACCCTCACTCTTATGGATGTACCCGAGTGGTGGACTACTCTTCTCATTCTTCCATGGGACCATTCTTTTGCACATACTGTAGGGATATACATTATGATGGCAACAGGTGCCAGCTTTGCAGCTGTCCAGTCAGGCAAATCTTACCTTGACAGTCTGAAAAATATTCCTGGAAACATCAGGGAGATCAGGCCTGTATTCATGCTAAGTGCTCCTAGCCTTGCCAAGAACCTACGCAAAGGCATTGAGAAGGGAATCAGGGAGAAGGGTGCAACTGCCGAAAAGCTCTTTAACCATGCATTGAAGACCGCCTATTGTTACAATGGCATCGGATGGGACAGGGGAAGAGGATTTAAATTATTCCTTAAACCATTATATATACTCTATGATGTAATTCTGTTTAAGAAAATAAGAGCAAACTTTGGAGGAAGACTGAAGTTTTTCTTTGGAGGTGCGGCTTTGCTTGATATAGTACTTCAGAGGTTCTTCTACGCTATTGGTATACCCATGCTGCAGGGTTACGGATTATCAGAGGCTTCTCCGGTGATCTCCGGTAATACCGAAACGAAGCATAAACTTGGGTCATCCGGCCATATAGTTAAGAACCTCGACCTGAAGATCTGTGATGAAGATGGAAATGAACTGCCTGCCGGGGAAAAAGGTGAAATAGTGATACATGGTGAAAATGTCATGAAGGGATACTGGAAAAACGAAAAAGCTACCAGGGAGACTATACGAGATGGCTGGCTTCATACTGGAGATATGGGATACGTGGACAAAGACGGGTTTCTTTATGTTCTTGGCAGATTTAAAAGCCTCCTCATAGCCGACGATGGAGAAAAATACAGTCCTGAAGGGATCGAGGAGACAATAACAGACAGATCACAATTTATCGACCAGTTTATGCTTTATAATAACCAGAACAAATATACGTCTGCATTACTTGTCCCAAACAAAGATGCCTTGCTAAGATGGGCAAAAAATCAGAATATTTATCTTTCTGACGTCAAAGGCCAGGAGGCAGTTTTGCTTGAAATTGAGTCGGTTATCAACCAGTATAAACAGGGCGGCGCATATGACGACCTGTTTCCTTCCAGATGGCTCCCTGCTGCCATTGCAATACTTGATGAACCATTTACTCTTGATAATTCACTTTTGAACAGTACCGGGAAAATTGTCAGGGCTAAAATTGTTGACTATCATTTTAATAAGATAGACTATTTATACACTCCGGAAGCGAAAAGTATTGTGAATCCCAAAAATATTGAAGCAATAAAGAAAATCCTGGATATTAATTAACCTCAACAAGTTATAAACGGGTACATTCAAGTTCAAAAAGAAGCCTCTTAATGTCAATTGATTAAGAGGCTTGTACCCGGAGCCGGGATCGAACCGGCACAGCATTGCTGCCACTGGTGTTTGAGACCAGCGCGTCTACCAATTCCGCCATCCGGGCTTACAAAACAGGTCAGCGAAAGTATGAAATTTCTTAAACTTTTATCTTTTGTCTTTTCTTCCCGCTTTGCGGGATCTCCGCTGCGCTTCGACTTTTGTCTTTACTTGTTTTCACTAAGGTCAAGCAACTCCACCTTCCTGAAATCCACCGGATGGCTCTCTGCCTGCAAACAGATATAGCCTTCTTCAATCAAGGTGCCTTCAGGAACTTCATATCCCTCATGAGCTCCACCAACCTGAGGCTTATTATAGGTCATAACTGTATCTCCATCAATAATATGATGAATTACTTCGTTGCCAAGAACAACAAATTCAGTTGTTACCCACACATCGCCATGATAGGTCTTTGAACTTGAGTTTGTACAATGCCGTGTTACAAGTTCCCCGTCCATTTCAATATGTGTACCGGGAGTGCATACATTCAGTGTAGGTCTTTCATCTACGCCATTTCCTCCAAGGAACTGAGCCTCTATCGATACCGGAAAATCCTGATCAAGAAGCATCGATGCTGCCGACTGTGAATGCAGCATTACTCCGCTGTTTCTAAATGCCCAGGCAGGCCCGCCGGGAACCTGCTCACCAACAAACCGGTATTCGATCCTGAGCTTGTAATGTGAAAATGGCTCCTTGTAGAAGATATGGCCAAATTCATTGTTGAATTTCTCGAATCCTTCAAAACGGACTTGCATCAATCCGTCTTCAACCCTGAAAATGTTCCTGAAATTATTGTTCAGTTCGTACCCTTTGATCTTGATATCCCATCCTTCAAGATCTTTTCCGTTAAAAAGCTGGATCCACTCTTCTTTTTCGCTTTTACTCCCTTTTGAGCCGCATGAAGCTGCAATCAGCAACAGAACAAAGTAAATAATGGTCTTTTTCATATTTTTGGATTTTGGTTATAACACGATTATTTCTTATTTTTTTACCAAGGTGTTACACAGAGTTTTGCACTGATTAACACGGAGTTCTCCCCCTCTCCCCCTCTCAAATCTGTGCCCTTAGCCCTGCGCCCTGTGCCTTGTCTCGTACACCTTTCCCAATCATCTCCCTGATGACCCTTTTAATGCTCTCCGTATCAAATCCACACTCCCTGATCAGCTCTTCCTGGGTCCCGTGCTCAACAAAGTAGTCGGGGATTCCCAGCCGCCTCACTTCAGCCAGAAATCCGTTATCACACATGAATTCAATTACAGCACTTCCAAATCCACCCTTTAACACTCCGTCTTCAACTGTGATTATTTTGCTGAACTTTTTAAAGACTGAATGCAGGATACTGGTATCGAGTGGTGCAATAAAACGCATATCATAATGTTCAACAGATATCCTTTCAGCCTCAAGGCTTTTTACAGCATCTGCAACAAAATTACCCGGGTGTCCGATGCTTAAAACAGCAATATCATATCCTTCAGATATAAGACGTCCTTTTCCGATATCAATTTCAGTAAAGGGTTGTTGCCAGTTGGCAACTCTTCCGCATCCTCTCGGATATCGGATCGAAAACGGGCCCTTTATTTTTTCGAGTTGAGCAGTAAACATCAGGTTTCTCAGATCTGTTACATCCATTGGTGCAGATACTATCATATTTGGTATGCTGCGCATAAAAGCAAGATCGAAAAAACCATGATGAGTGGCGCCATCTGCTCCCACAAGCCCTCCGCGATCGAGACAAAATACAACATGAAGATTCTGAAGGGCAACATCATGAATTATCTGATCGTAAGCGCGTTGAATAAATGAGGAATAGATATTGCAATACGGGATCATCCCCTGGGCTGCAAGCCCTGCCGAGAAGGTTACTGCATGTTGTTCGGCAATACCAACGTCAAAAGTTTTCTCCGGCATCTCCTTCATCATTATACATAAAGAGCTGCCTGTGGGCATTGCAGGAGTTATACCAGTGATTTTATCGTTTATCCGGGCAAGCTCCAGCATAGTTTTCCCAAAAACCTCCTGGTAGGCAGGGGGTTTGTTCTTTTCGGTATTTTCAAGCATCTCACCGGTTTTCTTGTCAAACTTACCTGGTGCATGAAAAGCCGTCTGGTTTTCTTCAGCCCTTTTAAATCCCTTACCCTTAACAGTAATACAATGAAGCAGTTTTGGTCCGGGTATTCTCTTGAGATCGTTGAGGACAGCTGTAAGGTGCATAACATCATGTCCGTCAATCGGGCCGAAATATCTGAAGTTCATTCCTTCAAACAGATTGCTTCTGTCGAGGATAGTACTTTTAAAACCAGCTTCAATCTGTCTGGCAAGAGTTCTTGTTTTGGGTCCAAACCTTCCGAATTTGCCAAGGATATTCCATACCCTGTCTTTAAATCTGTTATAAGTTCTGCTTGTTGTAATATCGAGAAGGTATTCTTTAAGAGCTCCCACACTTGCATCTATTGCTATGTTATTATCGTTAAGGATAACAAGGATATCGGACTTTCCGGCGCCTGCATTATTGAGTCCTTCAAAAGCCTGACCAGCAGTCATTGCACCATCGCCTATTACAGCGACAATATGCCGTTTTTCCCCTTTCTGTTTGGCAGCGACTGCCATACCCAGTGCAGCCGAAATAGATGTTGACGAGTGGCCGGTCCCGAATGCATCGTACTCACTTTCAGCCATCTTAGGGAAACCACTTATCCCTTTGTACTTCCTGTTGGACTGGAACTGGTCTCTTCTTCCTGTTAAGATTTTATGACCATAAGCCTGATGACCTACATCCCAGATAATCTTATCGTAAGGAGTATTGAATACATAATGAAGAGCTACAGTAAGTTCCACTACACCAAGGCTTGCCCCGAAGTGACCGGGATTATTACTTACTACATCAATGATGAACTGACGGAGTTCAGAACTAACCCTCACAAGATCGACTGGTTCGAGCTTCCTGAGATCAGCAGGAGACGATATTTTGAATAATAGACTCTCCTCAGTGTTCATTGCCGGATGAAGTGAAAGATTGATAATACAAATATAGGAATTATTATTGCCGGGTGAGTAATTAACCTTCCCCCAGATTTTCTTATTTTTGTTCCGTCACACATCATGAGACAACAATATTTGAGCAAAAAGGTTGATATATCGTTTAATTATTCTTGAGATCATGAACAAAACAATTTTCTACACCCTGGCTGTCATTATATTTTCATTTGTTTCCGTTTCATGTGTCCCGGGAAAGAAGTACAGAAACCTGCAGGACACAAGCAGACATTTCATGAATGAAAGGGACGAATTTAAAACTGATAATATTGGTCTTTCCATGGCGAACAGAGAGCTTGAGGCAAAAATTACGGAACTTGAAAAGGAGACAGGTAATATTAAAAAGGATCTCGCTTCTGCGAGCCAGGAACTTAGCAGGGCAAAAGAGGAATATAATGTACTTTCCGGCAAGTACAATGATCTGCAGAATGCTCAGGAGGCATTGATCCGCGGTAATGTAAGTGAGACAAAAAAACTGCTTTCAGAGCTTCAGGCTGCCCAGGAAAATCTTAAGAACAAGGAAGAGCTTCTTCGTCAGCTGGAACAGAATCTCGACACCAAAAAAGCAGACCTTGACGAGCTTACTTATGAACTGGAAAGAAGAAATGCAAGGATGGCGGAACTCGAAAAGATACTCGACGACCAGAAAAGGATAGTTCAGGATCTGAAGAATAAGGTCTCCGAAGCATTACTCGGTTTTGAAAACAGGGGACTTACAGTCTCAATGAGGAATGGTAAGGTATATGTTTCGCTTGAAGAACAACTGTTATTCAGGACAGCCAGCTGGGATATAGATGCCAATGGAAGAAATGCTTTAAGAAGACTGGCGGGAGTGCTGGAGAAAAATCCTGATATTCAGATCACTATTGAAGGACATACAGATAACGTTCCATATAATCCGTCAGGTGGCCAGCTAAGAGACAACTGGGATCTGAGTGTTAAAAGAGCCACAACGGTTGTCAGAGTACTCCTGGGAGGAACTAAAATTGATCCTAAGCGTCTTACTGCATCAGGAAGAAGTGAATATCTTCCTGTTGATACACGGAACACAGCTGATGCACGTCAGAAAAACAGAAGAACTGAGATAGTACTTACGCCGGATCTGACTGAACTCTACCGGCTTATTGATAAGTATTAGTTGTTCTCTGAAAACTCCTGCAGTCTTACTTTCATATTCTGCAATGCCTGCAGGAGGTTATCTTCAGGTTTAAGAAAATCCTGGCCTTCCCAGAATTCACGGTCATATTGTTTGATAGTCCGTGAAAAGACCGCATGCACAGGTGCAAGCTCCTCTCTTTCAAACCTTGTAACATTCTTAAGATCTATTTCTGTAACAGCCAGTTCAAAAAATACATTAAACTGTGTATTGAAAAATTTTCTCCTCTGCCTGGAGGAGAAAACCAGATCGCCTCTGACATGGTTAAGAAAATACCTGTTATTCAGTTTACGATAATTAACTGAGTATTTTACTGAAAGAGGCCATGTGTTGAATCCACCCGAAGTACTGGAAACAAATGAATCTTTAATCTTGTAGATATAAGCCGGATTGATCTCAAACTCAGCACGAAGTATGGCAAAATCGTATGTATTAATGTAAATTGTGCCTTTGAATAATGGAAGATCAATATTTTCCTTCTGTACAAACTCAATTAAATATGCTGCTTCCTCATTAAAAGTAACAATATCAGTCATTCTATAAGTATAATCCTGCATGCTTGGCCATGATATGAAATCAAATCTGTTTTTTAAACCATCAAGTTCGAGACAGGTGTTTAATCCGGCTTTCAACCTTACAGCCAGCGTATCGCGGATGCTGATGTTTTCAATCTTTCTGCTTTTATATACTTTTATCTGGTCGCCAAGCAATGAGCCGGTGTAAGAGCTTTTAAATATCTGAAGAATGGCTTCGGAATAACTCTGAAGTTTATTTTTTTTCATAACACCTTCCCTGTAGAATCCTGTCATGTGAGCAGGCGTATTTCCATAATTCTCCGCAATAGCTGCAAGAGCTTTGAAAATGATTTCCTGCGGTATCTGATTTCTGATTATGATTTCAGGAATTGAAATAAATTCTCTTCTAAGTGTTATTGTGAAATTATTCCCCAGAAACCGGTATACAGGTATTTTTCTGCCATAGTAACCCAGATATGATACAAACAGTGTGTCGTTAATGCAATCGGGTGTGATGGTTAATCCAAACTCACCTTTACTGTTTGTGACCGTTCCCCTGCCTTTGTTGATCAGTCCTATAGTGGCAAATGGTAAGGTCTCCCCGGATTCTTCATCAATTATTGATCCCGTTATATATTTTGGATTTGTCCATGTCTGAGAAAGTGTATCGGACTGCAGGGGGGGCTTCTCTATCAGACGGGATATGATAATATATTTATCAATAACTGAATAGACCAGTGAATCATTCCTGAAAACCGAGTCAAGGATACTGCTCAGCTTCATATTTCTGAAGGCCAGCGGGATTCTTTTTTCCGTATCAATCAACCGGCTGTCGTACGTAAAATTATAACCGGTCTCACTGGTAATGATATTAAGGGCATTACCGGTTTTGACCATTCCTGCCCTGAAGGTAAATATCGAATCAAGAATACTCTCCTGACTTTTAACAGCCTGTGAATGGATCAGTGAAATCAACAATGCAATGGCCGATATATACCTGAATATGTAGCCATTGTGTGCCACTATTTTAGTTTGTAGTTTATTTCCCCGTCAGATAGTAAATATTACCATCTTTTTCATAACTGAGGTTAAAGGTAGTACAAATAATACGGATTATTGTTTCGTGAGACTGATTTTCAAAAACTGTAGTAATAGGTTGGTTCAGTATTTCTGCATCATCTGTATTTATCTCAATTTCATAGTTTTTTTCGAGGTCATTGAAAACAACGTCAAGTTTCTGCCCGTCATAAACAAGCTTTCCTGTGTTCCACGAGAGGATATTAGGATCAACATTTATTCTTTTTTCACTTTGCTTTGTGCCGATTGTACCAATATAACCCGGGTCTATCAGCAGGTTTTGAGATCCTGAGTTATCCGACAGCATCACCTTACCTGTTTTTACAAAGACCTCAACCTGTGATTCAGAGTTTTTTGTAATTACATTGAAAGATGTTCCGACAACTTTTATGCGGGCTTTTCCTGCATGCACAGTAAAAGGATCTGAATCATCTGAAATTATATCAAAGAATGCTTCACCGGAAAGTATTACTTTCCTGCCATGTCTGGCAAAATTTGTGTTATATGTCAATTTTGTATTACGGTTAAGAAATATATTACTTCCGTCAGGGAGTATTATCTTAAGGTTTTTCTGATCTCCTGTTGTGGCAATAGTGGTTTTCTGGCTTAAAATACCTTTACTGTTAAGGTAGATCAATGCAGATCCAATGCTTAACAGAATAATAACTGCAGCTGCAATCTTCAAAAACCTGTTTCTGTTGATTCTGTTTCTGAGAGGTACACTTTTAGTAATTAAATTGTTTTCGTTCAGCCTGGAATACACTTTACTCCATGCTTTGTCAACATTTATTTCTTTGTTATCATTCATCTCTTTCAACTCTTTCCAGTGTTTTTTTGTATTATAGATATCATCAGTCATAAAGCGGCCGAGGACATCCGATTGTTCTTTATGTTCTTCTGAAAGGAGTGAAGCAAGCTCTTCCCACTCCCTGTCGCTTAATTTATTTGTGTCATTTATCTTTTTCATTGTTCGGCCAATGCTTTTCTGAATTCTTTAAGTGCTTTTCCCATGTTTGCCTCAACAGTTTTTACAGAGACTGACAGTTTTTCAGCTATTTCACTGTATTTTAATCCTTCAAACCTGCTCATGCAAAAAATCTTCCCGCATCTTTCAGGAAGTCGTTCAAGTATTAGGGCTATTTTGGACTGAAGTTCTTTATAATGAAGAATGTCCGCCGGACTTGCCGGTCTTTCATTTTCGCGTTCCGATATTTCGTGTACATGCCGTTTAACAATCCTGTTATGATCAATAAGATGCAGGCAACGGTTATGTACTGCCCTGAAAAGGTATCCGTTCAAAGAACTTTCAATCTTGATTTTATCCTTGTCCTGCCAGAGCTTGAAGAACAGATCCTGTACTATTTCTTCAGCTGAGTCGTGGTCTTTTACAAGTGTTTTTGCATATCTCACCAGGGAAATATAGGAGGACCTGAAAAGTGACTCAAACTGTCCTATGTCACCTTGTCTGATCCTCCTCGTTATTTCATTATCCCTGATCATTAATTTTAAACATTATTCCTCACGGTCGCTGAATTTCAGTCTCCTGTTGAGTCGTCTTATTGCCGATTCAATACTCTGATCGGGTTCGATTACATTATAATCGCCCCAGAAATCCGGATCGGTAAATGATCCTACCTGCTCGGAGAATATGTCAGAGTACCTTATTTTTTCTCTTCCTGCAAAATGAATAACTTCCTGATCAGTCCGGTCGGTAGTAGCTATTTCCGACATCGTTGTATAGTGTGTATTGAAGAGTTTTCTTCTCCAGTTAACTTTAAATCTAACTTCAGCTCTGGAGTATGCGAAGTACCACTGACCATCCTGTTCACGGAATTTTGTCCGGTATGAGGCAATTTCAGGAGTGACTCTTACACCAAGTGGTTTTTTCCTGATGAATATAGATGAGACAGCTTCTTCATCTGAGAGGTTAAAGCCGAACTCAGCTTCAGTAATTGCATAAGTATCAATCTCGATATACAGGTAACCCATGAACAATGGTATATCGACAGACGGTTTTTGTACAAATTCAATTATATAGTTAGGTCTGTCATCTATTTCAATAACACTTCTTAATGTATAATCGTAATACTTCATTGCGTCTATTGTAAGAATCGCTTCCGTGTTTTTGACAATATCGAGCTGTAATGCTGTTACAGGACCACCCTGGAGTTTAAACAGAAGGGTATCCATTCTTTCAACATCCTCACTTTTCCTCCCTTTATACATCCTGGCACCATCAAAGCGGAGATCATTGTTGTACGGTGCCTTGAAGATTTCAACAACGGCTTCTCCGATAGATACGTAATTACGGTTTTTTCGAATAGTCTCCCTGTAGAATGCAGTCATGAGATTTGGTACCGAAACGTAGTTTTCACCTACAAAATTAATGGCTTTTCTGACAATTTCTTCAGGATCGAGAGGCTTTACTATAACCTCTTTTATTGGAATAGGGGCCGGATCGAGTGAAATTATGTTGGTACGGCCCTCTTCTCTCAACTCACTTAAGGGGATTACCTTATTTTTATATCCGAGATAAGTAATTTCAAGATTTTTGGAGGTCTCTGTTTCACTGATCTTAATAACGAATTCACCATCGATATTGGTAACTGTTGCCACATTGGTCTCCATAACGGCAACGGAAGCAAATATCAGCGGGGATCTGGTTTCGGAGTCAATAACTCTGCCCCTGATGGTGAGAATAGTCTGCTGATCGTTTTTCTTCCTTTCAGGTGCTGTACCGGCAAAAATGGTCTGTCCTATAAATACTGCCAGTAAAAGTACAGTAACAAGCGAATAATTTCTAAAAGTTTTCATGGCATCATTTTATTAAATTAGCAATTATTTTTAATATTTCCAAACATTCTGGCTTCTTTTCAATCATAAGACCTTTTATCAGTTTTTTACCCTATTAATTCTTGGCAAATATTTCTAACTTTCTTCTTTCATTTGATATTAACATATGACAGTTGGATTTGTTAAATCTGCAAATGCCTTTTTAGCCGGATATTCATATCTTAAAAGCTATGTAACAAGAAATTCGTCTGTTTCAGGTATGCCTTTATCGGTCGGCATGGAGCTGACAAACCACTGTAATCTAAGTTGTCCTGAGTGTCCGTCTGGTTCTGGTTTGATGAAAAGGGGCAGGGGATATATGGATCCGGATCTTTACAATAAAGTAATATCAGAACTAAGGCCTTTTCTGTTTTATGTTAACCTTTATTTTCAGGGTGAACCTATGTTGCATCCGCGATTCTTTGAATTTCTGGCTAAAAAGGAGAATTTTCGTACAGTTGTTTCAACCAACGGCCATTTCTTATCGGCGGAGACCTCTGAAAAGCTTGTAAACTCAAATTTATCCAGGCTTATTGTATCACTTGACGGGATGACCCCGGAAACATATTCAGTTTATCGTCGTAAAGGGAATTTCAATACTGTTCTGGAGGGAATAGGAAATGTTGCAGAAGCAATAAAAAGAAGAAATTCATCTCTGCAACTAGTGATACAGTTTCTTGTAAACAGAAGTAACGAGGCTCAGATTCCGGAAGCAAAAAGTTTTGCAAATGAAGTAAAAGCTGTATTGAAGCTGAAATCTATGCAGATATATAATCAGGAGGAAATTGATTACTGGCAACCTTCCGGTAATAAGTTCCGAAGGTATGAAAAGGCGGATGGCAGCTATCTGATAAGAAATTCCTTGCGGAATAATTGCCGGAGATTATGGTTTAATCCTGTAATAACATGGGACGGCAAGGTTGTTCCATGCTGCTTTGACAAGGATGCTGAACATATTATGGGGGATCTTTATAAAAAGTCTTTCAGGGAAATATGGAACGGTTCCCAATACAGATTATTCAGAAAGAGAATACTTGCCGGCCGTAAAAGTATAGAAATATGCAGTAACTGTACTTCCGGCCTGAAACGTGGTATTATTCAATAATTTCAGGAAAGTAGTAAATTGGGGGAAATTTAAATTAAACCTTATGAAAACACTGAAAATAATTTTGCTTTCACTGCTCGGATTAATAATCATTGTTATAATTGCAGGATTCATTATGATAACCGGTATTAATCGGGGTGCAGTTCCTCAGTACGAAGGTGAGATTTCTGTTGACGGGCTGATAGAAAAAGTCACCGTTTACAGGGATGAGAGAGGCATGCCACACATTTATGCAGAGAATGAGTACGATCTTTATTTTACAACTGGTTATGTAATGGCACAGGAGAGATTATGGCAAATGGATCTGATCCGTCGTGCCACTTCAGGATGCTTGTCGGAAATATTCGGGGATGATTATCTTCAAACGGATCTGTTCCTGAGGAGTCTCGATATGACCACAAAATCGAAAATGGTCCTTGGTAGTGCTGAGCCTGATATTATTGATTGCCTGCAGGCCTATTCTGACGGGGTGAATGCTTATATAGCCGATGCCGGTGGCAGGCTTCCTCCCGAATTCAGGATACTCGGTTACAAACCTGATATGTGGAAACTCGAAGATATTGCCAACATTATCGGGTATATGGGTTGGGATCTCGCCTCAGGTAACCTGTCAGCTGATATTTTTATCTACAGGCTGGTGCAGAGGCTGGGAAGTGACAAGGCAGCCGGACTTATTCCCGACTGGAAGGTGGAGAGTCCTGTGGTTTTTCGTGATTTCAGGCTGAATGACGAGAGTCTGAAAGAGGCGCAATTGCTCATAGCTTCTCTTGACAAACTTAAGGCACTCGGGATCCATTCATTCTCCGGAAGTAATAACTGGGCTGTCAGCGGAGAAAGAACCACTACGGGTAAACCTCTGTTCTCCAATGATATGCATCTGGGGCTGAGCTCCCCGGGGATATGGATCCAGATGCATCAGGTAGTACCGGGAAAGTTAAATGTTACTGGAGTTGCTGTCCCTGGCGAACCTTTTATTATTGCAGGGCATAATGAGAAAATAGCGTGGGGTATGACCAATCTGATGGTAGATGATATTGACCTTTTTGCTGAAAAAATAAATCCCGCAAATGAAAATCAGTATTTCTTCGATGGCGAATGGAGGAATATGATGATAAGAGAAGAGATAATAAAATCAAAGAAAGGCAGGGCGGATACGCTTGTGCTGAAGTTTACTCACCGTGGTCCAGTTATTTCAGGCTTCAGAGATATTGACGATGCAATACTCAGTATGAGATGGTCGGGTTATGACCAGAGTGACGAGCTAAAGGCAGTGTATGAAATTAACAGGGCAGCAAACTGGGAGGAATTCAGATCGGGCGTAAGCTATTTCAGTTCGATAAGTCAGAATTTCGCTTATGCGGATGTTAATGGAAATATCGGGATTATGACGGGCGGAGGAATTCCTGTCAGGAAAGGTTATGGTTCAACCATCAGATCAGGAGAAACTGATGAGTTTGACTGGAAAGGATATGTACCTGCAGAACAGCTGCCATACAGTTATAATCCTGAGAACGGATATGTTTCTTCTGCCAATAACAAAACTGTCAGCGATGAATACCCCTATTATATTTCATTCAGGTTTTATGTTCCTTACAGGATCAGCAGGATCAGGAAGATGATTGATGAGAAAGAAAAATTTGATATGGAAGATTTCAAAAGAATGATCACCGATCAGCACTCTGATTATGCAACACTTTTAACTCCGTTTATACTGAAGCTTAATGACCGGCTTTCTGAAATGAGTCCTCTTGAAGCAGAAGCTTTTAAAACTCTTCCGGAATGGGATTACAATATGACCCGGGATGATGTAGCCCCTACGATCTTTGAGTTTTTCACAAGAAGCTTTGCCAAAAACCTTCTTGGTGATGAACTGGGCGATCTGTATGATCAGTTGCCGGGTTCAATAAGGGATTACTACATTTACAGAGTGCTCAGGGATGGTCCGGATGAATGGGTTAATGATATCACCACAACGCAGGGAGAAACACTCGATGATATAATATTCAGAAGTTTCAGGGATGAAGTGAGGATACTGGCGGAGAATTACGGTAATGATATCAGTAAATGGACCTGGGGGTCAATTCATAAAATAGTTCTGGAACATCCTATGGGTACAGTAAAGCTGCTTGACCGCATTTTTAACCTCAATTCTGCTATATTTGAAGTCGGAGGTAGCAACCATACTGTTTGTCCTTATACTTACGGGGAGGGTTTCAGGGTAACTGATGGCGCATCAGAAAGGCATATTTTCAACACATCCGACTGGGATGAATCTTATACTGTGATACCTACAGGTGCTTCAGGAGTACCGGCAAGCGAGTTTTATCTTTCGCAAACGAAAACTTATGTGGAGGGTGAGTTTTACAAGGATGTTTTCTCGGAAAATGCGGTTAAAGCAGCAGCGAGATATACACTGAAATTGATGCCAGGGCAGTAGTACCTAAACCGTCATTACATCCTTTTCTTTCGATGCCATCACTTTGTCGATTCTGGCAGTGAAATCATAAGTCAACTCCTGGACTTTGTCGGCAGCATTCTTTTCAAGGTCTTCCGGCAAGCCTTCCTTGAGCAACCTTTTTAACTCGTCATTGGCCCACTTGCGGGCATTGCGAAGACTGATCTTAGCTGTTTCACCCTCGTTTCGTACCTGTTTTACAAGCTGATGTCTTCTTTCTTCAGTAAGAGGTGGTATGCTAATTCGTATTACTTCACCGTTATTTAAAGGCGTTAGACCAATATTGGCTGCCAATATGGCTTTTTCAATTACTCCCAACATACTCTTTTCCCATGGCTGAATGAGTATAGTTTTTGGATCCGGAGTATTTATATTCGAAACCTGAGGTAGTGGGGAGTTAACACCATAATAGTCAACTGTTATACCATCAAGAAGAGCAGGTGTTGCTCTTCCGGCGCGAAGTCTGGCAAGTTCATGCTCAAGATGATCCAGGGCTTTTTCCATTCTTTCCCTGGTCTCTTCCATTATCAGATCGATTACTTCGTTCATATGATAAAGGTTTGTTATTTAATATGACTCCATTCCTTTTTGGTTACAGGAAAACAAAAATAATAAATTGGTTGAATAAGTAATAATTTTAAATTGAAATAAGAGTTCCGGTTTTTATTCCCTCTATTAATCTCATTAGATTACCCGTAATGTTCATATTAAATACTATGACGGGCATATTGTTTTCGAAGCACATTGTAAAGGCAGTTGAATCCATTATTCTTAATTGCCTGTCAATTACTTCCCTGAAGGTAACCTGTTCATATCTGATAGCTTTGTCATCCTTCTCAGGATCTGCAGTATAGACACCATCGACTCTTGTTCCTTTCAGTAAAACATCTGCACCGATCTCAATAGCTCTCAGAGCAGCAGCTGTATCAGTTGTAAAAAAGGGATTGCCGGTTCCCCCAGACAGAATACATACTGATCTGTTCTTAAGAGCTTCCACAACTTTGTCCCTGTTATAAAGTTCCCCGACGGGTTCCATTCTTATTGAGGTATAAAGTTTTGCCTTACCGCCAAGCCTGGTTATTGCACTGTCTAGTGCCAGGCTGTTTATTATAGTGGCAAGCATTCCCATCTGGTCACCCTTTACACGGTCAAAACCCGATTCTGTTCCGCTGATACCGCGGAAAATATTGCCACCACCGATAACTATTGCTACTTCACAACCTTTATTTACTACATCAATTATCTGCCGGGCATAATCGTTAAGTATATTTTCGTTCATACCATGATTACCGTTTCCGGATAAGGACTCGCCGCTTAGCTTTAACAGGATTCTTGAGTATTTCATAAAATGGTTCAGTTAATAGAATCCAATTCTGAAATAATCAGGATTGGTGATACGAAATTAATAAAATGGATTAAATATCTGAGGGGCGGGTTGATAATTGGATTATATTAATAAAAAGAAAGGCGCCCAATGAAAGCGCCTGGTTACCAACCATGAACTTATGCAATTTATAAATTAAGTGTAAACCTTTTAAAGGAGGTTACTCCAAGTTCTTTGTCGATCGACTGAAGGTATTGTCGGATATTTATCTTATTGTTCTTAATAAAATCCTGGTTCAGCAGTGTGTTCTCTTTAAAGAACTTACCTAATTTCCCCTGGGCAATCTTTTCAAGCATTTCCTCAGGTTTACCGTCGCGCTTTGCCTGTTCTTTACCGATCTCAATCTCCTGATCAATTATTGATTGCGGAACATCATCTTTGTCAACAGCAACCGGGTTCATTGCAGCGACCTGCATAGCTACATCCTTATAAACCTGTATATCCATACCTGCCCTTGTAAAACCAACAAGTGTGGCAAGTCTGTTACCGGGATGTATATAAGCCTGAACATGCTCTGCTTCAATTTTTTCGTAGTATGAAAGCTCAAGTTTTTCACCTATTATACCTATGTTCTCAATTACTTTGTCAGCAACCGTGCTTCCATCGAACGGAAGTTCTTTTAGTTCTTCAAGGGTTGCAGGATTTTTTGCGAGTGCAATATCAAGGATCTTATTGGCAAGGTTGACAAAATCAGCATTTTTTGCAACAAAATCGGTTTCGCTGTTAAGAACGATCAATACTCCCAGTTTGCCATCGGCCGATACTTTTGAAAGCACGACTCCTTCAGAAGCCTCTTTGTCAGCTCTTTTGCTTGCAACAACCTGGCCTTTTTTACGTATAATTTCAATTGCTTTATCAAAGTCGCCTCCTGATTCTTCCAGAGCTTTTTTGCAGTCCATCATACCAGCTAATGTCACTCTTCTCAATTTTGCCACATCTGCAGCAGTTATAACAGCCATAGTAATTTCTTTATTAATTAATATTAATAATCAACACTCTAAATTTCTTCCTCAACATCATCAATCTCAGCAACAATTTCTTCCTCTGCTCCTTCCTCTGAATAGCCTTTGAGATGTTTTTCACTTTTCTCTTCTTCTTCTTCTTCTTCCTCCTCAGATATTGCCTGGATCAATGAATCAGGAAGATCTTTAGAATCATGATCTTTCTGCATTTCAGTTTTGTCTTTTGGGAGAGGTTCTTTGTCTTTTTCCAGCTTTCTTTCATTAAGACCTTCCTCGATAGCCTGGCATAAGATGCCAACTATCAGAGAGATCGATTTTGATGCATCATCATTGGCAGGTATCGGGAATTCAATATCTAAAGGATCTGAATTGGTATCCACCATTGCAAAAACAGGTATTCCGAGTCTTTTTGCTTCTCTCACGGCAATATGTTCCTTGCAGACATCAACAACGAATATGGCAGAAGGTAGACGTGTCAGATCAGCAATACTTCCAAGTGTCTTTTCAAGTTTTGCCCGCTGTCTGGTTATCTGAAGTTTTTCACGTTTTGAGAGGTTAAGAAAAGTCCCATCCGATGCCATTTTGTCAATAGATGACATTTTTTTTACGGCTTTGCGTATGGTCGGGAAGTTGGTAAGCATACCACCAGGCCAGCGTTCTGTAACGTAAGGCATATTAACTTGTTTGACTTTTTCAGCAACTGTCTCTTTTGCCTGTTTTTTTGTAGCTACAAATAATATTTTCTTCCCCGACCTGGCTATTTGCTTCATGGCAGAAGCTGCTTCATCAATTTTATCAATTGTTTTTTCAAGATCGATGATATGGATTCCGTTGCGCTCCATAAAGATATATGGTGCCATAGCAGGATTCCATTTTCTTTTAAGGTGTCCGAAATGAACACCGGCATCAAGTAATTCTTTGAAATTTGTTCTGGGCATTTGTATTTATTTAAAGTTTACATTCTTTTTAATCAGCCACAGAGTAGTTCCGGATCAGGAAATCTCTGCAGTTTAGATACTAAACTTGCATTTCTTATCACAGGCCTGTAAAGTCCTAACGTTTACTGAACTGGAATCTTTTACGTGCTTTTGGCCTGCCGGGTTTCTTCCTTTCAACAACACGAGGATCACGTGTAAGGAATCCTTTAGCTTTAAGAGCAGGTTTGTTTTCAGTATCAGCCAAAACCAGAGCTCTTGATATTCCAAGCCTGAGTGCTTCAGCCTGACCTTTAACTCCTCCTCCTTCAAGATTAACTTTAAAATCATATTTATCGGAAGCATTCAGAAGAACCAGCGGTTGAGTTACAACAAACTGAAGTGTTTCAGTTCCGAAATACTCTTTATAATCCCTTTCGTTAACGGTAATTTTTCCCTTGCCATCTGTCATAAATACTCTGGCAACGGCGGCTTTTCTTCTTCCAATAGTGTTGATTAGTTCCATATCTGTTCCTTAGTTGTTTTTAAGTTCAATTTTTTTTGGCTTTTGTGCTTCGTGGGGATGGTTTGAACCAATGTAAACATGCATATTTCTGAATAAAGCTCTTCCCAAGCGGTTCTTTGGAAGCATACCTTTGACAGCATGTTCAATAATTTTAGCGGGATTCTTTTTCAATATCTCTTCTGCAGTAGTGAATCTCTGCCCCCCGGGATACCCTGTGTGCCTGATATATTCTTTATCTGACCATTTTGTACCTGACAATGAGACCTTTTCAGCATTAATTACAACTACGTTATCCCCGCAATCAACATGAGGAGTAAAGTTTGTTTTATGTTTTCCTCTCAGCAATGAGGCGATTAAAGTTGCGAGACGACCAAGCATTGCTCCTTCAGCATCAATAATTACCCACTCCTTGTTTACAGTTGCCTTATTGGCTGATACTGTTTTATAGCTTAAGGTATCCACTGTCCTTGATTTTTAATTAGAAACACTTTAATATAATAAAACCCTGTATTTTGGGTTTGCAAAAATACAATATATTTCATAAAAAAAAAGAATAACAGACAGAATTTATTCCACATTACCAAAACTAAGATTATTTTTACTTCCCGTATATTCTTTGATAATTTATACCCTCCTGTTAGACATGGAAAATGATAAAACACTTCTCAACAGAGCAATTGAATTAGCTGGTTTTAGTCTGGAAAATGGCGGTGGCCCTTTTGGGGCTGTAATTGTAAGGGAAGGCGAAATAATTTCTGAAGCTTTCAACAGGGTTGTTCTGGATAATGATCCGACAGCTCACGCCGAAATACTATCTATAAGACAGGCATCCTCTTCAATCAGATCTCATGATCTTAGCGACTGCGTAATATATTCATCAAGTGAACCCTGTCCCATGTGTCTGGCAGCTATCTACTGGGCTGGGATAAAGAAAGTGGTATATGCAACTGACAGGTATGATGCAGCCAGAGCAGGATTTAATGATAATAGTATTTATACTGAGATAAAGCTTGAACCCGATAAAAGAAAGATTGCCTTTCTACATCTTCCTCTTCCCGGAGGAAAGGAGATTTTTAAAAGATGGGAGGAACTGGAAGACAAAACACCTTACTGAATAAACTAATGAAGTCAGGTGAACGATTACAAGCAGAGTTTTATATCCGCGATGTGCTCGAGGTTGCTCCCGGGTTGATCGGCAAGCAACTTGTAATCAGATCAGATGACAATCAGGTAAAAAGATTTGTAATAACTGAAACTGAAGCTTACCGTGGTCAGGAAGATAAAGCCTGCCATGCAAGCAAAGGCAGGACAGAACGAACGGATGTCATGTACAGGGCTGGGGGGAAGCTTTATGTCTATTTTGTCTACGGAATGTACTGGATGCTCAATATTGTGGCCGCACAGGAAGGAAATCCACAGGCTGCCCTTATAAGAGGTATAGATGAATGTAACGGTCCTGGCAAACTAAGCAGAGCCATTGGAATTGACAGAACTTTTTATGGAGAGGACTTAACTGTTTCGGAAAGGATATGGATCGAAGATTACGGACTTATTGCTGATATAAAAACCAGCCCGAGGATCGGAATTGATTATGCAGGTGAGTATTGGAGCTCCAGACCATGGAGATATTATATTTAGTATAAATTAACCGCAGGCGCGAAGTATCATTATTTTATATTTGTAATCCTGAAAAGCTTGTCAAAGCTCAAGTGGAGTGTTACAGAGCTGTCAATTCTATTAAGGTCAATATCCCAGTAGGCTTCTGCACCAAGATATAACTGAAAGTAACTTTCCGGGCGAAGGGTAAGGTTGATCCCTCCTGTAATGATCTTTCGATCGGGAATAACAACATTCTCATCATAATCAGAAACAGAGCCGAAAATTGGATTGCCGTCAGGAGCGAAGAAGTCATGTGCAGTCCAGTATCCTGCTTCGAGTAGTAGATTTTTATATGAATAATTCAACCTTAACCATTCTGCATTTCCGAATGACACACCGGTTGTTGAATGTCCGGAAAGTTCCTTACTGACAAAAAGCAAACACTCTATACCTGCCGTACCGTATTTTTCAGCGCGAATGTCAGCTTTAATTGCTGCCCCGGTGGCAAGATTTAAAAAGGTCTCAACAGGTTCGGGATAATTGCTTATCTGGCCGCCATAATGTTTGAACTGAAGTTGTACCGGTATCTCAAAAAAGAAAACTTCATTAATGAGTGATGAGGAGTATCTGAATGATTCACCGAATGAGAATATTTCTCTTGTTGTATCACCCTTGAAAATAAAATTCTCCCAGCTTAACCAGGTATCGCTGAAGAGATGATCTTTTAAAAATGTAAGCTGAAGTCCTTCCTCAGAATAAGCGGTATAAAACCTTTCCCTGTTAAAATGAGGATCAGCCATCTCATGTTTGTCGCTGCCATTGAGCGATCCGATAGTAAATGAGCTGTTCCCGGCAAAATAATATGTGGCAGATAGCACTGGTTTAAATGTTGAGAAATCCGGTGCTCCCGCATAATGAAGAAAGTGTGTTCCAATACCCAGTGAAAACCTTCCGGATGGAGAATAGACCAGTTCGGGTTGCAGAAAATAGCCGATAAGGGTATAACCCTCGACAACCGGGTTGGAATATTCATTGTTTTTAATGAAACTGACATTTTTAACCTCTATAGACAGATCCCCTGCAACGGGCAGGTTTTCCACGCTATTCTGCCCTGTAATATTCATGCTGGTTATGAAAAGAAAGAATAGTATTGAAACGGGGTTTCTCATCAGGGAAGAGGTTTCTAACAAAAGTAACAAAATAAGTATCAAGTTAAAAAACGGTAAAATAGTACGGCAAAGATGAACATTTAATATTTTTTGCGTTATTTGTTTTCTTATTGTTATAAATATTCTGATATGGATTCAGTTTATGCTGTTTACCGCAGATTAAATAATCTTATAGGATGGTTTCTTTTTCTCATATCATCGGGTGTTTATTTGTTAACAGTTGAGCCTACTGTCAGTTTCTGGGATTGTGGTGAATTCATTCTTTCCGCCTTCAGGTTACAGGTAGGTCATCCTCCGGGAGCTCCGCTTTTCCTTATGATTGGAAGAATTGCATCACTCTTTGCCCTGGGAGATACTTCGAAGGTTGCCCTGATAATGAATATCCTGTCGGCTCTGTGCAGCGGACTGGCCATAATGATACTTTTCTGGACAATAACCCATTTTGTCAGAAAGGTCTTCATTAACGGAGCAGATCTGGAATTAAGGCATGTTCCTGCAATCTTCGGTAGTGGTATAATTGGTGCGCTGGCGTACACTTTCTCTGATACATTCTGGTTTTCCGCCGTTGAGGGAGAGCTCTATGCAGCCTCTTCACTGGTTACAGGTCTCGTGTTCTGGGGCATGCTTAAATGGGAAGAGGAAGCCGACCAACCTTATTCAGGAAGATGGATTATCCTTATTGCGTATGTAATGGGACTGGGAATCGGAATACACCGGTTAAACCTTCTTGTTATTCCGGTGCTTGTCTTCATGTATTATTTCAGAAAATATGAGATCACGACCAGAGGAATTATTAAAACCTTTCTTCTTTCAATACTTATCATATGGTTTGTGGTTTTTGTTATTATACCTGGTATTCCCAGGGTAGCCGGCTGGTTTGAATTACTTTTCGTTAACGGTTTCGGATTACCATACAATACGGGTCTTTTATTCTATATTATTCTCCTTGCGGTTTTACTGGTTTTTGGGATAAGATACTCAATCAGATCAAAAAGGTTAATTCTCAATTATTTAATAACATCATTAACAGTTATCCTGATTGGATATTCTTCCTATGCCATGATAATGATCAGATCATCTGCCCGTCCGCCGATGAATCAGAATAATCCCTCAGATATCTTTTCGCTTTCCTATTACATTAATATGGAGCAGTATGGCAGCTCACCGAAAATTTACGGGAACTATTATAATGCTCCTGTGGTTGATGTAAAAAATATTGTTGCAGGTTATAATAAGATTGATGGCAAATATAAACCACATTACAGACCTGAATATGAATACAGTAAGGAGTTTGAGACAATATTCCCCCGTATGTACAGTTCTGATCCGGATCACGAAAGTGCCTACCGCTATTGGGGTAACATTACAGGTCGCAGGTATTCAGTAGGCTCGGGATCAGAAAAGGAAACAATAATATGTCCGACCTTCGGGGAAAATCTGCGTTATTTTTTCAGGTACCAGGTAGGATTTATGTATCTGAGGTATTTCATGTGGAATTTTGTAGGGCGGCAAAATGACATTCAGGGAAATGGTAATTCGTTGCATGGTAACTGGATAAGCGGAATAGATTTTATAGACCAAGCCCGGCTGGGCGAACTTGATAATATCCCTTCCGATCTTAAAACAAATCCGGGGAGAAATGTTTATTTCTTCCTTCCGTTACTTATAGGTCTTGCAGGTGCTTTCTGGCAGTATAAAAGAAATAACTCAGGCTTCTGGCTAATCCTTTCATTTTTCATTATGACCGGTCTGGCAATTATTGTCTACCTTAATCAGTATCCTAATCAGCCACGAGAAAGGGATTATGCTTATGCAGGCTCATTTTATGCCTTTGCTGTATGGATTGGCATGGGATTTATGTTATTGTATGAGAAACTTCAGAAATTACTTGGCGAGAAAATATCTACCGGAGTGACATTTGTAATACTGTTAGTTACCTGTCCGTTCCTGATGGCAATACAGAACTGGAATGATCATGATCGGTCGGGGCGTTACACTGCCAGGGATATAGGGGCTAATTATCTTAAATCATGTGACCCTAACAGCGTCTTATTCACTTATGGGGATAATGATTCATTTCCTGTCTGGTATGTACAGGACGTGGAGGAGATTCGCACAGATATACGTGTTGCAAACCTGAGCTATATCCAGGCTGGCTGGTATATAGAGATGATGAGACAGAAAGCTTTTGAATCAGATCCCCTCCCCCTTACACTGGGACCGGAAAAATATATCGAAGGAGTGCGAATACAGCTGCCCGTAAGCAGCAGGGAAAAACCTGTTGAGTTAAGCCAGGTCGTTCAGTTTGCCGGACAGGACGACAGAAGATATATGATTGACATAAGCGGAAGGGGTGATTATTTAAATTATTTGCCTGCAAATAAATTTATTATTCATGTTGATTCAGCAAAAGTCCTGTCAAATGGCACTGTTAAAGAATACTTTAAAGGCCGGCTTGTTACTCCTATGATTTGGGAATATTCTGATGAAAATGCATTTAAGGGCGACCTTGCAATAATGGATCTTATCGCAACAAATAACTGGGAAAGACCAATTTATATTTCAACCACTGTTCCATCAAGCCAGTATAAAGGACTCGAGGAGTTTTTTATTCAGGAAGGCCTGGCATACAGGATAGTACCTGTAAGGACTGATGAACCGGAGCAGGGAGAGTTCGGAATGATCGATCCGTTTGTGATGTATGACAACATGATGAATAATTTCAAATGGGGCAATGCAGAGGATCCTTCAGTTTATCTCGACGAGAATAACAAACGTATGTTCAGCAATTTCAGAAGATTATTCGGGAACCTGGGTAAGGCATTGCTTCAGAACGGCGATACTACAAGGGCAGTTGAGGCAGTACGCCGTGGTCTTAGTATAGTTCCTGCTGAAAAAATACCTGATGATTTTTTTTCGATCGGTCTTGCAGAGGTGTTGATAAGGTCAGGTAACAGGGAGGAAGGGGAGAAGATAATATATGATATAATTGAATATTCAAAAGAATATCTCGATTATGCAGTCGGATTAAGAGCTGACGACCGCTTCGGGCTCGAATATCCTGTTGGTATTAACATGCAGGCTTTACTCGATATTTATAATATGTCGGTCGCTTTGAAATATGAATCTCTGATAAAAATACTGGAGCCAGAAATAAATAATTACTACGGAAACCTTTACATGGAAAAATAAAATTTCTATGCGGTTTTTCAGGCTATGCTTTTTATACCGATGGCTCTATTCCGGAGCCCTTTTCAGGATTGAGACCGCTGAGAAGATAATATGTCTCACTTTTGATGACGGACCAGATCCCGGCTCTACTCCTGAATTATTACAATTACTTGATAAGCATAATATTAAGGCAGTTTTTTTTTGTAACGGTAAAGCTGCACAGGAGTATCCTGTTCTTATGGAACTTATAAGAGCCGGAGGCCATATAACAGGAAATCATGGCTACAATCATCCTGATGGCTGGTTAACACCTGTAAGTAAATATATGGAGGATATCAGCCTGGCATCCCGGTTTACATCAGGTGAATTATTCAGGCCTCCTTATGGCCGTTTAAGACCAGGACAGTACAGGAGACTGATAAAATCATACAAAATTATATTCTGGGATATTATGTCTTACGATTTTGACAATAAATTCGGGGGTGGTAATTCACTGAAGATCCTTAAGAGTAAAACCAGACCCGGATCAGTTATTGTTTTACATGACAGACCGGATTCTTCGATCCTCCGGTTTCTCGAGGAATTCATTGTTTTTTCGATCAGTTCCGGTTACAGATTCGTCATCCCCGAATTCGATGTTTAATATGCTGATGTCGGAGCCGGGAATAATGTTGGTATATGTTATCTTAATAAGGAAAAAGTATCGAAATATTATCGTGCTTCCGATACAGGTTAGTTTGTTTTAACAAATTTGCCTTTTATTTATCGGGATGAATTGATAAATTTGATAATTATAATATTGTCTAATTAATGAATATACTTATTCTTGGAGCCGGAGGCAGGGAACATACTCTTGCATGGAAACTTGCCCAAAGTAAGAAAGTAAACAGGATCTTTGTTGGTCCGGGCAATGCCGGAACTTCCGAAGCAGGAACAAATCTTAAGATTGATCCTGAAAATTTTCAGGAAGTAAAAAATGCTGTGGTTGATAATAAGATCGGGATGGTTATTGCAGGCCCTGAAGTCCCCCTGGTTGCCGGAATACATGATTTTTTCATTAATGATCCCTATCTAAGGTCTGTACCACTGATCGGACCTGTCAGTTCTGCAGCAAGGCTTGAGGGAAGTAAGGATTTTGCCAAGGCATTTATGAGCAGGTACAATATCCCTACTGCTGCTTATAAGACTTTTGATAAGTCTTCTCTCAGACAGGCCTGTGATTTTCTGAAGACACTCGAACCTCCTTACGTGCTGAAAGCTGATGGACTGGCAGCAGGCAAAGGAGTGTTGATCAAACATGATATTCAGGAAGCAGAGAAGGAGCTCAAGGCAATCATTGACGGCAAATTCGGACCAGCTGGCCGGAAAGTACTGATTGAACAGTTCCTTAAAGGCGTTGAATTATCGGTGTTTATCATCACCGATGGCAAATCATACAAGTTACTGCCTGAGGCAAAAGACTATAAAAGGGCAGGAGAAGGTGATACAGGTCTTAATACCGGAGGGATGGGTGCTGTCTCTCCTGTTCCTTTTGCTGATAACGACTTTATGGAGAAAGTCAGGCAGAGGATAATTGATCCTACAATGAAGGGGCTGAAGGAGGAGAAAATCGAATTCAAGGGATTTATTTATTTTGGACTCATTAGTGTAAAAGGCGATCCTTATGTGATTGAATATAATGTACGAATGGGTGATCCAGAAGCGGAGGTGGTGATACCAAGAATTAAATCGGATCTTTTTGAACTTCTTGAGGGAGTTGCCAACGGAGATCTGGATAAAAGAGAATTAGAGATTGATGAAAGGTTTGTATCAACAGTAATGCTGGTATCAGAAGGTTATCCGGGTCACTATGAAAAAGGACGCGATATTTTTGGCCTGGATTTCACAAATAATTGTGTTGTTTTTCATGCTGGAACTAAAGTGGCAGATAATAAAGTGGTTACTTCAGGGGGGCGAGTGCTTGCAATCAGTTCATGGGGTAAGACATTGCAGGAAGCTCTTGATGGCTCTTACAGAAATGCCGGGATAATCTCATTTGATAATATTTATTACAGGACCGATATTGGATTTGATTTATAGATAGTATGCTATTACGAATATTCAGGAGAACAGGTCCCGGAGTAATCTTATTGATATTCATAACAATTCTTTTTGTTTGGATCAGCGCGTTCATCAATCCTGTTATTCCTTCTGTGTTTTACTATGATTCGGATCCGATGCCTCTTTATGCTATACTGAGGATTATTACGGGATCAGTCCCTCTGGTGGGAGTATTGTTTGCATTTTCTCTGGTTTTGCTAATGTCATTCATGCTGGTAAGGTTTAATACTGCAGTTTTTTTTATTAATGAAAGAACCTTTCTGCCTGCTGTTATTTACATTTTATTAAGCGGACTTTTTCCCCAGTATCAGCATATGAATCCTGTTTTAATTGGAGCTGTTTTTCTGATGCTTGCTGCCAGAAAGATCATGGATTCCTACAGATTCCAGGGAGTTGCGTATGACCTTTATGATGCCGGATTATTTGTAGGTACAGGCAGTCTGTTTTATGCAGACCTTATCTGGTTTGGATTGCTGATAATAATCGGGATTGTCTTACTCCGGACAGCGAATTTCAGGGAGATATTGATTTCCGTTCTTGGTCTGGCAACACCCTATGTACTGATTTTTGGATTATATTATGTGCTGGGTAAAGATATCAGCTCTCTTTTATCGGTTATTCAATACAACCTCTTTGCCAGCTCGCCGGATTATATATTTACAAGGATTACAATAGCTGTCCTGTTCATTTTAGGATTTCTGATATTTTTTAGTATTTTTCATCTATTGTCGTTGATGAATGCTAAAAAGATTAAATCACGGAAAACCTTCTATTTGTTTCTATGGCTATTTTTTATTTCGGGTATCTTGTATGTTATTTTACCCTCTGTATCTGTTGAAATAATCTGGATAACTGGAATCCCGGTCAGTTATTTTATGTCACATTATTTTGTCTTTATCAGGAAGAAACTGATATCTGAACTTTTTTTTATTTTACTATTTATCCTTATAGGAATTGTTCAGGTTTTGGCGATCGTATGAAATCTGTTATCGTATCATTGAAACAACTCCCACAGCTGATCCCGACTGTTTGTTGGTGAAATCGTAGTATAGCTGATAAATGCCGCTTTTATTGCAGTGAAGATCAACGAATGAGTAGATTTTTCCGGTTTCAGGGTCAAATGATGAGAGAATAGTTTTATTGGCCTTGTCCTTGATAGTCAGAATAAGCTGTCCTTTTGAGTCATCTGAATTGCACATGGTAAAGCGGTATGTAGTGTTTTTCCAGAGCGACATATTGGCTTTAAATCTGAAATCACTCTCTGAACCTCCTTCTCCAAGCTGTACTCTGAAGTCTTTCAGGTATTTAGCGGTTTGTCCGGCACTCATAACACATTTACTTACAAGCGGATCGGCCGACTGACCATATGTAATCAAAAAGGTTGCAAATAATAACGAAAGTGAGAGGATATACTTTTTCATACTAATTATCATCAATAAGTTTGTTTCTTATAGAACTTGTTAGCTCAGTAATTCCGGCAAGTTGTTCATCTGTCATTTCTACATTGCTTGTTTCTGTCTGTGTAACAACAAGTCCACCATCTTTTGGAACACTGACAGGATCACCAAGTGTGAATGTGATCCTGACATCCCGGTATCTTTCCTTTAGATACTGGAGATCCTTGCAGAGTTCTCTGAATTCATTATCGAGGTTACAGTAAGGACTTGCCAGAAGCAGAAGGTCATTAAGAATGATTTTTTGTTCTCCGATGCGATCCCTGAGCATAGTATCAGGGTATTGCTTTATCACCTGGGTTGCCAGGTACTGTCCCTCGATCCAGACTCCTATAATAATAAGGGACGATAATTGTCCACGGTTATTATCCCTTAAATATTTATCGATCTGGGTATATGAATCAATTGAAAGGAACAGCAGCGAATCAAGGTTTGATTTATTCAGTGAAAGTCTTTTAATAGTTTCAAAATCAAAAAACTGACCGACCCTGATCCCTTCAGCAAGCTTTTTAATCGATGAAAGAATGTCAATGGATGAGCCAGTTTTTTCATACATGTTAAGGTATCCGAGGTCGGCACCCAGAATACCAAGTGTAAGTGCTCTGTCAAATGCTGTTCCCTGTTTATTTGCATCAACCGATGAGGCAAGATACTCAGGAGAGAATGGTACTTCCATCGTCTGAAGCAGATTGGCAATTTCAACAGGAGAGGTGATATTTCTTGAAATATCTTCTATTGCTTCGCTGCTAAGTTTTTCTGCTTCCCCTGCCGGGAAAGAGTCAGCTTCCGGGAAAATGAATTCATTAGTCTTATTAGTGGCGCTTCTGCATGAGAAAACAAGAACTGTAAGAATTGCAAAATAAATCACTCTACCTTTCATTAAGGATAATCTATTGGTTATTACAAATATAAAAAAAACAGAATAAAATGACATCCCTTATTCATTTTCGGAATTTAAATTTTTCAGTAAACCTTACAACTCTTCCCGGAAGATCGTAATAAAGTATTAAATAAAGAACCACTGTGCTTAATAGTACAAGGGACATATTAAACACAAATGTGTCGGTTCTGATACCGAATATATATTTTGCAGGAGCAAAAAAATGTGTCCTGAAATTCAGAAATCCCTTATTATAAGGTTCAAGATAAACAGGATCAGTACTCTGGACTATAGTATTTTTATAAATAAGGAATTTATTTTTTTCATAATACTTAGTCACTATTTCCTCCAGTTTGAAATTATAATATTTATTCTGAGATTGTCTGAGCTTAATCGAGTTAAGGTTGTAAAACCTGTCTTTTATGTCATTTGCTGAATTGGAAATATCACTGAAGATCTCATCCATGTCGTTCAGATATGTGAAAAGAGAATCAGCAACAGATGGATTAAAATTCCATGGTGTAAGATCGTTTATATATTGAAATTCAGGGACTTCATGCACTTCAGCCAGTTTTACTAGTTCATTTTTAATCAATGGCAGCTTACTGAATTTTTCTGATGATTGATTATCCTGTGATTCTTCGCTCAGAACAGCTTCCTTCGACATAGAATTATACTCGAACAGCGTAGTCTGAAGAGCCCTGGTTAATTCCGGAAGCCTGTAGACTTTATTAAAATCAGCTTCACTGATTTTCTTCTGTAGACTATAGTATGTTTCGTTGTTTTCATTATAGATAACTTTGCTATATCTGTTGTCCTTAAACTGCGAAACCATCAGAGCTTCGTATGTCCACCTTGTTGGCATCAGTTCTGCAATTACCGGTACTTTATCAACACTTCCTATTTTCCTGCTGAGCTTATCAAAGGGAAACATTGCCCCACTCAGGACCATCATCGGGATTATTAACAGGGGGATGATTATATAAATTGTTATTGCTGAGTTGAATGAGGCCGATATATTCAGTCCCAGCATGTTGGCGCAGAATGCAGTAGTAAACAGGGCAATCCAGTAGTTCAGGAATAAACCCTTGATTTCGAGGATATAATTTGCGATAATCAAAAACAGAAAAGACTGCAGGCCTGATATAAAAATCAAAAGAGTGATTTTGGCAAAGAGATAACTTGTACGGCTCAGGTTAAGAAAATGCTCTCTTTTAAGTATTTTTCTGTCGCGGAAAATCTCTTCCGCGCTGATCGTCAACCCTATGAAGAGTGCCACAATCAGACTCATAAAAATATATATGGGGATGTTTTCATTTTCGGAGAAGATATAAACATCCGATGCAGGATCAGGTATATAACGGATTATGAATGAAAGGATAAAACCAAGGATCGGCGCTTCAAGAAGAGTAAGGGCTACATATTGCCTGTTTGCAATCTTACTCATGAAGTCCCTCGAAAGATATATCCTGAACTGTTTCAGTAAACCGGGTCTCTGCAGATTTTTATATGGATGTTCAGTTACATCCGGAACCTTAATGAGGGGATGACTTTTATTAAATTTTTCGGTCCATTCAGAAGGTGTTACTTTGCGCTTCTCGGTGTATTTGCCAAATTCATTAACAACCTGGTTCTCAATAATATTAAATATTGTTTCAGGATTTACGTTTCCGCATGAAGGGCACTCACCCTGACTTGCATTGACCCTTGCATCGAGTGTTTTAAAATATATTACAGCGTCAACAGGATTCCCGAAATAAACCATCCGGCCTCCCTGGTCAAGGATTATGACTTTATCGAACATCTTGAATATTTCTGATGATGGCTGATGGATAACCGTGATTATAAGCTTTCCTTTCAGGGTAAGGTCCCTCAGAAGGTCCATCAGGTTCTCCGAATCTCTTGACGAAAGGCCTGAAGTAGGTTCGTCGAGGAAAAGAACAGAGGGTTCTCTGATTAGTTCAAGTGCAATATTCAGCTTCTTTCTCTGACCTCCGCTTATTACTTTATTCAGAGTAGAACCGACTTTAAGGTCTCTTTTTTCAGATAATCCCAGGTTTGTAAGAATCTGATCCACAAGACTGACGATTTCATCTTTTGATTTATTTCTGAAACACTGCAATGCAGCATACCAGAGGTTCTCAAAAACCGTGAGGTCTTCAATAAGCAGGTCATCCTGGGGAACATAACCAATAACACCTTCGAGTGCAATATTATCTTTAAATAAGTCAAGGCAATTAATAGTAACTGAACCGGTATCAGGTTTCTGAATACCTGTCATCAGATTCAGTAATGTTGTTTTTCCCGAACCACTGGCTCCTAAAATGCCCACAAGATTGCCTTCCTCAATAGAGACACTGATATTTTCAATTGCCTGAACACCGTCACTGAACCTGAAAGAGAGGTTTTCGGCATTATAGGATAATTTATGAATTATAACATCGGACAAGAAACTTGCGCTGATGTCGCTGTAATAGATTGCATGGCCATGCTGAGATTTAATGGAACCTCCTTTTGCAAAAATGCAAATATTACCTGAGGTTACAGGAAGTCCGTTCAGATACAACTGTTCATCGAATATATATTTAAAAAAGTAAAGGTCAACACTTGCAATTCTCAGGAACAGGATTGTAGCCCCGTGGTAATCTTCATGTATTTTTTTGCATATTTTACACTCTATTTCACCTGGTCTGAGAATAATAATGGAAGGGTCTTCAAGCTTTTCGGGGCTATCGCTCTTTACGAACTTTTCAATAGATGTAAATTCATCAGGAGGTACTCTGAATACTTCAGCAACAGTATTAATGATGTTCATCCGCTGCGGTGTGAATTTCCGATCAGCATTTATAAGCTCAAAAAGTCGCATTACAACTACTACTTTCTGAACCTGATTCAGGGTTCGGTTAATTTTTTTGCAGATTGTGAGGATTTTAACTGAATCCCTTACAGAGGGGGCTGTAGGTTCAGTGTTACCGGATCCGCTTATAACCGGTCCGGCTTGTTCATCAAACAGTGCAAGGTATTCATTAACTGTATCTGAGGTTAGCTGGTTATTAAGAAAAGCGACTACATAATCCCTTTCGTTCCTGATAAGCCCTCCGTCCTGCTTGACAACAAGAGCAAATAATTCCATCAATGCCTTTAAAATCTCTTCACTCATAACTCACCTGTGAAGGAGCTCCTTTCAGAAAGAAACCAAGTTAGAAAAATTCTATTTCTTTTCAATTATAGGTTTTACAAATTTTCTTTGAATCCAGCCCGGAACAATTATCGCACCAATTATAAGATATGGGTAATAACTGATTATTCGCCAGATGATTGTCATTGCCAGGGCGATGCTCCCGGCTGAAGCCGGATCAACAGGAATAGCGTCAGAAATATACCGGCCAAGGATCAGCTCTGCGAAACCACTTCCACCTGGAGTGGGACTTATTATCATCATTATCCATGTAACAAGTTGCCTGGCAAATATCAGAAAATGGTTATTAACAACAAAAAAAGCTACCAGGATTGCATTAAAAATCCAGTATCTGGATGTCCACGAAAGGACAGTTACAGTTATGGCCTTTAACCAGAATGAAAACGACTGACTTTTCAATTCATGTGAGCTTTTTACAATATCATCACCTGCATTTACTGCAGCCTCTTTCCATCTTCTTATAAGCGGAAGTCTGAAAAAAGCTATTATTGTTTTTCTTATCCCCTCAGGATTTATAAAAAGTCCGTATCCAACCAGAAGTACCCAGAGAAGAATGATGAAGTAACCTATCAACGCAAACAATATAAGCTCATTAAGGAATGATATACCGGTACCCTGGAGTGCGGTGGTGAAAAGTGTCTTATTACCTACAATAAGCAGTATAAGCGGAAACATAATTACAAAATATAACTCATCCAGGAATGAAGTTGCTAGGACGACTGCTGTGCTTCTTCCAACCGATAAGCCTTCCTTATGTATAAAAACTACTGCAACTGCTGTACCCCCGACTGTCGATGGGGAAATGGCCGAGGTGAATTCCCACAACATGATTACCCTGAATGCCTGTATCCAGTTAAGATCTTTTTCGGTCAGGATCCTTATTCGTATAATATATCCCAGATCCCTGCAAAGCATACAACACCAGGCAATTAACAGCCAGAAAGCAGATTTCCATGTAACACTTAAACTGCTCAGGATATCAGTCTTTATCTCCCTTGAAATTACCCATACAATGATGGCAAGCCCTAATATAATGGGAATAATGATCCTTGTGGGTTTGAGTTTACTCACCAGATTATAGTGATGATCCTGAGTCATAAGGGAAAGATTTCAACTACCGGTTAGCATTCGGACGTAATCCATAAAGATGTTAAAGATGATACAATTTTATTTAAATTCAATAATTTTATCCGATAGCTATAAAATTGACTATTTTTAAGTGATTTGTTAAAAAATATATTCCGAGATGAAATTAGGAAACCAATTAATTACAGGTATTCTGATCATTACCTTATTAGCCATGGGTTATAATATTGACGGGCAGTCTGTTGGCAGAGAAGTCCGGAATTTCAACCATGACTGGAAGTTTTACAAAGGTGATGTTTCCGATGGACATAAGACTGGTCTGGACGATTCCGGCTGGCGTCTTCTTGATCTGCCTCATGACTGGAGCATCGAAGGTCCTTTCAGCAATGATAATGTAAGCTGCACAGGCTACCTTCCCGGTGGTACAGGCTGGTACAGGAAAACATTTAGTATAGCTGAAGATGAAAAAGGGCGAAAGGTATTTGTATATTTTGATGGTATTTACAACAACAGTGAGGTCTGGATTAATGAAGAATACCTTGGGAAACGACCGAACGGGTACATTTCATTTCAGTATGATCTTACTTCATATATAAATTTCGGGAAGGAAAACATTATTGCTGTAAAGGTGGATCATTCCCTGTTCGGTGATTCGCGCTGGTATACCGGTTCAGGTATTTACAGGGATGTTAAACTGATAATTACAGATCCGGTTTATATTAAGCAATGGGGAGTCTGTTATACAATCCCGGAAGTATCGCCTGAAAAAGCACAACTATCAGTCGATGTAAGTATATTAAATAAAACCAGCCGGCGGGAAAAGTTAGAAGTAAAAAATACTCTCTGGTTTGGAAATAGTATTGTTGGGGAAGTTGCTCAAAAGACAACTCTTGGTTCATTGAGTGAACAAGTTATTAATCAGGTCATTATTATTAATGAACCAAGACTCTGGGATGTTGATGATCCTGACCTCTATTACCTTGTTACGGAAGTGGAAGGCAGAAAAATGGTGGATCAAACTGTCACACCTGTAGGATTCCGCACTTTCAGGTTTGATGCTGAAGATGGATTTTTTCTGAATGGGAAAAACATAAAACTGAAGGGTATCTGCATGCATCATGATGCCGGCTCGCTTGGATCAGCTGTCCCGCGAAAAGAGATTGCCAGGCGTCTGGATATTCTTAAAGAGATGGGATGTAATGCTATACGCACCAGTCATAATCCCTTTTCATCCGATTTCCTCGAGCTTTGCGATATAAAAGGATTCCTGGTGATAGGAGAGGCATTTGATGAATGGGAATTACCTAAGAAAAAATGGCTTACAGGATGGAACAGAGGGATTCCTGGTAAGGAAGGATATGCTGCTGATTTTAAAGAATGGGCAAAAACCGATCTCAGAGATTTCATTCTCAGGGACCGTAACCATCCTTCCATAATAATGTGGAGTATCGGCAATGAAGTTGATTACCCCAACGATCCTTATACTCATCCTATCCTGAACACAGAAGCAAATCCGCAAACTTGGGCAAAGTTTGACGAAAAACTGCCTCATGCAAACAGGTTGGGTGAGGTTGCCAGGGAGCTGGTTGCAGTTATAAAACAGCTCGATACTACCCGCCCGGTTACGGCAGGACTGGCTTCAGCACTAATGTCAAATGAAACGGGCTATGCAGAGGCTCTTGATGTGGTGGGTTATAACTATCAGGAATTCAGGTATGAACCGGATCACAAAGAATACACGGATCGTCCTCTCTATGGAAGTGAGAACGGCATGTCGCTCGAGGCATGGAACACTGTTGCGGATAATGATTATGTTATGGGACAGTTTCTTTGGACCGGTATTGAATATCTTGGCGAAGCAAGACAGTATCCTTCCCGTCACAGCACATCAGGTATGATAGATCTGGCCGGTAACAAAAAGCCTGAATTCTATTTCAGGCAGAGCCTGTGGAGCGAAAAACCAATGATTTTTCTGGGAACGACAGACCGGATAACTGACCGTACTCCTGTAAGTCTCTGGGCACACAAAAGGGTTGAACCCCACTGGAACTATGACCAGGGAAAGACTATAAGTGTTAATGCATTTTCCAATTGTGAGGAAGTGGAGCTGTTTTTAAATAACAGATCTCTGGGTACCAGAAAAATGGCCGATTTTCAAAACAGAACGATATCGTGGGACGTGCCGTTTGAAAATGGTACATTAAGAGCTGTGGCTAAAAACAATGGGAGGGAGGTAGCATACGACGAGCTCATAACAACCGCTGCACCAGTTAAACTGGCAGCAATCAGCGATGTAACATCACTCAAGGCTGATAAGGAGGATCTGGCACATGTTTTTTTGACTGTATGTGATGAGGCTGGTAATGTTGTTTATGATGCCAGAAATGAGATCAGTTGCGAGATAAGCGGACCGGTAAGGTTATTGGGAATGGAAGATGCGAATCCTGTAAATACTGAAGGCTACAAAGATAAAAAGCAACATGCATATCACGGTAAGCTACTCATTTATCTCCAGTCAACGGATAAAACAGGAAAAGTTACTGTTACTCTTAGTTCCGATGGCTTGCAGGGCACAACAGTACAATTGGAAACAACTGAATAAAAAATTTCCGGCACTTTTTACTTTACTAACCCGCCTCAACGCCCTAACGCCTTAACGCCCTAACGCCTTAACGACCTAACAAAGTTGAGTCGTTAAGGCGTTAGGGCGTTGAGTTGTTCTTTATTAAACAGCTTCAATAGTTGATGGTGGTTTTGTGGTAATGTTATAAGTAACGCTTACAATCCCGGGTACTTTGCCGATGATCTCGTTAGCCAACTGCTGAAGGAGTTCAAATGGAAGCTTTGTAGGGCTTGCAGTTCTTGCATCCTGACTATCCCAGCAACGTATTTCGATCTGCTGGCCAAAGTCACGTTTACCGTCACGCATTCCTGTTACTCGATCTTCGTGCAGTATTGCAAGATACTGGAAGGCACCTGTATTCTGTAACAGGTTTTCCACAACCGTGGTGGCTTTACGGACTGTTTCTATCCGCTCAGGTGTTACTTCTCCTATAACCCTGGCTGACAGGGCAGGACCGGGAAAGGGAATGCGGTCAAACAATTCGGGAGGTAATCCGAGAGTTCTGCCAACTGCCCTCACTCCATCTTTACGGAGCTGAATGAGCGGTTCAATGATGTGGTAACCAAAAGTTTTGCGGGGGTCAATACCCAACTGTTCAAAAACATTATGCTGACGTTTAATACCGGCCACTGTTTCATCAACATCGGTGAGGATAGTGCCCTGAAGGAGGAATCTTGCCCCGCTTTCCCTGACAATACGGCCAAAAACATCCTTGTAAAACGTCTGGGTAATAGCTTCTCGTTTCTCTTCAGGATCAGTTATTCCTTTGAGTGCAGCGAAAAAATCACTGCGCGCATCGACAACTTCAACAGTAACATCATATTGTCTGAAAAGATTCGCAACCCGGGCGGGTTCTCCCTCGCGCATAAGGCCATTATCAATAAAGACTGTTTTTAGTTGTCGCCCTAATGCCTTGTGCCCCAGCATAGTAACGACAGATGAATCAACACCCCCCGACAGGGCATTAATGGCTGTTCCGTCACCAACAATATTTTTTATCTCAACAACCTTTTCACTGATGAATTCAGCAGGATTGAGATCATTTAAGGTGATTTCTTTAATCATGTAATGTGAATTTTTTTGTTTATGATTTCGCCCCTTAATATAAAATAAAATATTAATTTTATAGATGTCTCGCTGATGTAATTTCTGATGGTCGAATAATATAGGAAGAAATTCGGTATTCGATATAAACATGATTATTTACCATTCAGCAATCCTTTCCTGCCATTCCGCATCTTTTATTTTTTTTCGGATTAATCATGATTTTTCTTTGATATGAATTTATTGTTTAACCAGAAAAATAGAAAAAATGAAAAGAGAATTGTTTTTAAAATTTGCAGGGTTTATGATGTTATCTGGAATTATCTATTCTGACATATGTTATGGGCAGAATCAAAAAGATATTATTATAAAATATCTTACAGAATTACGCTCAGGCAAACCTGTAGATGATGGAATTCCGGAGAAATACAGGATGACAGCTGTTTACACAAACAGGGATCTTTATGGAGACTTCACCGGTAAGATGAAGGTAACCGGCGATTACACCAGAGACCATAAAGATGGACATGTGACCTGGAATAATGTATTTATTTCCAGCTCCAACAGTTATTCAGAACCTTTCACAGAAGGGACGAAGCAAGAGTATATGGAAAATTTTGAATATATTCCGTCACCAGAAATGTTGGAGGAAGAGGCGTTTAAAGATTTTCCTGCCAATACTGAGAATGTGTTTGCCCGCAATCTGATATGGGATATGATGGCTATAGAAGAATTCGCATGGAAGTACTCCGATTCATTGTACCTGAACCATAAGTTTGTGATAACTGACATCAACGAGGAATTTAATATGGCTGATATTGGCACATATGAGCATGCAGATATTCAACTGTGCATGACCGGTATTTCCTTGATGAATAACGAATTATGTGCTGTTCTTGAGTACAGGGCTATTGATAACAGGATCGAAATCTCGATGGACCAGATCCAAACCAGAGGGACTGAGCAATACTGGGGAACCACCTGGCTTGCACTCAAAAGCAGGCAAATCGAATATGCTGAAATGTACGGCGGGACAATCCAGGAAATAGAATTAAATGGGTTTAATGACAAATTCCTCATAAAAACCATCAGAGAACTCTGGCTCGAAAGAATTAAATAAAGAATATAGTAACTTTGTTATTATGAAGAATTTTACACCGGAAATCTTTCTTGATCAGCGAAAGCTAATCCCTCATATAGCATTTATTCTGATGGCATTGGTGGCTACCTTAATTGTTTCATTTAAAAAGGGATTTTCCGGTTCCCTGTCAGATAACCTGAGTTTTTTCCTGCTTATATTAATACAACTTGAGGTATTTATTTTTATTGCCGCGAGGATTTTTAAAGAACTAAATGCAAATATTACTGTTAAGGAGTTTACAAGGATTGTGCTGCACCGTTTTGTGATTTTTATTATTACCTGCTTTTTTGCGGCGCTCATCATTTTTTTGATTTTCAAATATATAACAGCATGGATTTACGGGAACGACTTAAATATGGTTTTTCATGACTTCAGGATTTATGAATTTAAGACCTGGGTAATATCAACGGCCGGAGGATTATCGTTTGGTGCAATCATTTTTATAATAATACAATGGCAGGATGCCCTGAAAAGAGAGCAAAAACTCAAAGAACAGAATCTTATCTTTCAGAACGAGACATTAAGGAACCAGGTAAATCCGCATTTCCTCTTTAACAGTCTGAATACAATTTCATCATTGGTTCAGACACAGCCTGATGTTGCTGAAAAGTTTATTAATAATCTTTCATTATTCTACCGCTATATACTCGAAAACGGGCAGAAGGATAAAGTACCTCTTCATGCTGAACTGGATTTTATTATTGGATATTATAATCTACATAAGATCAGGGATGAAGAAAAGATAATACTGGATGTTGAAACTATTGATGCAAACAAGTTTGAAATACTTCCTGTTTCATTGCAGATTCTCCTCGAGAATGCCATAAAACACAATATTGCAGCTCGGGATAATCCTTTAAGAATTTCAATTTATATTGAGGATCAATTTATCGTTGTAAGAAATAATCTTCAGAAAAAAGCCACCCAATTGAAATCCACTAAAATTGGACTAAAGAATCTTTCTGAACGTGTCAAGCTCGTTTCCGGGAGAGATCTGGTTATTGAAGAGACTATTAATTATTTCCTTGTTAAATTACCTTTATTATAATGAATGTTCTGATTGTTGAGAATGAATTGCCTGCTGCCGACAAGATCGTCAAGCTATTGAAAAAAATTGATAAATCGATAACCGTTCTGGGAGTTGTCGAGACTGTCGAAGAAACAATAAACAGGTTACAGGAGAAACCTCAACCAGACCTGATCCTGATGGATATTCAGCTCGATGATGGTCTTTGTTTTGAGATTTTTGAAACAATCAATGTCGACACTCCGATAATTTTTACTACAGCTTACGATGAGTACACACTCAAAGCGTTTAAGGTGAACAGTGTTGATTATCTCCTTAAACCAATTGATGAAAAGTCTCTTAAGTCAGCTCTATACAAATATAAAAAGCTTTATTACGTTGACAAAGATCCATTTAAGAGGGATTTCAGGCAGCTCATTAATGAGTTCAGAAATCAATATAAATCGAGATTTCTTATTAAAATAGGTGAAAAATACAGATCGGTTCCGGTATCTGAGATAAGCCATTTTCACATATGCGAACGGAATGCCTTTCTGAGTGATTATCAAGGTAAAGACTATGGTGTTGATTACTCTCTTGAACAGTTACAGAGTATGCTCGATCCTCGTAAATTTTTCAGAATTAACCGTGAATGTATTGTCAATATTGATGCAATTGCCCTTATGTACAGTTACTCTTCCAGCAGGTTACAGCTGACTTTAAAGAATAAAGAAAAAAGTGATCTTTTCGTTGTGAGCCGCGATAAGGTTAAAGATTTCAAGAGCTGGATTGATAAATAATCGTTAAAGAACTTTTAACAACTGCCTGGATCTTTCCCTGAATAGTATTTTAAAAAAATCAGCTAACGGATTTTGATTCCTCTCCGTTCCAGAGCCAGGTTGTATGCAGTGATAAGGCTTTTCCGGGTAACTATTCCAATTAAATGAGCCATGTCGCTCCTGTCTACTACAGGTATCCGGCCAATATTTCTTTTTGCCATTTTATGCAGAGCTGTTTTCAGACTTTCGTTTGTATAACATACGATAATATCCGTGGTCATTACTGTTTCAATTTCAGCTTCAGTATTTCCTTTCCGTAGAGCCTTGTTAATATCTTCACGTGTAACAATTCCTGCCAATTTCCCGTTTTCACCAAGTACAGGGAAGCCTCTGTGGTTTGTAGATTTAATCATCAGGCCTACTTTTTTGATCGAGTCGGATTGTTGCACGGCGATAACATCGATTATCATAGCTTCCGAGACAGTGATATTTTCCATCAGGTCAATTTCTTTATATTTTTCAATATCAATGCCTTTCCGGACTAATTTCATGGTATAAATAGAATTTTTTGATATCCACCTGACCAGGATAGCTGAAATAACACAGCTGATCATAAGGGGAGGTAAGATTTCATAATTTCCTGTCATTTCAAAAAGAAGCAGGATTGCAGAAATCGGAGCGTGTGCTGTGCCTGCAAATACAGCCGCCATACCAACAAGGGCAAAGGCACCCGGAGGTATTATTGTACCCGGGAAGATCAGATAAGCCAATTTTCCGAAACCTTCACCCAAAAGAGCTCCGATAAATAATGAAGGTGCAAAGATACCTCCTGAACCACCTGAACCAAGTGTTACAGAAGTGGCAAGGATTTTCAAAAATACAAGTGCGATGATAACGCCCAGAGCAAGTTCCCCGTTGACAGAGCTTTCAATAACTTCGTAACCGACACCAAATATCTGAGGGAAATAAAGACCAATAAGTCCAATAATCAGGCCGCCTGTGGCAGGCTTAATGTATTCAGGTATTTTCAGGCTGTTAAAAATATCTTCACTTTTATATAGTACCTTTATAAACAGCCAGGCTGTAAGGGCAGTCAGCAATCCAAATACAAAATAATATGGGATGTCCAGAAGACTATATAATTCAAAAGCCGGGGTTTGAAAAGCCGGGTGGTCTCCGAGGAAGTGCCTGGAAATCACTGTAGCAGTAACTGATGAAAGGACAACGGATGAAAAATTTCTCAGACCATATTCTCTGAGGATAACCTCCATGGCAAAAAATATCCCGCCTAACGGGGCATTAAAGGTTGCGGCAATACCTGCTGCTGCCCCGCAGGCTACAAGGGTTTTTGTCTTTTCTTCAGTGAGTGTGAAAAGCTGTCCTATCGCAGAACCAATAGCAGAACCGATCTGGATTATTGGTCCTTCTCTTCCCACAGAACCTCCGGACCCAATACAGATAGAAGAAGCCAGTGCTTTCACTATAGCTACTCGGGGTCTGATTCTCCCGCTGTTAATGACCATGGAGCTTATTACTTCCGGAACCCCGTGTCCCTTAGCTTCTCTGGCAAAAAAATGAATCAGGGGACCAACAATCATCCCCCCGATCACAGGGATGAGGATAATATAATAGTGCCCTATGAATCCGAGGAAATCTTCTCCTTTCACAAAGAATAAATTTGTGAATTGCAGTATTAACCAGCGGAAAAGTATTGCCCCAAATCCGGCACCCAGACCGACAAGAATAGAGAATATTAAGAAAAAACTGGCGTCAGAGGTTCGCAGGTAATATATCAGTTCCTTACTTCGGGGTTTGATATTCTTGCTACTTAATCTGTTAAAATTCAGCCACTTCATGCGGATATTAAAACATGTTTTATTGGAATATATAATATCATATTCCTGTCAGGTCTATTGATATATAAGAAATCTTTTTTACAAAGAACTTACTTATAGTATCCCTAATAAGGAGGACAAATGTGGATTAAAGTTAAGAGAAAATCTTTACTATTCATTCCCTGATACTGTAATAATAAAATCAGCGAATTTATATGATCGATCAAATATTGACAGGATTTTTGATACATACTGTTCTGCCTGCACAGGCTGTTGCTCTTTATAAGATTAACTGGAAATAAACAGGGATTAAATTTATATGTTATTGTTAGAGATCTCCTGTTGTTACTATTACTTTATTAGCCGGAGGGCTTTATAATATAGATTCAGGTATTGCTCTGCGCTTTCCTCCCAGGAATAATGCTTTTGCATTCCATTCCGTATCAGGTTGCTGATATGCATTTTATTGGTGTAATATATTTCCACAGCCCTGGTAACAACCTGGCACAGGGCATCTGGGTTTAATTCTAAAAATTTGAATCCTGTACCGGTGCCTGTTTCCGGATTATAATGCTCAACTGTATCATCCAGTCCTCCCGTAGCTCTTACTATTGGGATAGTACCATACTTCAGGGAGTAGATCTGGTTTAATCCACAGGGTTCATAAACCGAAGGCATCAGAAAAAAATCGCTCCCTGCCTCAAGTAGGTGGACCAGTTCGTTGTTATAACCTATGTAAGATCCGGTTTTGCCGGGGTAAATACCGGGCAAACGACCGAAATACATTTCAAGGTTGTTGTCCCCCGAACCTACAATTACAAGCTGTACCTTTAAGGTATTTAGTATTCTTTCGATGCAGGCGGAAAGAAGTTCCAATCCCTTTTGCCACGTAAACCTGCTTGCCAGACCAATAACAGGGATGCCCGGGTCCTGATCAAGATTAAATTTTTCCTGCAGTAATCTTTTGCAGGCAGCCTTTCCCTCTAAATTGTTAATATTATAATTAACCGGAATTAAAGTGTCAGTTTCCGGATTCCATTGTTCGTAATCAACTCCATTAAGAATACCGGTAAACCTGCTGCCTTTTTTTCTGAGGAAAGGATCGAGTCCGAATCCTCCTTCGGTAGTTAATGTCTCACGGGCATATCCCGGACTAACAGTATTGATCACATCCGCATAATAAATCCCTCCCTTCAAAAGATTAATTGCCCCAAGGCATTCAAATTTATCAGGTGTGAAATTGATCTCTCCCATCCCCAGATAATCATAGTATTCTTTTGAATATTTTCCCTGATATGCCAGGTTATGGATTGTAAGCACACTTGCAGCATCCCCGAGAACAGGATCCTCATTATGCCATATTTTCAGATATGCCGGCAACAATGCTGTTTGCCAGTCATTTGCATGTACAATATCCGGTTTAAACTTTATATCCTTACAGAGTTGTAATGCCGCCCGTGAGAGAAAAGCAAACCGTTTTGGATTATCATAGTAATCATTAAATCCTGCATCATGATAAATGCCGTATCTGTCAAAGTAGATATTAAATTCGATGAAATAAACCGGAATTTCATTATCAGTTATAGTTCTGTAAACACTGCACCATTCCTGTGAAGTGCCCATCCACACACCCATAGATTTCAGAAATGGAACAATATTATTCTTTCGGGTATTGATAAAGGAGTATTTTGGTATTACTATCCTGATATCTGCTCCGAGTTTTTTAAGGAATACGGGCAATGATCCAACAACTTCACCCATACCGCCGGTCATGGCATATGGAACACATTCCGATGCAACCATTAGTATTTTCAGGTTCCTGGCCAAAATATTAATCTTTAGTTATTGAGCAGTCAGGCAGTTGCATGCATTTTTATTTCAATTCTGTCTTCGGAACCGTACAGTAATGCCAGCACCAGTGTCAGATATTCCTGGAGGTGCCGGGTTATGAGAAAATTATTGAGTACTACCTCATGGGCTTTGTTACCCATTGTCTCCATAATACCGGGATGTTTAAGGAGATACCTTATGCGTAAAGCAGCTCCTTCGGGTGTGTTAACCAGAAATCCGTTGTAGTGATTTATGACCTGAAGTTTAATTCCACCTGTCTGGCCTGCAATTACAGGTTTTCCTTTCCACAAAGCTTCTGTTACAGTGAGTCCGAATCCTTCGCGTAGGGATTTCTGCAACACAATATCTGATCCCCTTTGCATGGCATTTATTGCACGGTGGGCATCGGGAGGAAGCTCCAGGATGTGAATATCCGAATCATTGCCTGCAAATTCCTTTACTTCATTGAGTACCTGTGCTCCTTCAGGATCATCTGTGGCACTCCCGCCGGCAAGTACAAGCTGGACCGGGGTGTATTGTTTTACAAGCTGATATGCCTGGATAACGCCAATTGGATCCTTGAAACGGTCAAACCTTGAAACCTGTGTGATGACAGGAATATCCCTGTCGATATTCCATGAATCAAGGTAACCTGAAATCTCGCTTTCAGAAAGATCTTTGTTTTTATCACTTAGCGGATCAATGCTTGGAGGAATCAGGTATAAAGGGTGAGAAAGGGGCTGAGCGAAGTCGGCCAGAGACCAGATGCTGGCATCATAGCCTTCGACATGTTCCCGCAGGTATTTCCAGACTGGTCTGAAAGGATGACTGACATCAATATGGCATCGCCATAACCATTTGCCTTTTCTAACTGAACAAAACCGTAGCAGAGGAGCAGGCTGGGGATCATGAATGAAAACGACACTGGCTTCCTGAAGCCGGGACCCCAATAGTTCATAATTTTGAAGATTGGTATCTTCGTATGCCTTTAAAAGAGCACCTGATATTTCCTCTCGATTACCCTGCAGGGCATTATGCATTTTTTTTGTACACTGGTAAAATTCAGAGCTGCCTTTTATCACCTCCCATTCAGCATCGATTCCCAGCTCTCTTTTGAGAGGGATAAGCTGGTTAAGGATTTCGGCTACTCCGCCTCCTTCCTTGGTTGAATTTATATGTATTATTTTCATCCCTTTCAGAGGATTTGCCAGTTGTTTAAGGTGATCAATGACCTCATTACCCACTATTACTGCATATTGTTCTAAAAGACTTTTCATCAGGCACGGTTTTTAAAGTATTGTTGAAAAATATCCCCGGTCTCCTCCCGAAGTTCACTAAGTGTTGTGAAATACGGATCAATTCTGTCAAGACGATTAATCAGTTCGGCGTATTTCTTCCCGAAACCGGAAAGCCAGACAATAAAATCATTTTTATGTTCTATAGTTCTGCGGCGTGCATCGATGAAATGATAAAAGATGCTGCTGAGAGTAAGATTGGGTATTATTTCCTTTAGCTCTTCCGGCTTATTAATTCTTATTCCTGTATCAAAGACAACAGTTTGCGATCGTATAAACTGAAATTCATTACCTGGTTTTGCCCACGGGACATATTCCGTTTCAGACAAACGTTGTTCAATAACCTCAATTATTTCCCTGCGGAGGGATTCGAGGTCTTTATGCACATTGGGATCAATTAGTGAAAGCTGTTCGGCTACCCTTAGATCGTTAAGGCTACGACTCGACCAATTAGCGAAATCATTCTGAAATTCAGTATCACTGGAGTGTTGTCTTAACAGACCACCCCAGAAATGAAAATACAAACAACCCCTGTGAGTAGTTTTCAGACAGTCCCGCAATTCCCTCAGATTCTGAGCTTTCTCTCCCGTGGCAATAGCAACTAATGCACAGTCCATAATGTTAAAACTCATTCCCATTTTATTTTCGTTTTATTTCATGTTGAAAAAGGATTTCACAAACGATTATATAATTACAAATGTTAATGCTGAATTTATTGTGACCAGACTTTGGGTTCTCGATCCCAGCGGTGTTTCTCAAGTTCTTTTATTAAGTCAGTATCGAGGGGTCCTGCATCACTTGTTCCCATGTTTGATATTACATGATGTTTTTTTCGCATTCCCGGAATGATTGTACTCACGGCTGGTTCTCCGAGAATAAACCGGAGTGCCATTTCCGGCATTGTCATGCCACTGGGGATCAATGGTTTAAGAGCATTCGCATGTTCAACACTCGCAATAAGGTTTTCGGGAACAAAGTATGTATTTCGCCAGTCCCCATCCGGCCATTTGCTATCTTCTGTCAGAGTGCCCGTCAATGAGCCTTCGTCAAAAGGGACCCTTGCAATAACTCCTATATTATGTTCGCGACAGGCCGGGAAAAGCTCGTCTTTTGGATTCTGGTCGAAAATATTATATATAACCTGAACAGTATCTATAAGTCCGCTTTTCACAGCTTTTATTCCGTTCCATGGTTCCCACCGGTTTATACTGATGCCTATGGCATGAAACAAACCCTGGTTTTTAAGATCAGTCATTTTGTTTATTCCGCGCTCATCCTCCAGCCATTGGTCTTCCCATGTATGGAATTGCATCAGGTCGAAGGAATCGAGCCCGGCATTTTTAAGGCTTCTTTCGACATATTCCTCAATATGGTCGGGGGGGAAGCAATCATCCAGTGTATATTCACGTCTACTGGGCCATTTGAAGTTTTTCGGAGGCATTTTGGTTGCTGTGTATAGCTTTTTGTCTTTATTTGCACTGATAAGCTGACCGAGCAGGTTTTCGCTCTTCCCGGCACCGTAACCCCAGGCAGTATCAAAGAAGTTGCATCCCATGTCAACTGCAAGCTGCAGGGACCTGAATGATTCTTCATCATCCGAACCAGTCCATCCGGCCATTCCCCACATACCGTAGCCGATCTCGCTGACAATCAGGTTTGTCTTGCCAAGTTTGCGATATTTCATAGATATGAGATTTAATTTATATAAGAATTTCTAAGATACCTTTTTTTATTTTAACGGCAAATAAAACGGGAGAATGGAGCGAAACTTTCCTTCGCCAGTTTCAGTGGACTATGTTAACCGAAGCCTGGAGTAACAGAGTTGAAATGGGTAAAGCCCTCCTGCGCCGCTCCGTCGCTAAAGCTCTGGAGCGTAAGCGACAAGGCTTCGGACTGCGTCCGACG
>CAZQVL010000007.1:0-18119 GCA_964596715.1 uncultured Rikenellaceae bacterium
CCTTCGCTACGACCTACGCTGAAGCTTCGGCCGTCAAGGAAAGCTTCGTAATACACCTGAGCCCTACTCCTTCGCTAAAGCTTCGTAGTACACCTGAGCCCTGTGCTTTTACCCAAAAAACAAGTATGCAACCAGGATTGCAGCAATAGCACCAGCCAGGTCAGCTATTAAGCCACACCCGATGGCATGTCGTGTGTTTTTGATACCCACCGATCCGAAATAAACAGCGATAATATAAAAAGTGGTATCGGTTGATCCCTGCAGGGTACATGCCAATCGGCCGATAAAAGAATCGGCTCCGTGTGTTGTCATGGCATCAATCATCAGACCCCTGGCACCGCTTCCGCTTAGTGGTTTCATAAATGCAACAGGCAGAGCTCCTGCAAACTGGGTATCAACTCCCATCCATGCAAAAAAACCTGCAATACCTTTGATTATGAAATCCATAGCCCCTGATGCCCTGAATATACCTATTGCAACAAGGATTGCAACAAGAAACGGGATTATCTTGATAGCAATCCCAAAACCTTCTTTGGCACCTTCAATGAAGGCGTCATATACATTAACTTTCTTTATAAAGGCAAGTACTATGAAAAGCATTATAATAGTGAGAAGAATGAAATTTGCCGCGAATGTTGAAATTGTTGTTATCTGTTCTTTCGGAAGATTGCTGAAATAAACAATAATTCCCGCAACAATTGCGGTAAGTCCACCAAGATAAGCAATGACCACCTTATCAAAAATATTGATTTTCTGAACAATAGCTACACTAAGCAGTCCGACTATAGTTGCAAAGAACGTAGCAATCAGTATTGGAATAAAAATATCTGCCGGGTTAACAGCTCCAAGCTGAGTTCTGTAAACTATTATGCTGACAGGTATGATTGTCAATCCCGATGCATTCAGTACAAGGAACATTATCTGTGCATTGGATGCACTCTTTTTATCGCGGTTAACCTCCTGCATCTCCTTCATTGCCTTAAGCCCCATTGGTGTGGCTGCATTATCCAGGCCAAGCATATTGGCTGAAATGTTCAGTATAATTGATCCATACGCAGGATGACCCTTTGGCAGTTCAGGAAAAAGTTTCAGAAAAAGCGGGCCGAATAGTCTTCCAAGTATTGCCACAACACCCCCCCTCTCGCCTACTTTCATTAAACCAAGCCAGAGGGTCAGAACTCCTGTCAGACCAAGGGAAATTTCAAAACCGGTTTTTGCATTGGAAAAAATGGAATTAACGAGATCGTTGAAAATCTGTGTATTACCTGCAAAGATCAACTGCCCGAGAGCAACAAGGAAACCGATAAGGAAGAAGGCGATCCAGATGTAGTTTAATGCCATGGTGAAGGTTCGTATAGTGAAGATAAAGATAAAAGATAAAAGGAAAAAGACAAAAGTGAAAAGGCGAAAGTAAAAAGTGAAAGACAAAATTCCCTCTTTGAAGAGTTTGTTCCGCGAAGCGGAAATGGCCAAAATTGAAATCCACTAACCGCAAAGAACACAAAGAATTAAGTATCATTGCTTTGGCTTTGCGAACTTTGTTAAAGCTTTGCGCCCTTTGCGGTTAAATAAGACGTTATCAACAATTCTTCCTTCTTCTCTATGGTTCAAAAATATTAGATATATTTGTATAGGTTAACTGTTTATATATGGCAAGATTTACCAGAATTGATGTTATAATCATAATGCGTGAAACAGGTATCGTTCCTGTTTTCTATCATAAGGATCCGGAGGTTTGCAGAAATGTCATAAAAGCATGTAGCGACGGAGGGATCAAGGTGTTTGAGTTCACCAACCGGGGTGATTATGCTCATGAGCTTTTCAGTGAACTCAATAAGTGGGCAGAGAAAGAGGTACCTGAGTTGATTATGGGAGTCGGTTCAGTGGTAGATGCAGGAACCGCTTCCCTTTATATTCAACTCGGAGCAAACTTTATTGTCTCGCCGGTACTCAATGCGGATATGGCTAAAGTATGCAACCGGAGAAAAATCTTGTGGTCGCCGGGTTGTGGTTCTCTGTCTGAGATCAGCTATGCTGAGGAGCTTGGTGCTGAGATAGTTAAAATATTCCCCGGAGCTTCTGTGGGGGAACCGGATTTTGTCAAAGCGATTAAAGGACCCTGCCCGTGGACAAGCATAATGCCAACGGGAGGAGTTGAACCTACAATTGAGAACCTGAGGGAATGGTTTGAAGCAGGAGTGACATGTGTTGGTATGGGGTCAAAGCTTTTTTCAAAGGATCTTATCCAGAAGAAAGACTGGGCAGAGCTGACAAAAAAAGTTGCAGATACTGTCAAAACAGCAAAAATGTTTCTGAAAGTATAACTCTGTGGTGCTCTGTGAATCCTTTGTGGTCCTCTGTGTTATAAAAGAAGAACTTACACAGAGGAGACACAGAGGGTCACAGAGAAGAATGAAATAGTATAAATAAATAATTATTACAATCATGAAAAAGAAGATTTTCTTTATTTTTTGTGTATTAACATTAAATGTAGCCTTGATGCAGGTCAAATCACAGGATATCACACTTCCCGCTCCCAATAAAACCGGTGGCAAGCCACTTATGCAGGCTCTGAACGAAAGACAGTCAATCAGGACATTCACAAAGGATAACCTTACACTGCAGCAACTTTCAGATCTTCTATGGGCAGGCTGGGGTATCAACCGTCCTGCTGATAAGAAAAGGACAGCCCCGTCATCACGGAATATGCAGGAAATAGATGTGTATGTTGCCTTGCCCGGTGGACTTTATCTGTATGATCCTGAATTAAATACACTTAAACAGATTCATAACAGGGACATAAGGAAGGTTTGCGGCACCCAGGATTTTGTTGCTGACGCTCCTGTCAACCTTGTGTTTGTTGCTGATATGGCCAAACTGGGCAAGAAAGAGGGAGACGAAATAAAAGATTCTGATCTTTTATCATCATGGGCAAATACGGGATTTATTGCTCAGAATGTTTATCTCTATTGTGCATCTGAAAATCTGGGTTGTGTGGTAAGGGGCTTGGTACCGAAAGATAAGCTCGCGCCCGAGATGGGATTGAGATCCAGCCAGGTGATAATTCTCGCGCAAACTGTTGGCATTCCGCAAAGATGATATAATGAATCAATCTCTGCTTGGACTGGACATCGGCGGTACAAAATGTGCTGTTATCTACGGAGTGCAGGAAGGTGATAATCTTACCATTGTTGATAAATCAGGTTTTGCAACGGAATCGGACCGGGGTCTGAATCATACATTAGACAGTATTTTCAGGCATTTTGATGCTCTGATTAATAAACATAATCTTACATCCGGTAAGGTAAAAGCGCTCGGTATAAGCTGTGGCGGCCCCCTTGACAGTAAAAAAGGTATTGTTATGTCTCCCCCGAATCTTCCGGGATGGGATAATGTACCGATTGTCAGGTTTATTACTGACAAATTTGGGATAAAGACCGGAATTCAGAACGATGCCAATGCATGCGCACTGGCAGAGTGGAAGTTTGGTGCGGGAAGAGGTATGGAAAATATGATATTCATGACCTTCGGCACGGGTATGGGTGCAGGGCTGATCCTGAACGGCAGGTTATATACCGGCACAAATGATATGGCCGGGGAAGCAGGACACATAAGGCTTTCTGAATCCGGACCGGTGGGTTACGGGAAATCAGGCTCATTCGAAGGTTTTTGCAGTGGCGGCGGCATTGCCCAGTTAGCCCGAATCATGATAATGGAGAAATTCCAGATGGGAGAAAAGGTTAGCTTCTGCAAAACATCAGAGGAGCTGCAAGGTATTACTGCTCAGGCTGTTGCTGAAGCAGCTCTGCTTGGAGATGAGCTTGCACTGGAAATATACAGGATATCAGGAGAATATCTTGGTAAGGGCTTATCGGTGCTCATCGATATTTTAAATCCTGAAATGATAGTCATCGGAAGTATCTTCACCCGGTCGCGCGAATTGCTGGAACCGTATGCTGTTGAAATCATCAGTAAGGAAGCACTGGCTCTTTCCGCACATGTTTGCAGGATTGTGCCGGCCAGACTGGGTGAGGATCTGGGAGATTACGCTGCATTGTCAGTAGCCGCTGATCTGCTAAAATAACAGAATGTATCAAACTACATATCAGGTTGTCTGTAGAAATTTTGATGAATATTTCTCAATTCTTTCGCAGACCAGCTTTGAGCTTATTATTACCATGGGTAATCCTGTTCCTGGAATGGTTGAGGCACCAACATAAAAAACATTCTTAAATACCTCATCATAGTTTTTAGGCCGGAATCCTCCTATCTGCAGCATATCGTGTGACAAACCGAGTCCGCTGCCCCTGTGCAGGTTGAACTGGTCCTGCCAGTCAGCGGGAGTATATACGGTTCTTGATACTATGTCAGGCTTTATGTCCTTGTTAATTCTAAACGAAAAATCGGTTATTATACTATCGACAATTTCATCACGATCGCTCCAGTCGGGTTTAAACCTCAGGTCAGGAACAGGGCAGACAAAAAAGAGGCTCTCCGATCCTTCCGGGGCACACTCTTCATTATGCCGGCTTAAGACATTTACATAATAATAGGGTTTCTGCAAAGACTCAGGATTCTTGAATACCTTATCCGCATACTCCCTGAAATTATCCCCGAGATAATAATTATGGTGATCAACCTGTGGCAGTTTGCTGTTTATGCCAAGATATATGGTCAACGGCCCCATAGTCCATGATTTACGGTCAAGTTTTTCTTCCGAGAATTCAGGCCTCCTGAACACCCTGCCCCGGAATACGGCTGCATCGGCATTAATAATTATGATATCTGCACTCCATCTTCTATTGTTCTGATCGATAAGATAATCCAGGTTATTCCCGGATGAATAAAAATCCTTTATCTCGGTATCATAAGTGATCCTGACATTTTCCTTTTTCAGTTCATCAAGTATGCCTTCGATGATCCTGTACATCCCCCCCTCCACGTTAAAATAACCATCGTGCATAAATTCAGTGTAAGAAAGCAGGGTATAGACTGAAGAAGTATCGAAAGGAGTGCGTCCAAGGAAAAAGGCAACCAGTGATAATATCTGCACTGCATCATCTGACTTGAAATAATGGGATACCTGCTGCCAGAAATTACGTAAAAGGATGGGCGCGTGTACCGGATTAACCTTCAGCAATGTAATCAGATAATGAAGGATGGAGTCGTAGTTACTTTTTATTACAACGGATGTATCGTGGAACAGGTTTTTGCTTTTCTCGAGATACCTTCTCATTTTGAGTTCAAAATCAGGTTCGATCTCTGTGAATTGCTCAGCCAGCTTTTTTATATCCTTATATAAATAGTAGGTTTTGGGGCTTCTGCTGAAGTTGACAGTATACAACGGATCAAGTTCAAAGTATTTAAAAGGCAGACTGATGTTGCAGTCACCGGCAAATTCCTTGAATTCATAGGACATACTGAAAAAGCTTGGTCCTGTATCAAAGGTAAAACCATCTTTTCTCAGCTGGTTGACACGTCCGCCTGCCTGTTTGTTCTTTTCAAGAATCTCAACATTATATCCCCTTTTTGCCAGTCGCAAAGCTGTCGCCAGTCCGCCAAGGCCCGCCCCGACTATCAGAACATTTTTCGACATATTTTAATTTTTCATGTTATTTAAAATTTCCTTGTACAGATCCTCTTTCACCCATTCAAAGCCAGGTTCTTTATTCAAAATCTTTTCATAGTAGTCCTTCGAGGAACCGGGGTCATGAAGCTCTGAATAGGCCTGGGCAATGGTAATGAGAAGGTTTAAATAATTCCAGTTCTGATTATTGTATTCTTCATCTGAAACCATAAGCTCTTCAGCTTTTAAATAGTATTGAAGAGCTTCCTCTTTGGATCCGCCAAAGATTGCAGGCATATAATATTGGGTGTTTCCGTACTGGATATATCCGAATGGATTGGATGGATCCAGTTTCATGGCCTCTTTAGCACATTCAACACTCTTTGGACCGATAAAGGGCGCCTTCAACACATTCAGTCCGATCCTGTAACCATAAAAGGCTGCTTTATACGAATTTACCATCGACATACTAAACCCTCTCCTTTCCAGCAATGAAATATTATCTTCGGCAATATCAAGGTATTTCCGGGCTTCCCTGTTCCGGTTGGCACCAATGCACCAGGCAATGTAACCATACTGGTAATTAACCAGTTCCATTATAAAACCATTGCTTTTGTCCTCTGTTGTTTCCATCCGGTCAATAACATCTTTCCAGATTTCCATTTTTCCTGTTATGAATGCAGAGTAGATCTCAGATCTGTACTCTGCCCTGAGGCTGAAAACAGATATTAATAACAGACTAATAATCAATATATATCTCTTCCTTTCCACTCGTATCTCCCTGATAATTTATTTTTTACTGCTTTGATAATGAACAAGCCACACGTAATCTGCTGTGGTATTGTTAATAACAAGTTGTTTATCACATTCTGTCCGCTTATGAGCGAAATTAAAATCCTTACTACTAAATACATAATCAAATAAAGAACGAAAATGTTCAATGTGAATGCCAGCAGCACAAATATGAATCCGAAAGTAGTAACAAACCAGAAAAGGCAGGCAAGAATCAATGAATTTCCGAAAAACGCTGCGACGTTCCTGGAGAATCCGTTTACAGCATCCATACAACCTTTGTACATCCTGCATCTTATTGAATCATCCCCGACCAGACAAGCAATCCTGTATTTTTCTTTTTTCAGATACCGGGCTATCGCAATATCTTCTACTTTGCAGTCCTTCATCTTTTCGTGAGGATAAAGTGATCTGTAAACTGAAGAACCGAACAACATAAACTGTCCGTTTGCGGCGGCAAAGGCATAATTGGGGGATTTCCTGACCATTATGAGAGGCAGAAGGGAGAGCAAAATATAGTTCATGTTCGGAACCGTCAGCCTCTCACCCACTGATATCATTATCTGTTTAGGGAAAATCGATATTAATCCGGTTTTATAGCGATTCATATATGAAATTGAATTAGTCAAAAGACCTCGTCCAACCCTGACATCTGCATCAATGAACAGGTAATAATCTCCGCCGGCGTGTTTTGATAATGAATGACATGCATAGTTTTTGCCCAGCCATCCGGAAGGTAAACCATGTGAATCAACCAGCTTTATCCTGCCATCTTTCAATGAATATTCCTGTACTATTTTTGCAGTAAGGTCTTCAGACTGATCATTAAACACTATGATCTCAATATTTTTATAATCCTGGTTTAGCAGGTCATCAAGGATATTGCCGATATTATTTTCCTCATTTCTGGCAGGGATTAATACAGAAATTAAAGGTTCTTCAAATATTTTCCCCCTGCCCGGCTTCGACAGGAATATTAAATTAACAAAAGCTATCAGCAGCTGAAGAAGGGTAAATATCATAATAAACCATGCGATATAATAAATAATCATCGGGAGGGTGCTTTTTGAATGTTTTTCGAAACACAGTCTGAATAAAATTCGTTGTAATCTCTTTGAATTACCTCTTTATCTTCATCATACCTGTTATACTCCTTATAATAGACAAAAAGACCTGGTCTGGATTCAGAAAAATATTCAATAAGATTCACAACAAAGATTATATGGACCATACCACCGGTTTGATTTATGATGCGAACAACTCCTTTTTCAAATTCTATTGAATTGTTATAGAGTGATTCAATCTTACCCCCGGGAAACAGGAGTACTATATTATTCTTTTCAGAAAGAAGCTCATTTGTGTAATTTATTGAATCAATCACACTTTTCGATCTTCTCCGGACCGGATAGCCGCCTGTAAGCTTGAAAAACCAAAATTTATCAAGCTGATCCTCAAGCATCATAAAATGAAACTTCCTTTTGAAAACTTTCATATTCAGGTACATTGCCCAGAAACCATCCCACCAGCTGATATGATTGCATATTAACAGTACCGGAAGCCCTTTATCTTTAAAATCTCCCGAAATATTAATGTTTATGAAGTTCTTCCTGATCTTCAGGATAGTATAAATTTTAAAAAAGGGATATACTAACGGATTATGTTTTGATTTAATTATCATTACGTTACCTGGAGAAGATTAATAAAATTACGAAGAAGAGAAGCTGACACATGAATATTGTCAGGGCGACCGGATTTCTGATCTTAATACCTGTTTGTCTGATGAAAGCATGAAAACACACAGCAATTAATAACCAGGCAATATAATTCTGCAATGGAACCTCTCCTCCTTCCCAATTCCACATATCCAGTCGCGGAGCTGCCTGCTCAAGGACAAAATCATACAGAAGCATTAACAATGAAGCAATTACTATTCTAAATACAGGATTTACCGGTATCGCCGATACTATTGATCCTGAAGCATAAACAAGCAGGACCCAATTGATACCGATCATTAGAGGTGTATTAAAAACTTCAAATCCCAGAGCTGCACCATATGTGTAGCTTCCAAAGATCAGGGAGGTATTTACTCCGATAACTTCTATCAGATAGCCAGTGACAGCTATTATAAGCAACCCGGATGCTGTTTTTGCATTATACGGAGCAGAATGAAGCAAAAGAATCAGAGCAAAGCTTAACAGAAGAGCCATCGGGAAGAGATTGGAGAACAGGGTGTGAGTTTGTGGTATGAGTAACCCAATTAACCCAACGGAATAAAAAATAATCAAAAAGCTTATAAAATAGTTATTCTTCCGAATCAGATAATCCCTTATTTTACTGGTAACCAAAAACATGTCTGAATATTAATCCGGCCTTCCCTTAATAATTCTTCTGAACATACTCATCAGCAAAAGGTTTAACAGGATAAGGCTGAAAGCGTAACTTATATCTTCAACAGGAATTGTCAGGAGACGGATTCCCAGTATCTCTGAGCCATCATACCACACAACCTCTTCATTAATAAAAGTGCCGGTTAAGATAGCATTTACTATGAAAAAAGGTACTAAAATGATAATGAAAGAAATAAAGAACCTGTTCAATAATTGTGCTTTGCCAAGAAGATCAATTAATATAACAATTACAGTTGCAGTAAAATAAACCAGGGTGTAACTTTTCTCTGTATTAAAAGCCATTACAGATACCAGGATTATTATCAAAGTACCTGACAATATCCTTACAACTCTGTCGCTCAGAAATAAATCAGGTTTATAAGCAATGAGCACAAAATGAATAAAAAGACTGGCATAGGGAATTACTATGAAGAAGAGCCACTCTTCGAGAGGCAGATTTAAGATTATGATTTTTGAATGGTAACCAGGATTAAATCCCCAGATCCTAAGTTTTGTAAATATTATATCTATTGATATAAATAAAACACCGGTTATTAAAATTGACGGAAACAGATATTTCCATAGCCTGTAAAACCGGACTTTCTTATCAAAACTCAGGATCAACGGAATTGAAACGGCAAGGATCTCCAGAATAAGGTACAATGACATAAGCCGCTAGCTGTAATATCTCCTTGGAAAGAGCAACAATCCAAAGCTCATAAAATCCTTTGGTGTTTTACTGTTATGATGTGCCTGGTGTGCTTTAATCAAAGTCAGCATATGCTTGTTTTTAAAACTAACATTTATTGGAACAAGGTGTTGAATAATCATATCCACAGACAACTGTAAAAAGGTATTACATATATTTCATTCATACAGTTACTTATCATCCGAATTTCACACAGGGTTTATTTATCTGAGCTTTATCTTACAAATAAGATAAGCTTTAATTAATAAAAATGCTTTTATAATATCAGGAACCCGGATTCTGGTAGTAATCAGCTTATCAGCCGGAGTGCCTGAGATCTTCTTCAAAAGTCTCCTGTAATATAAATATGCTATCATAACAGGGAGTTTTGCATCAGCCGGTAGTTTAGTGATACCCGGATATGATGTGGAAAAGTCAGTTTCAATATCCCTGATTATTTCATTCTTTACATTTTCATCAAACGGTTTATTATATATTTCAGGAAAATAATTACGATCGAGTAATTCTATATCATTCTTCAGATCGCGCAGGAAGTTGACTTTCTGAAAGGCCGAACCCAATTTCATGGCAGGATTCTTTAATTCATTAAAAAGGGTCCTGTCACCATTAACAAATACCATTAAACACATTAATCCGACTGCTTCTGCCGATCCGTAAACATATTTCTTTATCTGATCCTTATGGCTGTAATTAATCTCCCCCAGATCAGCTTTCATACTTTTCAGGAACGCCTGTATAAGTTCATCCGGGATATTATATTGTCTGACTACCTGCTGAAAAGAATATAAAACCGGATTCAGACTTATACCTGTATTAAAAGCTTCATAATAATCATTGGTAAACTTATCCAGCAGTAGCTTTTTATCATAATTATGAAAGCTGTCGACAATCTCGTCGGTAAGCCTTACAAAACCATAAATACTGTAGATTGCCTTTCGTTTCTCAGGTTTAAGATAACTCACTGCAATTGAAAATGAAGTACTATATGTGCGAGTAATAAGTTTACTGATTTTATAAGAAACATCACAATATAGTTGCTCCATAGGGTAGCTTTTTATTTTTTATGTGTCACCTTTTATATCCTTACCTTAAGCACTTTCCCCAAAAAATTGTTCTGCAAAGTAAAAAAAAATTCTAATCTCCTGGTGCACGGTACAGTTCAATATTCGAAATCAAGGGACACGCTTTTGCTTTCCTGACAGTGACTCTTATCCTGGATGTTTTAGTCACAGGTAACTTCCTGATCACCTTATAGCCTATCGTTGTGCCTTCAACCAGTTGCTTCCACTCCCCTTCGATTAAAGCTTCAACAATAAATTCCTGTACCCGTTGGCCCAATTTGATATACTCCTGGATCAGTATCCTGTTGACCTCTGTCTCCTCCCCAAGATCAATCACAATCTCAGCTTCGGTTACTCCGTCGGGTTGTGCCCAGTAAGTTTCAGGATCTCCATCGTTAACATTTGAAGGCCTGTAACCTCTTCCCCTGTCACCGGATGAACTTGCCTTCTTATCTTTAGCCAGGTCATTCTCAAATTCTCTATCCCTTAATTCTTTGAATGCCAATAATGATCTGACGTCATTTTCATGAAGGAGTCCCCTCCTTTCTGGTGGAACATTCAGTAACAGGTTGCTGTTTCTGCCGACTGATGAATAATAGAGTTCCATCAGATTTTCAGGGGACCTTACGAAAGAATCCTGGCTCGGGTGATAAAACCATCCCCGCCGTATCGAGACATCAACCTCTGCAGGCACCCAGTAATTGCCATCCTCATTACCGGCACCCAGTATCCTTGCAAAATTACCACCGGGGTACATTTCATCTTTATTAAGAAGACACCAGTTGGTCAGGCTGCCCATGCCACGTTCATTACCAACCCACCGCACATCGGGACCCGCATCGCTGAACATCACTGCCATTGGTTGTAACTCTCTTACAATCTGATGTGTATTGGACCAGTCGTAATATGTCCTGTTATCAATGCGCCGTGTTTCCCGTGCGCCTCCGTAATAACCGTCACCCCCGTTGGCACCATCGAACCAAACTTCAGAGATCTCCCCGTAATCAGTCAGCAGTTCACGAAGCTGGTTACGGTAATAGGTCAGATATTCAGAAGTGCCGTAAACAGCGCTGTTACGGTCCCAGGGTGAAAGATATACTCCCATCTTAAGACCATACTCATCACAGGCCTGGCGCAATTCACTCAGTACATCACCATTACCGTCTCTCCATGCAGAGTTTTTTACTGAATGCTCAGTATATCGAGAAGGCCACAGGCAAAATCCGTCGTGATGTTTGGCGGTTATTATGATACCTTTCATGCCGGCGTCCTTTGCCACTTGCGCCCACTGGCGGCAATCGAGCTCAGTTGGATTAAACACTGAGGGGTCTTCATCGCCGTAGCCCCATTCCTTGTCAGTGAAAGTATTAACAGTAAAATGAACAAACATGTAATATTCCAGTTCGTGCCATGCAAGCTGCCGTTCCGATGGCAGTGGACCAAAGGGTTCCGGCGGTTTGACTTCAGAACATGCTGCAAGGACAAAAATTACGTTAATAAGTAAAAGGTTTATTTTCATATCAGTAAATAGGTATTATTAAAACAATGGCTATAACTCTGTGAATCTCTGTGCCTTCTTTGTGTAGCTCCGTGAAATCAGGAACTTGCACAGAGAACTACGGAGAAGTCACAAAGGGCCATGGAGAAGAATCATTATTCCTGCTGTGAAAGATCTTTTATGCGGATATTACGAAATTTGACTACTGACCCATGACCCAGGAAACCGATATGCCCGGATTCGTTTTTCAGTCCCGGATGATTATTATTATCCATCGTGCCGGAATCTCGCGGTCCTGCAATATCCCCGTCAACGATAACCGTTCCGTTAAGTGTTATTCTGATCTGTGTGCCTTTGATATATACTTCCTCATAATTCCACTCACCAACAGGTTTCAGATATCCTCTTTTAGCCGGTATAACACCATATACTGACCCATGATACTGGTAAGGCTGAAGGTTTGCATAAACCGGTGCTGTGTTATCAAGTATCTGAAGTTCCATACCCACGTAGGCAGCATCACCTTCAAGGGGAGTTCTTATTCCAAGGCCGTTATTGGCAGCCGGTGTAAGCTGGAACTCAAAGCGGAAAATGAAATCGGAGTACTCTTTTTCGGTGTAAAGATTTCCTCCGCTACCCTGTTCAGGTTTAATAACTATCATTCCATCCTCAACCACATAGGATTCTTTGTTTCCAACCCAGTTATCGAGATTTCTTCCGTTAAAAAGAGCAACAAATCCTTCAGCTTTCTCTTCGGGAGTGAGATTATATTCTTTTTCACTTATTTCCCGTACATATATATCCCTGAATGCCAGATCAGTACCATGTGCCTGTAGCTCTATCGGTCCTTGGGGGAATATTGGGATGCTGCGATCCCAGTAATTCTCCATCACAACATTATCAACAACAAGCTCCCCGTTAAGCCAAACAGAAACCTTCTCTCCTATCATCACTATCCTGAAGGTATTCCACTCACCGACAGGATTATCGGCAACTTTCAGAGGTTTCGACTGATTCTTCTGATTATTATATAAACCACCTGAGCCAACCTGGGCTCCTACCTTAACTCTTGAAGTATCCCAGATCTGAACCTGCGGGGTACCTCTGAGGTAAATGCCACTGTCGCCTCCCTTAGAGATTATCCAGTCAACAAGCAACTCAAAATCACCATACTCAACAACAGAACAGAGATTATCACCTCTGCCGCTAAACCAGATGCAGCCATCTTTAACGCTCCAGTTATTGGCGATTCTTTTATCAGCTTCGATCTGCTTTTTTGCCAGTTCCGAAGGCTTCATCTTTGCCCTGGCTAAAGGATTCTCAACAAGACCCTGCCAGCCTGTAAGGTCTCTGCCATTGAACATAGGCTTAAAGCCCTCATCAGGAGGCATTGCTTCGAGATACTTACTGATCATCTCTCGGTTATATTCACTTTCAGGCCCTGCCAGTTTAGTCATGGCCTTCAAAAGTATATCTTTAACAATACTCCCGTACATTCCCGCTTTAGATGTTACTGAAGGAAGGGCAATGTGCATTGCCGATTTCGCTGCGACGGCTGAGGTCCCGGGATCATCAAGATACTCTCCAACAAGGAAAAGAGTCTGGTAAGTCTTAAGCTTGCCTAATTCGGTCAGAATCTGATTTTTACGCTCAACACTCCGCGCGTAAGGCATTATCTTCCTGTAAAGTAACAGTTTCTGCTCATCAGGTAGCGAGGTTGATCTTATCTGCCTTACATATCCTTCAAATGCGGGTGCTTCATAGGTCTTGTTGCCTGACGCGCAGATCTCATATAATGCTGATGAGGCAGAATAATCAAGCCATGAGGTAAGAGTCTTAAAACAGACCTCACGCATTTCGGAATTACCACTCTCGAATTCCCTAAGCACCATACTCAGGGCTTCGCGTCCGCCCGTCCTGGCCAGAACAGGGATAACCTTCATTTTAAGATCATTTAGCCCTGATGCATGAAGGTTTAAGGGATTGTTTGTAAAAGAATTGATCAATAAACCGGACCTCTTTTCAGGGTCTGATATCTTTCCTGCAGCAACTGCCAGGGCAGACTGAACATCAGCTATGTATACCGGACTATCTGTAGCAGAAAGCACTTCAATCAGTTTAGTCTGGTCACCGGAACCGGCCAATGCCCCCAGTGCCTTAAATGCAGCTGACTTTACAGGTTCATCAGCAAATGATGTATAAGGTAAGACTTCAGAAAAGAATTCGTTACTCTTATTCCAGGCCATAAGTTCGATCGCACTTTTTTTAGCTGCTGCAGGACCATCCTTCAAAACAGGTTTCAGAAGAGCAATGGTTTCACTCCCCATCACTGACATCAGAGCTGTTTTCGCAGTCTCCTGATCACCCGAATCTGAAAACCTTACCATATAGTCTATAAGTGAAGGTATAGCCTTGCTTCCGCTGATCTTTGCCAGTGCCAGTGCAGCTTCTTTCCTCACAGCAAAATCCGGGTCAGAGAGAGAAGCGGTAATAAGCGGTAAGGCGAGTTCATCGCCCCGGATACCCAGCATTGTAATTATTTCAGGTTTTGCAGCCGGTATGGCTTTGGGGAAATAGTCAATCCAGTTTTGTACGATCTCTTTACCAGCAATTGACAGGGAAATCCTCAGTGCAGCATTCCTGTATTTATTATCAGCATGCTTTGCTGCTTTTTTCAGCTCCTCCATTGCATCGATCCCATGGAAACCGGCATATATCTCAAGAGCCGCTATTTTATTTTGAATTGTAATCTTGTCCTTGCACTTTGCCATAACAAGTTTACATATTTTGTCCATGGTTTTTATATCGCCATCCTGACCAACATTTTTTGCATAGTTGAGCAACGAGGCAGTAGCACCGGTATGTTCCCATCTGTACTGAACACCTTTAGCAGCCCATGAAAGCACAGGATATGCCAGGGGGCTTCCGCTTTGTGCAAGTGCATTATACGCTGAGGCTTTAGTGTTTACGTTAATATCAGAAGCCCATTCAATATATTCATTAACAGCCAGTTGTGATTTCATTGATGCAAGAGCGTTCATAACTGCAGCGGCACATGGCAGATTTCTGTTTTTCAGAGCTTCTGCCAGTGCTGTTTCAGCACTTTTTCCTCCAATAGCAGTTATAGCAGCCAGTGCTGGTCCGCATATCTCCTTACTTGAAAGGTATACTTTGAGTGCATCAACGGAAGGATCGCTTCCTATCAACTGCAGTTGTTTCATAAAGAAGTCTTTGACACCATTATCTTTCTGACCAGTGGCATAGCTGATGCAAGTTTTTTCCCACATTGACTTTTCAGTTTCTTTCCCTTTCTGAGAAAGGTACCTGGACAGACTCTGAACAGCAAATCGTGCATGGGTATCATCGCCTGTACCAGCCGGAATGATCTGATCACATATCAGTTTTATCCCTGATTCTCCCAGAGAAAGCATATCAACCATAAGCTTATCGGTATATGGAAGATCGTTTGCCGGAAACTGGGCAAGAAGGTCTGCGACTTTTGTTTCAACAGTTCTTTTATCCTGTGCAAACGATGCTCCGGAAATAAGCAGAAAGGCGAAAAAGGTTATTATGGTATTTTGGATTTTCATGTTTGATGAATGAAAGGTTTATAATCAAATTTTCCAGGGATCACGCATTGGCTGACTAATGAGTCTGTTAGCTCCATCGTCATCGATAAATTGCTGATTAACCGGATCATACTTCAGATTTCTCCCGAGGCGAAGTGCTATCACGCCAAGATTAACAATCGAACATGATCTGTGTCCGTTCGACTCATTAAGGGCAAATTTTTTTCTTGTCAGAACCGATTCGGTGAAGGTTGTTACCTGAGGTTCAGGATCTGGCAGTGAATCGATGAGTTTATGCATATCTTTAATATCTGACCGGAAACCTTTAAATACCTTTCCATGAGGGCCTTCGATATAGGCAGCATCCTTATCGCGGTTCTCCCCATCGAGGATTATCTGACACCCGTCTTCATAGGTATAGGTTATCCTGCGCCATGACCCTACTGCGTCATAATGCTGCTGAGGGGCATCAATTTTAACGGAAACAGGTCCTGTATCATCCTTGCCAAGCAGATATTGAACAGGATCGAGATAATGCTGGCCCATATCTCCGAGTCCCCCACCATCATAATCCCAGTAACCACGAAATTTGGAATGGACTCTTTCGGGATTATAAGGCTTCCAGGGAGCAGGTCCGAGCCAGAAGTCGTAATCCAGCTCAGCCGGTACCGGTTCAGGCTTTAAATTGTATAATCCGCTCCAGTAAAATTTCCAGTCATAACCAGTTGTACCGCTAACGGTTACTTTAAGTGGCCAGCCCAATACTCCACTGTTTACAAGCTTTTTTAAAGGTTTTACTGTTGTTCCAAGACCATAGAACTGGTCTTTGAAACGGAACCATGTATTAAGGCGGAACATACGTCCGTATTTCCGGACTGCCTCAACAACCTTAATTCCTTCACCTATAGTCCGGGTCATTGGTTTTTCACACCAGATATCCTTACCGGCTTCGGCAGCCATCTTTGCCATAATACCATGCCAGTGTGGCGGAGTGGCGATATGAACAACATCGATATCAGGTCTGGCGAGCAGTTCACGGAAGTCGTGGTACCCCGTAATATTTCCGCCTGCAACAGATATTGCCTGTGCAAGATGTGTTTTGTCAACATCACAGACTGCAAGCAACCGGGTATCTTCATAAGGAATATGACCTCTCCCCATTCCCCCGACACCAATTATTCCTTTGGTAATCTGGTCACCCGGGGTCATATAACCTTGCCCCCCAAGTACATGTCGTGGGACAATCGTAAATGCAAAAACGGCAGCAGTTGTCTTTTTAAGAAAATCACGTCTACCGAGATCTTTTTTCTTCATAATTGCTGGTTTAAAGAGTTTAAAGGTTTAAAGATTTAAGGGTTTAAGGGTTTTTGTTTAGCGTTTTTAAGGCAGTAGATTGAGACCGCCCACAGGTATATCATACACGCAATAAGAACTGTCATTCCGAAAGCCACATTGCTCAGATCGCTTATCCATCCTACTAAAAAAGGAATTACTGCACCTCCTGAAATAGCCATCATCACCAATCCTGAGATTTCGCTTTTACGGGTCGGGTATTTCTCCACCGCAATTGAAAATACAAGCGGCCAGATATTTGCAACTGCCAGGCCAATAAGAAACACAAGAACCCACGCCATTGCAGGTGATTTTATCAGAAGGATAATAATAAAACACAATATTCCAAAGACGGATGTCCACATAAAGAATTTGCGTGCAGAGACTTTTGTAAGCAGGATTGCTCCGCTAAATGTGCCAAGCATACGTCCTAAGAAATAGACACTGCGGCCCGACTCTGCTGCTACCTGTTCAATGCCAAACTTTTTAATCAGGAACTGACCTGAGTTGGAGTTGAATCCGACATCGACTCCTACAACAAGGAAGATTGACAGAACCATCAGAAATACAAATGTATTGCCCATAAGCTTGATAGAAGATCCGATAGTTGCTTTGAATTCCTCGGTTTTTGATTCATCGATCTTCACAGCTCCCAGCCAGAGTACCGAGAGTATTGATACGATACCGAACACGAGGAAAAGCAGTTTCCAGTCACCAAAACGGGCTGCCAGCAGTGCTGCCAGAGGTGCACCAAGCATCGATCCGATGGCTTTAACAAACTGTGAAAAGCTGAGAAAGCTTGCAGCCCTGTTACCAGGTACAACATCTGTAAGAAGGGGATTAGCTGACACCTGAACAATTGTATTTCCTATCCCGAGTAAAGCAAATCCCACAAGTACCATTTCGAATGTATAAAAGAAAAAAGGTACCAGCAGCCCGAGGGCTGTCACACCCATACCTATATTAAGCATATTTCTTTTACCGAGCCGCGATTGCATTACCCCTACGGGTACCGATAAAAGAAGAAACCATAAAAAAGCTGCGGATGGTATAAGCTGGGCCAGGGTAGCACTCAGACTCATATCTTTACTCACCCGGTCGACGCCGATGCCTACAAGGTCGACAAAGCTCATGACGAAGAATGCCATGAGAACAGGAAGTATTCTGGAAAGTTTTATTCTCGAGTTCATGTTTATTTGGTTATT
>CAZQVL010000007.1:18219-65923 GCA_964596715.1 uncultured Rikenellaceae bacterium
GAACAGGAAGTATTCTGGAAAGTTTTATTCTCGAGTTCATGTTTATTTGGTTATTTGTTCTTTTAGCCTGTTGCCTGTTGCCTGATAAATACTGGAGACGGGCGATAGGCGTCAGGTGTTAAATATACTATCATTTTCTACATTAATGGTAAAGCATGTTGAACTGATTTCCAGAATTCATCATCGAGCAGAAAAGCACTTCCGATAAGAGCGGCATCTTCTTTTAATTCTGAAAGCGAAACCTTGCAACTACAATCTTCCTTTTTCAACCTGCTTTCAAAAACATCTCCAAAAAGGTTATAGGCATAAGAGATATTTCCGCCTACCACAACTATTTCAGCTTTGAACCTTATAAGCCACGGGGCAAGAAAGACTGCAAGATTATTTCCAAACTCATTGAAAAGCCCCATTGCTACTTCGTCATTAGCTGCTAGTTCAGCAATCTCTTTCACACCGGGCATCTCTTTTCCTGTCAGCCTTTTATAGCTACCCAGAAACCACCGTGTGGAAAAATAATCGTCAGCAATATTATCTTTATAAGGAAGGTGATAAACACAACCAAGCTTAGGTACCTCAGGACCATCGACTATGGGGATACGGTTGCTGATAAAAGCCGAACCGAAACCTGTGCCCAGAGTGATTGACATTGATCGGTTTACTTCTGCGGCCTTTCCTACAAGTGCTTCTCCCACAGCAAAAGCAGAAACATCGTTCATGAACCTGATAGGAAAGTAATCAGGAACATCAAGACTTTCAGAGATTGCATTTTTAACATTGTAACCATAGAGATGTTCATATTTGGCCACTCCTTTAATATAGCTGATCCCTTTTACATAATCAAAGGGCCCCGGCATACCAAAACCAATACCTTTCAGTCTGCCGAAAGGTACTACCCTCATAATATCTGAAAGAGCGGCAGCCCATACTCCTATTATCTCCTTGGCCTGGGCCTTATTGTTAACTGCTTTCTCGGTTAATGTTTCCCTAATTATTTTGAAGGAAGTCATATCAACTGCTGCGCAGCTGATATGACTTCCACCGATATCAACTCCAATGGCGGTATTTTGTTCCATATAAAAAAGGTATTTTTATTATCAGGTAAAAAACGATTCAAATAGTGACGTTGAAAATATTCAAAATTTGTTATCAATGCAAAATTTACTCACCAAAAATATTCAATCCATGCCTAAAGTAACACAAGAAGATGCGCTTCTCTATCATAGCAGGGGCCGTCATGGTAAAGTAGACGTAATACCAACAAAACCTTACGGAACACAGTTTGATCTTAGTCTGGCTTACACGCCCGGAGTTGCCTTTCCATGCCTTGAAATTCAAAAGAATAAATGAAGATGTCTATCAATATACTGCCAAGGGTAATCTTGTAGCAGTGATCTCAAACGGGACGGCTGTACTTGGCCTCGGGGATATTGGAGCAATGGAAGGAAAACCCGTTATGGAAGGCAAAGGTTTACTCTTTAAAGTGTTTGCAGATGTGGATGTCTTTGATATTGAGATAGATGAAGCTTGCCGCGGCAAAAGCACTGGCTGAACTGGCAAAAAAACCTGTACCTGATTCTGTTTTAAAAGCCTATAATATCGATAAACTTGAATTCGGCACGGAATATATAATACCTAAACCACTTGATCCGCGACTGCTCTCGTATGTGGCATCAGCTGTTGCCAGAGCTGCGATAGAGAGTGGAGTAGCAAAACACCCTGTAAAAGATTGGGATAAATACAGGCAAACCCTTGATAAAAGGTTGAGTGATCATATCAAAATGATCAGCAGGATAAGTGGTTTTTAGAAGACAGTCTGTTAGTTCAACTGATTTTCTTCAGTCTTTTTCTTTCCGCAATCTGCCGGATGATTTTTTTATCATACATTGATACTATGAGATCAGAAGTTTCATGTATTGTGAATGACCGGCGATTGATCGTAGCATCAAAGAGGGAATCGAGGTTAAGAGGCTTCTTATCGAGGAAAGAATGAATAAGATTATACCGTTTTTCATCTGTGTCAACAACATATTCTTCAGCAGTTTCAAGATCCATCTCTTTCTTTTTCATTACATTCTTAACTCTCCAGTAAAAAGGTGCCACAAGCCTGATGTGCAAAGCATCGGTAATATCCTTTACAATTGAAACACCGCCTCTGCCCACAAGTACAACATACCCTTCCTTACAAATCGACAGAACAACATCCCTGATAGCCTTTTTTATCCTGAGGTCACTTACAAAGCTGCCTGAAAATGCCATTATCATTTCAGAAAGATTGGACAGCTCAATACCCTTGTAAAAGTTTTCAACACGTTCTGCATTAGTGTTCAACTCCCTGGCAATAGCATAAATGATATCCTTATCGACCCATTTCCACCTGGTATTTCCGTACTTACTGTTAAGTCCGTTTACGACTGTCTCGGCTACTTCACGTGCATCACATCCTGTTAATCTCGAAATTGTTATCACAGGTCCGTCTTCGGCCAGAGGTTTGCTAAAAACAGACTCCCTGTACCGGCCATCAAAATAATCGAAGAATTTTGCCATTTTACCTGTCTCCTTTTCTGGCTTTATGTGATAAGATAATTCATTCAATATATAAAAAAAAAATCGAATAATGAAACATAATTTCACTACGGTCTTTTAAGAAATATTGTAATGATCCTGATGGTCAGGTTATAAGATGCTAATCCTTCTTGACCGTATTTTTATTCAAAAAAATTGTATAGCCGAGTTTTATTTCGTTTTTATTTTATCTTTACCTGGTTCAAAAAAACTCACTAATTTTTTAAAACAATCACCATGATTAAATCCATTATTTCAAAGCCTGAAGTAATATGGTTTATTTTCGGGCTTGTTCTGTTTTTCCTGGAGTTGCTTGTTCCCGGTTTTGTTATCTTTTTCTTCGGAGTGGGTGCATGGGTCACTGCTCTTCTATGTCTGATTGCGAATCCCGGAATAAATATGCAGTTTATTATATTCGGTATTACATCAGTCCTTTCGTTATTAGCCTTAAGAAAAATGTTACAGAAAAAATTCTTCTACAGTAAGGATAATCTATCAGAAGGAGTTGAAGATGAGTTTACAGGCAGGGAAGCTCTTGCTGTGACAGATATTGGTCCGGACAAGAAAGGAAGAGTTGAATTTAAAGGCACGACATGGCAGGCTGAGTCTGATTCAGGTATCAGCGAAGGCCAGACAGTTATAATTGTTGAGAAAGAAAATGTCAAATTAATTGTTAAACCCAAAAAATAATAAAAATGGAAGGATCAAGTACAACTTTAATTCTTGTAGGAATAATCATTCTTGGTTTTATCCTCATTATTACGATGATCAGGGTTGTTCCCCAGAGAACAGCAATAATCGTTGAGAGACTTGGCAAGTACAAGTCAACTTATGCAGCTGGTTTTCAGATACTTATCCCTTTTATTGATAAAGTAAGATACAAACATACTCTTAAGGAACAGGCAATAGATGTTGCTCCTCAGACGTGCATAACAAAAGATAATATTGCAGTTGAGGTTGATGGTATCCTCTATCTTCAGGTACTGGATCCGCAGAAGGCTTCATATGGGATTGATAATTACCGGTTTGCTTCAATCCAGATTGCACAGACCACTATGAGGAGTGTAATTGGCAAGCTTGAACTTGACAAGACTTTTGAAGAACGTGAAACAATAAACCTGTCGATTGTGGATGCAGTGGATAAAGCCAGTGATCCGTGGGGCATAAAAGTAACACGTTATGAAGTTAAGAATATCTCCCCGCCCCAGAGCATCAAAGATGCAATGGAAAAACAGATGAGGGCAGAGAGGGAGAAAAGAGCCACTATTGCAGAGTCAGAAGGAACAAAACAGGCAAAAATAAATGTTGCAGATGGCGATAAACAGGAGCTTATCAGAAAGTCGGAAGGTGAAATGCAGAAACGCATCAATGAAGCCACCGGACGCGCTTCCGAGATTGAGCAGGTTGCAAAGGCAACTGCAAATGGTCTGCGTGCTATTTCAGCAGCTATTTCCGAAGAGAATGGGCTTAATGCAGTTAACCTGAGGGTTGCTGAACAGTACCTTAATGAGTTTGGTAAGCTCGCCCATCAGAATAATACAATGATTCTTCCTTCAAACCTCACAGATATAGCGAGTGTTGTTGCTACTGCCACGGCAGTATTCAATGAGACGAGGGATAAGAAGAAATGACCTCACCGTGCTCCGTTCTGCTTATGATCTCATTCTGAAGATCTTCACCCAGATCGTTGAAGTAGTCGCTGTAACCGGCCACCCTTACAATCAGATCGCGGTATTGTTCAGGATGTTTCTGAGCTTCTTTCAACGTAGCCGCATTTACAACATTGAATTGGATATGATGACCATCCAGACTGAAATAGCTGCGCATCAGTGCAGTTAGGCAACTGTAACTGTCTTCATCTTCAAAAAACTGAGGTGAGAACTTCTGGTTAAGCAGAGTACCCCCTGTACGAAGGTGATCAATCTTTGATACTGACCTGATGACTGAAGTTGGTCCCTGTTTATCTGCTCCCTGAACAGGCGATATGCCCTCAGAAAGAGGTTTGCCGGCCTTGCGGCCATCAGGTGAAGCTCCAATAACACTTCCGAAATATATATGTGAGGTGGTAGGCAGCATATTAATCCGGTGGACACCACCCCTTGAAGTTGGTCGTCCGTTTACTGCATCATAGAAAATTTCAAAGACAGCAACAGAGTGCTGATCGGCATAATCATCATCATTGCCGTATTTTGGTGTTTTATAGATCAAATCGTGCTGTATCTGTTCATACCCTTTAAAATCTGCAGCAAGAGCCTTACCCATCTCGTCCCAGGTTAAATTCTTCTCATCATAGATATTATAACGTAGCGACGTAAGCATATCGGTTATACTGCCAAGACCCACTCCCTGAATATATGTTGTATTATACCTGGCTCCTCCGCAATTGTAGTCTGTACCGTTAGAAATACAATCCTCGATCAATAATGAAAGGAAAGGTACAGGAAGCCAGTTGCCAAATGTTTTCTCTATAATATTATTACCTCTTATCTTAATATCGATCAGATAGTTAACCTGTAGTTTAAAAGCATCCAGCAGATCATCAAATGTTTTATATTCATGGGCATAACCGGTTTGGATTCCAATCTGCCTGTCAGTACGCTTATCAAATCCGTTGTTTAAAGTAAGTTCAAGAACTTTTGGAAGGTTAAAATAACCTGACAACCAGTATGATTCAGTCCCGAAAGCTCCTGTTTCAACACAACCTGAAGCGCCGCCATTGCGGGCATCCTCAATGCTTTTACCTTGTCGTAACAGCTCCTGTATTATTGCCTCGGTGTTAAAACAGGAAGGCTGGCCAAAACCGGTTTTTATTATATCGAGAGCTTTATGAATGAACCTGTCCGGACTCTTTTTGCTTATTTGTACCATTGAACTTGGCTGCAAGATCCGCATCTCCTTTATTACATCAAGGAGAATATATGTCATCTCATTAACTGCATCAGTACCATCGGTTTTTACACCTCCCAGATTGATAAGGCAGAAATCGGTATAAGTATTGCTTTCACTTGCAGTTACCCCCATCTTGGGAGGTGAAGGATGATTATTGAACTTCACCCAGAAACAACCAAAAAGGTCATACAGCTGTTGCGGCGAAAGAGTACCCTTTTTAATTTCTTTTATATAAACCGGATACAGATGCTGATCGAGCCTGCCAGGATTAAACGAGTCCCAGGGGTTGAGTTCAGTAATTACGCCGAGATGAATGAACCAGTAATGCTGAAGCATTTCATGAACTGTTTCCGGAGGATTGGCTGGTACTTTCCGGCAAACAGCAGCCATTTTGATCAATTCCTCTTTCCGGGAGTTATTTTTTTCAGCTGAGGCAATCCTTTCCAGTTCATCCGCATGCCTGTTTGCATACATTATCATAGCATTGCAGGCAATATCCATTGCCTTAAGCTCTTCAAACTTTTCAAGAGCTTTTCTATCATTATAATAATCAAGCTTTGAAATAGATTCACTTATCTCCGCCTTCAACTGAATAAAGCCTGTCCTGAACATTTTGTAACCCAGTACAGTATGGCCGGGTGCTCTCTGCTCCTGGAACTCAGTAAAAACGCCGGCATTGTAAGCATTCAGCCATTCGGGTGTCATCAGCCCCATTATCCTGTCGCGGTTACTCTTACCTTTCCAGAAAGGTATGATATCGTTTTCATAGACTCTTTTCTCCTCCTCATCAACGATGAATGTAACTTTTTCCCTGGAATTAAGTATTTCCAGGTCCTGTAAGGAATGAAGACAGATTTCAGGGTAAGTGGGTGTCTCTTTCGCACCCGGGCCTCTTTCTCCAACAATCAACTCTCCGCCGTTTATACATATCTTCTTGTTTTTCAGAAGATATTCGAATGCTTTTGCCCTTCTGACTGGAGCTGAGATCTCACGGGCTTCATCGCTTCTATAAAACTGAGTTATCAGCAAAGCCCGTTCAGAACTGATCTTTTCTTTTGTATTCAGAGATTGCTCCCGTAGTCTTTTAACTCTGTCAGATATTATCATATTATTAATTAATTTAAGTTGCTGGTAATTCTATCCGCCAATCTTAATTTTCACACCAATATCCGTAAAGAACTCTTTAAGTTCCTTCATCTTTTGTGCTGATGGTTGCTGGACATCATCCATTTTGTAAGGGATATTGAATTTCCTGTACTTTGAAGACCCGATTTTATGAAATGGAAGAAGGTTTATCTTTGTCAGGTTCATTCGTTTATTCTGTATAATAAACTGTTTTAATCTGCTTAAGTGATCCATGTCATCATTAAACCGTGGTACAACCGGTATTCTTACAATAAGTTCCCGTCCGCTTTCAATAATGATCCTGAAATTATCAATAATACTTCTGTTGGAAACTCCTGTATATAATAAATGAGTAGGGTCATCAAGATGTTTAATATCGAAAAGAAACAGGTCAGTGAAAGGAATAACCGCTTTAAAATTCTCTGCAGAAGAATAACCCGAGGTATCAACAGCCGTATGATAACCATTTGCCTTACATGCTTTCAGAGCTTCAAGCAGAAAATCAAACTGCATCATCGGTTCTCCTCCTGAGAAGGTCACCCCGCCACCTGAATGCCGGAAGAATATCCTTTCTCTTTCAAGAATTTCAAGTATGTTGTCTACACTGTAAAATTTGCCTGCATCTTCGTTCACAGTAAATTCCAGCTCTCCCACTTTATTGGTCAACAATACTGTTTCAGGTAATGGCGATATACCTTCAGGATTGTGGCACCACCAGCATGAAAGAGGGCATCCCTTCATGAAGAATGTCACCCTTATGCCAGGGCCATCGTGTATGGAATATCGTTCAACGCTGAAAATAAGTCCTTTCATAATGAAAGACAATTAAATAACAAAAGTATACAGGAGAATCAGGTATAATTCCGGGAGATCAGAATTAAAGAGGTAATTAACGGTTATAGAACATAAGGCAGTGATAAAGCCTCCTGCCAAGACGTTGCATCATGAAACGATATTTCAGTTTAGAAATCATCATAATACTATAACCTGTGCAAGTTATGAAAATATTCTCACAGTGATCCGGAAATTAAGGAAAATCTGACTAAACATTAACAAAACATTAACAAAAATATTTGCAACATTCACGAACTTCCATCGTCTATATATTGAAAAGAAAAGGATAATTGATATTAAAAGATATTTACGGACAGTTTTATTTTTTTTATAAATAAATTATTTCAGCCATGAAAAGAATCTTTTTAACAGCTGTACTTATTGTAACAGTGTTTTTTGCATCATTTGCCGGGAAACCTGTTGCTGAAGGTAAGACTTTTTCTACACTTGGGGACTATAAGATTGAGGTAGCTGATAATCCATTTCTTCTGGACGGAAAAGAACTGGAAACTTTCGTTATCTCATATACCAACACCGACATGAAGGTTACTCTTGCAATTGAAAGAACAAAAAAATGCAAAAAGTACTATGTGTTATCAGATAATCTTTCTGTTCAGTATATCTGCAACAATAGGTTCTTTGGAGTCGAGCAGCTTGGCAAAGAGCTGAAAAAAGATGGATATTCAACTGAAAATGAATCCCTTAATCTTGAGGAGTATTTCCATCAGAGAATAATTACGGATGGAAATAACAGCGATCTGGACAATTCAATGCTTATTGCTGCTTATTTCCCTTATCTTATTAAAAATGCGGAAGTCTTAATTGCAAAAATGTAAAATTCTCTCCTTTGGCCGTCCGGCCACTTCTACGATCAGGTTTTAGGTTTAGAAAGGAAAGGCACTCCAAAATGTCTTTCCTTTTTTTATTGTTCTTATTTGATCAATTTCGTATTTTTCGGGCAAACAATCAAAAACAGATTATGTTCTTGAAAACAGGGGATTAAAGTAGAAAAAGATGATGAGCCTTCGCAATATTCTGTTAACTCTGGTAATTTTCATATCCGCAAGCTCCGTTTTATTAAACGGCCAGTCACCTAAAGCGGAAAGGGGAGTAATGGACCTTCGGCAACTGACCCCTCCCGGGAAATTTGTTGTCAGACTTAATGGTGAATGGGAATTCTACTGGAATAAGATGCTTCGCCCTTACGATTTTTCTAAACCTGGTAAATATGAACCTGACTATTACGGGAATGTGCCATCCTATTGGACAGATTATCCGGATGATAAAGTAAGAACAGAAAAAGAAGGCTATGCTACATATAAACTGACCGTGCTGCTTCCATCCGGATTGAATGTTCCTCTTGCTTTTGACCTTCCTGTATTTGATTCTTCATACGATATTTATGTTAACGGGATATATCTCGGTGGGAACGGCTTGCCCGGCAAATCTAAAACTGAAACGAATCCGGAATACAGAAGAAACTTTTTCAGATTTGATACCGATTCCGATTCAGTTACAATAATAATCAATGTCGCAAACTTTCACCATCGCCGCGGAGGATTCTGGTTGCCATTAAAATTCGGAACATTTCCTGAGCTTCAGAGAAGGGTTGCTTCAAACTGGGCATTGGATTGGGCGGTGATAAGTCTCCTGCTTGGATTTTCTTTGTTTCTGTTGTTCTTCTTTATTATTTATCCCAAAGACAGGATTATTGGTTTTTTCAGTCTGGCTACCATAGGACTTGGATTAAGACCTCTTTTTACTTCACATTTTCTTATTCTCGATATAGTACAGCTTGACTGGCAATGGATAGTCAGATGTGAATATCTTGGATTATATCTGGTCATAACAGGATGGTACTGGTTTGCAGTAAACCTCTATCCATCGAAATTTATAAACATCGCAGCCCGTATTAATACAGGTATATACTTATTAGCCGGAGTCCTGACACTTTTCCTCCCGGTCAGTATCTTCAGCTATGCTACTTTCATATATTATCCGTCAATCATCATTCTGCTCGGATATGCTCTTTTTATGAGTAGCAGAGGAATACTCAGAAAAAAATCAATTGATATTGCATATTTCTCGGCATTTATTCTCCTTCTGGTCGGAGCATATCATGACATAAGGGTTTCGCTGGGTAAATCGGACACATCCATTGGTTATATCCTGACATTTGTTGTCGTCATTTTTGTTTTTATACAGGCTGCTCTTTTGCTTTACAAATGGGTAAAAGCTTATTCGGAAAAGGAAAAATTGCATAACGAACTTGAGTTCCTGTACCGGAACCTTGAAAGTCTGGTTAATAAAAGGACTCAGGAGCTTAAAAAACGAAACGAGGAAATTGAAAAACAGAGCAGTATGATAGCTCAGCAAAACCTTCAGCTTTCGGAAACTATTCAGCTAAAGAATAAAATATTTGCCCTCATTGCCCATGACCTGAGAAGTCCGGTGGTAAACATTCTTTATATGCTTAACCTCCTGAAAGAAGAAGAATATAAAGAAAAATACGACACTTTTGCTAATTCCTGTATCCAGTATGCTCAGCAAGTTATCAGTTTATTCGAAAATATGCTTGTCTGGGGAAGAGGGCAGGAAGACAAAATAAGATTTTCTCCGGAAAAGAATGACCTGGCAGATATTATCCTGACAAACCTCAGCATATTTAAAGAGACAGCCGATAAAAAGGAGATATCCGTGAATTTCACCCAGGCAGGTAACTCAAATGCATTTATTGACAAAGAGCTTTTAGACATAATCATAAGAAATCTTCTGTCCAACGCAGTCAAATATACACCACGGGGCGGACGTATAAGCATTCTTCTGAAAGACAAGACAATTGACGGTGAGGGTATTCTCTTAAAAATATGTGATAATGGTACAGGGATTCCCCTGGAAAAGCAGAAATATCTCTTCACTTCTGACGAGATTGAAAGTACGCCAGGTACTGAAAACGAAAAGGGAACAGGACTAGGCCTGAAACTCTGCTATGAACTTGTAAATATCAATAACGGAACGATTACTGTTGACAGCAAGGATGGAGAAGGAACCTGTTTTTCGATTAATCTGCCGGTTTGATCTTAAGGTAAGTTACAGTCTGTTTCAAATCGGCGGAGTTTGTTTTGCAAAGCGTGGTCTCAAAGTACCTGTTGAGGACTGCAGAGGGAATTACCAGGGGATTTAAAAGCTTATCACAGGATACATACAAATACTGATATTTATTATAAAATACTGCATTCAATTGGTATAGAAGAAAGAATAATATATATTTGGGCCAAACTGGTAAAAAACCAGGATTAATATAGGTGTCTTGATTAATAAGACAGGGTATGGTTAATAAATCTGATTCCGATAATTCTGAAAATCTAAATTTATTCCTTGGATTAGATATAGGATCTGTATCGCTGAATACAGTCCTTATGGATGAAAATTATAATGTTATAGAGAATTATTACGATTATGTACATGGTAAACCTTTTAATGTTCTCAGAGAAAGGTTAACATCACTGCTGGATAATCACCCTGCAGAATTAATCAAAGGTATTGCAGTCACCGGAACCGGAGGAAAACTTGCAACAGAACTTATAGGCGGAATTTTTGTGAATGAGATTATTGCCCAGACCACTTCTACCGGCAGGCTTTATCCCGAAGCACGCACTGTCATAGAGATAGGCGGCGAAGACTCCAAGCTTATTACTCTTGAAAAGGATCCGTCAAATGGTTACTCAAGGCTAGTGGATTTTGAGATGAACAGTATCTGTGCTGCAGGGACAGGTTCCTTTCTAGATCAGCAGGCAAGAAGAATAGGTGTTCCTATTGAGGAGGAATTTGGTGAGATGTCATTGAAATCTTTCGATCCGCCCAGGATTGCCGGACGCTGCAGTGTTTTTGCCAAAAGTGATATGATCCATCATCAGCAGATTGCAACTCCATTGCATGATATTGTAGCCGGTTTATGTTTTGCTCTTGCAAGAAATTTCCGCAGTAATGTTGCCCGGAGCAAGGAGATGAAAAAGCCAATTGTTTTTTCAGGGGGTGTTGCTGCCAATACAGGCATGGTAAGAGCTTTCAGAGAGATACTCAATCTGAATGACAATGAACTCATAATACCTGTTCATCATGCTTCCATGGGAGCCATCGGAGCTGTGATGTATGCTCACTCCAATAAACTGGGCATGAACCATTATGGAGGACTTAACAAACTGAAAGATTATCTGGCATCAGGAACTACAGCTTTCTTAAGTCTTCCGACACTGAAAGAATCCGAAGCCGAATACAAAAAAGATGTTCATTTTACCAAACCTGATAAGGGCAGGATCCCTGTTTACATGGGCCTCGATATCGGCTCACTCAGCACAAACCTTGTCCTGATAGATGAACAGCACAGGGTCATATCTAGAAAATATCTGCCCACAGCGGGCAAACCTCTTGAAGCCATACAGAAAGGAATGGGTGAAATCTATGAAGAAGTAGGTAAATATGTTGAGGTTATTGGCGCAGGAACAACCGGTTCAGGTCGATATCTTACGGGTGATTTTATTGGCGCAGACATTATCCGGAATGAGATTACCGCACAGGCAACAGCAGCAATAGACTATGATCCGACAGTTGACACTATCTTTGAAATAGGCGGACAGGATTCCAAATACATCAGCATCGAAAACGGTGTTGTTGTGGATTTTGAAATGAATAAGGTTTGTGCTGCGGGTACCGGCTCATTTCTCGAGGAACAGGCTGAAAAGCTGAACATTAATATTGTTGAGGAATTCGGAAGCATGGCTCTCCGATCAAAAGCTCCCGTGAAACTTGGGGACCGCTGTACAGTTTTTATGGAATCGGATCTTAATTCCTGCATGCAGAGAGGGGCAAAAAATGAAAACCTTGTAGGAGGCCTTGCTTATTCAATCGTTTACAATTACCTGCAGAAAGTTGTTGCTGACCGGCCTGTTGGCAACAAGATATTCTTTCAGGGAGGTGTTACGAATAACAAGGCTGTAGTTGCAGCGTTTGAAGAGGTACTCGGAAAGAAGATCATTATTCCCCCACACTTTGATGTAACCGGAGCCATAGGTGCAGCAATTCTTGCTCAAAGGTCAATGGCAAAAAGCCAGAAAACCACATTTAAAGGATTTGGCATACGAAATGTGACTTATAATATAAGCAGGTTTGTCTGCCAGGGCTGCACTAACCACTGCGAAATCAGACGTGTAAAAATAACCGGTGAAAAGAAATCCCTGTTTTACGGAGGAAGATGCGAAAAATATGAAATTGACAGCAGAAAGAGAGTTGCAAACAATATTCCCAACCTCTTTTCGAAGAGAACCGGGATGCTGATGGAGGGTTATGATGAAAATGAAAAGCCGAAGAACACTACAATAGGCATCCCACGGGCTCTTATGGTTTTCTATCAGCAATTCCCGTTCTGGCGCACATTCTTTGAGGAGCTTGGTTTTTCGGTGGTAATATCCAGAGAATCTGACAAATCGCTTGTTACCGAATCAATTGAGACGATAACAACCGAGTTATGTCTTCCCGTTGAACTTATGCACGGACATGTTATCGATCTGGTTAAAAAAGGTGTCAATTACATTTTTATGCCTTTTATCGTAAATGCGAAATCCACACAAGAGAATAAAACCTTTAATCCTAATTGTCCATGGATCCAGACCTATCCCTTTATGGTGAAAGCGGCTCTTAAAGGTAAAATTGATGAATCAAGACTTCTTATGCCGACTCTTCATTTCAGATTTTTTGAAAGGGCTCTGATTAAAGAGATGACTGCCTATTTTAGTAAAAAGTTCGGAATAAGTAAAGAGGAAATAAAGAGAGCTGTTTATAAAGCCGATGAAGTTCAGATCTCATTTGAAAAGCGACTTATCGACTACGGTAAAGAAGTTATGAATGCTATCCCTGAAAACTGCCGGCCGGTAGTTTTGCTCGGACGACCTTATAACAGCACCGATACACACCTGAACCTGGGTCTTGTAGAAAAGCTTATAACCCAGAATGTAATGCCAATTCCGCTGGATATGCTTGATCTTTCCTCTTACAATATCTTTACCAATTACAGGAGCATGTACTGGCCCAACGGTCAGAAGATTATAGCAGCTGCCCAGCTTGTGGCAAAAACCGAAGGGCTCTATGCTGTTTACCTGAGTAATTTCCGTTGCGGTCCCGACTCCTTTATATGGCATTACGTAACAGAAGAACTGAAAGGCAAACCATTTCTTCATCTCGAAGTGGATGAACATTCTGCTGATGCAGGCATGGTAACACGTATTGAAGCTTTCCTTGACAGTCTGAAAGGCTCTGAGAAAAATCAGAAAAAGGATATAAATATCTTCAGGCCCAGGCCAAGTCCGTCATCACCGCCAAAGGACAGAGTATTGTATTTTCCTTACATGAATGACGGTGCCTATTTGCTTGCAGCCGCTACACGGAGCATTGGCGTTTACTCTGAGGTACTTCCCAAACAGGCAGAAGAAGATCTGGCTATCGGAAGACAATACACTTCATCCAAGGAATGTTTCCCAATGATCTGTGTTACGGGAAGTTTTTTGAAAAAATTGATGGAGCCCGGTGCCAATCCCTCAAAAATGAGCTTCTTCATGCCCGACCATAATGGTCCGTGCCGGTTCGGCCAGTATAACCATTTCCACAGGATACTGTTCGACCGCCTGGGTTTTGGTGATGCAGAAATTATAACGCCATCGAACGACACATCCTATGAAGATATTGCCGGGGAGCATGGTCAGAAATTCAGGATCAATGCCTGGAAAGGATTTGTTGTCGCAGACTATCTGAGGAAAATATACAGGGAGACACGCCCTTATGAGGTCAACAAAGGTGATTCAGATATACTCTATGAAGAATCATTGAAAAAACTTGAGAACTGCATTGAAAAAGGTTCAAAAGGCCTCCATAAAATTCTTACAGGAATAGTTTCTGATTTTCTTGCCATTAAGATGGATAAAAGCCAACGCAAACCCGTAGTCGCAGTAATCGGGGAGATATTCATGCGCGATAATGCAGGTTGCAACGGTAATATTGCCAATAGGCTCGAAGATTTTGGAGTTGAGGTAGTTGTAGGGCCATTTTCGGAATGGATCTATTATTCAACTTATCGTTTCACACGCGACAGCCGATGGAAGAATGATAAAAAAGGAATTATCAAATCAAAAGTACAGGAGTTTGGGCAGGATGTCATTGCCTCTTCTCTCCTCCGGGGGATAAAAAAATTCACTGATCAAGAGAAGGATGTCAGCCTTCATGAAATGTTAAAGTTATGCAATCCTTACGTGAGTAAATTTTACGATGGCGATCCTCCCATAGCCATGGGCACATCCGTAGCACTTGCACAACGGGGTGTCTCAGGAATAGCTGCAATCCTGCCGTTTACATGCATGCCCGGAACCCTGATTGCCGCTGTAAGCGATTCTTTCCGTAAAGACCATAGTAATATTCCGTTTATAAATCTTGCCTACGACGGTCAGGATACTGTTTCTCTTGATACCAAGCTGCAGGCTTTTGTCTTCCAGGTGAAAGATTATGCGATGGCAACTAAGGCGGTGGAGGTTTGACAGTAAGGTCATGCCGTAATGCCAGCCGAAGTTTTCTTTGACCACCTGCTGCCTTATTCATACCACCCTAAACCCCAGCCCTTTAAGCATCATCCTGGTTTGCTTTGTGCCTCCTTTCAGGATGACTGTATAAGCTGTAAACTCTCTTCTTACCGGATAATCGTCTCTTTGTTTTTCGAAATCGGAAGGAGAGAATCTTAATCTTATATTATCCTCATCTATATTATATGTATGAAAAACTGCTTCTCTTATAACGTCCTCATCTGTTTTGCCTATGCAATCAATTGAAAAGAGTGGAGTGGCAGGAGCCGGGGCATTAACGGGGTACCAGTTACTCAGCGGAAGATTGAAAAATTTACATAAAGCATTTACGATCATTGATGTTCCGTTTGCTTTACCGTCGGTTGAATAACCTGCAATATGAGGTGTGGAAATGAATGTTTTTCCCATCAGAACACGGTCGATATCCGGTTCATTCTCCCACACATCTATTACAGCGCCCCCGAATTTTCCTGATTCCAGTACTTTTTTAAGCGCATCTGTTTCTGTCACTTCTCCCCTCGATGTATTTATAAACCAGGTTCCCTTTCTCATCTTTTTAAAGCTTTTATCATTAAAAAGATGCCAGGTGCAGTCTTCGCCGACTACATTAAGAGGCACATGAACCGTCACTATATCAGATTCATATAATATCGTTCCCAGGCTGACAAAGTTATTTTCACCCTCTTTCCTGGCTCTGGGAGGGTCGTTGAGCAGGACATTCATTCCAAGTATTCGTGCAAACTTTTCAACCTTTGAACCGACATTGCCGACACCCACGATCCCGATCGTTTTGTCCCTGAGTATAAATCTGAATTCTGAGGCTGTTTTCAGCAGGGCAGCTGCAATATATTGTTGAACGGATGCAGAATTACAGCCTGGAGCATTAGTCCACTTAATGTTACGCTTTCCACAGTATTCAGTGTCAATATGGTCGAAACCAATAGTAGCTGTGGCGATAAATCTTACCGGGGTATTATCCAGCAATTCACCATCGCATTTTGTTCTGGTACGTATGATCAGAACATCTGCATCCGCAGCCTTTTCCCTGTTAATCTGACTTCCTGGAAGATATGCAACACTTGCAAATGGTTCAAGTACTCCTTTCAGGAAAGGTATTTTATCATCAGCAATTATTCTGATCATCTTAATTCATTAGAGTTATTCCACAAGGGTCATTTCCTTCAGCAGGTAGCCTGCTCCTGCGAATTTATCGATAATGAACAGAGCATACCTGATATCGAGACTTATATTACGGCTCTGGTCCGGATTAAAAGCAAGGTCGCTGGCAACTCCTTCCCAGGCTCTGTCAAAATTTATTCCTATCAGATGTCCGTCAGCGTTAATAACCGGGCTACCTGAGTTTCCTCCAGTTGTATGGTTATTGGCTATGAAACATACCGGGACTTCATTATCCTGTGTATAAGGTCCGAAATTTTTTTCAACATATAACTGTTTAAGCTTATCCGGAACATCATAATCATAAATCTCCGGATCATCTTTCTCCATAATCCCTTTCAGGGTAGTATAATGAGTGTAATAAACGGCATCTCTTGAAAAGTATCCTTTTACTGTCCCGAAAGCTACACGCAGAGTTGAATTGGCATCGGGATAAAACAACCTGTCCTTTTCGAACTCCATCTGTACAGTCATATAATCTTTATTAAGTTCCTGTATTTCAGAATTGATACGAATCAATTCAATCCGGACATTCGCTTCAAGAAATTCGTTTACATCAACAGAAAGAATATAAAAAGGATCTTTTAACAGTTTCCTTGTGCTCTTCTTTTCAAATCCTTTGACAAATTCAATGTATTTGGCCTCGTCGGCAAAAACTGTCCTGGAGTAGAGTTTATCAACTAATGTAGCAAAATTACCTTTACATGAATTTTTCAGTCGTTTGTACTCAGGGGCCTGCCATTCAGGTTCAATATTTTCACCATACATGGTCATTACAGCAACAAAAAGCTTTTTATCGGTCTCCCTGTTGTAATCCTTAAAGAACTGCCTGCCCGATTCAAGCAAACGGCTTTTCAGTGATTCTATTCTTTCACTGTCGGCATTGGCTTCATAGAGACTAACCAGTGCCCTGAGGTTTCTCGCGAAACCTATAGCTTCTGCTCCCCTGCTAAAGAAAACATCATTTGTGTAGCTGTTAACCAGACTGTAATCCTTTAATTCAGAGTACAATTCCTTATACTGCGGAAGTATGCTTCCGAATCTCTTCCTGCGGTTCTCATCTGTGTTTATCCAGCTTGTAAGTTTTTTTTCAAATTCCTGTTTCTTTTCTATTGTCTTCATTCTTTCAAGTCCCTGATTTTCTCCGATCCATCGCTTCCATGAATTTGCAACACCCGATATCTTGGCAGAATACTGTATTCTTATAAGAGGATCGCTATTAATGGCAGCCTCCATAATCTCTATTTTAGCTGTCCTGAGGGCAATCATTTTTGGATTTATATGATTCTTAATCATATCGATATGATATGAAGGCACATATTCTGATGTAGACCCGGGGTAGCCAAAAACCATAGTAAAATCACCCTCTTTCACACCTTTCAGAGAAACAGGGAAATAGTACAATGGTTTATAAGGTACATTTTCTTCAGAATAACTGGCAGGCTTATTGACACTGTCAGCATAAATTCTGAAAAGTGAAAAATCTCCTGTATGCCTGGGCCATACCCAGTTATCGGTCTCTCCTCCAAATTTCCCGATAGCAGACGGAGGAGCTCCTACAAGACGAATATCATTATAAGATTCATACACAAAAAGGAAATACTGGTTACCCATATAAAAAGGTCTGACGACAGAAGCAAAACCGGTTCCTTTCACAGCTGCATTTCTGATCTCAGCAACGTTCTCATTAATAATTTTTTCACGTTCTTCATCCCCCATCCCTTCACTTGTCCGCGCGAGAACTTTATCAGTCACATCCTCCATCCATTTAAGGAAAGTAACCGATAATCCCGGATTTGGCAACTCCTCTTCCCTCGACATTGCCCAGAATCCATCTGTAAGATAATCGTGTTCAAGTGTTGAATGTACCTGTATCAGGCTGTATCCACAGTGATGATTTGTTATAAGCAGGCCATCCGGGGAGATTAGTTCTCCTGTGCATCCTCCACCGAAAATTACTATTGCATCCTTCATACATGCTCTGTTCACACTGTAAATATCTTCTGCTGTCAGTTTGAATCCCTTTTCCTGCATGAGTTTGATATTATATTTTTCTATCAGCAGAGGGATCCACATACCTTCATCGGCTCGCAAGGCTGAAGTCAGGAAAATCGCAAATAATAACCATAATGTAGTAAGCTTGTTTCTCATTTTATGTCTGGTTTAGGGTTTACGAAGTAATGAAGCTCGCGGTACAGTTTCTGAACAGGGAGACCCATTACATTAAAGTATGAGCCTTCGATATGACTGCATGCAATATATCCGATCCATTCCTGAATACCATAAGCCCCTGCTTTATCGTAAGGTTTGTAATTATCAATATAATAATCTATCTCCTGGTCCGAAAGTTCTTCAAAGGTCACCTTTGTCGATACGGCAAATGTATTTCCCCTGACCGGAGAAAGGAGGCATACACCTGTAATAACCTCATGTGTATTACCTGAAATCGCTCTGAGCATTGCCTTTGCATCCTCATAACCTGCCGGCTTACCGAGAACACTGTTGTTGCACCAGACTAAAGTATCGGCAGCTATAACTATCTCATTATCTTTTAATTCATGTTTCAACAGATTTGCTTTTACCTGTGCCACATACATAGCTATCTCTTCACCGTCAAGGTTTTCCGGCCAGGTTTCAGGCCAATCCTTTACTACTACTTTAAAACTGAGGCCAAGCTCTTTCAGGAGTTTTTGTCTCCTGGGCGACTGTGAGGCAAGTATTATACTGTATCTGTTCAGATTCTTAATGATCATTTTTCAGTAAAGGTTCCAGGTAAGGATTGCTTTCACAACAACTGAATAGAGTATGCCGGCTAACATCACAATTTTCATTAACAAACTGGCAGTGTGGAGTTGTTTTTGTTTTCTGCTTATTAGTAATTGATAATTAATAACCATGAGGGGTATTACAATTAAAAGCGAAATGTAGATCAATGTTATTGTATCATTAATCGCAAAATACCAGACAATGTAAAGTAATCCGATGGTAATAATAATAAGGCTTGCGGCGACAATCCTGGATGATAAAACACCTATTACTACCGGAACAGTATTTCTGCCGTAAGTGTTATCACCTTCAAAGTCTTCAATATCTTTTATAATTTCACGTGCAAGTGTTGTAATAAAAGCAAAAAGGGCAAATCCTCCTACCCAGTAGATTATCAACTTAAAGTCAGGTTGAGTAATTGCATTCACAGCGTAATACTTGTATAACGCCGGCCATTCATAGAATACAACAAGAAGCGGCACCAAAGCAGTAAGGGTTGCAACAAGGACATTACCTACCAGAAATTGTCTTTTATAACTGGCTGAATAGAAATAAAGCAAGCCGGAGACAAAAAGGAAGAGAGTGCCAAGCCAGAAATATCCTGCCTTCCAGGAAATATAGAAGCCAGCTGCAACTCCTAAAATATTGAATATTGCATGCAACATTATTGCCTTTCTTCTGGAGATCTTTGTACCTACTATGACTTCACCCCTGTTTATCAGATCAGTTTTAATATCGAAGTAATCATTTATAACATATCCTCCTGCTGTAATAAACAGTGTTGCAACCACAAGGATTAAAAAGTTATACCATGGAAACTGAAGAGTCACTGGTATTTCCTCACCTGTACCATGAATCAGTATCACTCCCGTTTTGCTGATTACAGGTTCAATGATGGCGTACCTCATCAGTACCATTGTAAGGATGATAATGAGAAGATTAGGCCACCGTATAAGATTAAGGAATGATTTCATGGTTCACCATGTAAAAGCGTCTGTGTCCATCCAGTTGTTATGAAGTCTCAGGACCTGTTCAATAATATCTCTGACACAACCTTCGCCACCCTTTTTATCTGAGATATATGAAGATATCTGTTTTATTTCGCTGTCGGCATCTGAAGGGCAAACCGCAATGCCTGCCTGTTTCATAACTTTAAAATCCGGGATATCATCGCCCATATATAAAACTTCTGACGGATCCAGGTTATGTTTCCTGATAAAATCATTAAAATGATCACTTTTGGAACGGCTGTTCAGATAAACATCTTTTACTCCAAGTGATTTTAACCTCTTAACATATTCTTTTGAGTTCGCTCCTGATATGACTCCCACAAAATAACCCTTTGTAACAGCGAGTTGAAGAGCATATCCATCGCGAAGATTTATTGTTCTGTATGGCAATCCAAAAGTATTAAGACTTATAGTCTGAAGGGAAAGCACTCCATCAATATCAAAAATAAATGCTTTTACCCTTAATAGATCCTCTTTGAAATTTGCCATACTTTAATCATTTTCATAAAAACTCATGATCGATTTTGAAACCTCCCGGTAAACATCCTGCAAACCGGGAGAGAAAGATAGTAATTCCAGATGCCTTTTCACAGTATTCATATCATGTCGCATTGCAGGTCCTGTTTGTGATCGTCCTGGTCCGTTTTCTATTGCTTTCGAGATTGTTTCCTTTACCAGAGGTTCGAGTACTTCAAATGATATACCGGCCCTGGTACTTATTTTTTCTCCTGCAAAAAGCATATGGTTGGTAAAATTGCAAACGAATACGGCAGCTAAATGCAACAATCTTCTGTGTTCAGTATCTTCAATATGGGCTATCCCACCCGGATATTCAGAAAGGTTTTTCAGAACATTTAATGTATTAGTATCGGAAGCTTCAATGAAAAAAGGAAGATTCGTGAAATTTACTTTCCGCCCTTTTGAAAAAGTCTGTAAAGGATATAAAACCCCGGTTCTTATGATATGCGGAGGGAAAACTTCAAGACCAAAGCTCCCTGCAGTATGTGCTACAACGGTATTCTTCCGGCAGACTATCATAGACAATACATCTGATAATCTGTGATCGGGTACAGAGACAATAATTACATTTGTTTTGTTTGTAAACAACAGGTCCGGTGACCATACAGCCTTGCATCTCCTGGCCAGTTTCGCACCGTTAGTTTCGGTTTCAGATACAATTTGCCGGATACTCATACCGGCATTATACAAGGCCATGCACAACGCTTCCGCAACCCTCCCTGCTCCGACAAAAGATATGTTATACCGGATCATCCGGAGTATTTTTTTAAAATATACAATAATGAAAGTACCACCAATGTACCTCTGATTGATTTTCCGGCAATTATGAATTCAGCGGTATGAGCAGTATCCAGTTACCGGAAGGTTATTTTTTCCCGTAAAGGTCGGTTGTAACATCAGTCACTAGAATATCATAAACCTTATAGTAAGAATAAGAATAACTGTAATTACTGCTTGCATACAGGTAATTACAATTCCAGTAAACATATCCCGAAACAAGAAGCAGATCACCAGTACTATAATCCTTCAGTTTGGAAGAGTACATTTCTTCCGGATTGCAGAAATAATATGTTGCATAAGGATTACTTACAGGTGAAAACTGAGCACTGTTTACGTCAAAATAGACCTTTGCCGGTTCCCTGTCAAGTTCAAAAAGCATATCACCATCACATCCGCATTTTGCCTGTTTTTTACAACCTGGATCAGTAACCACAGGTATCGCAATGATCAACATTATCAGGATCTTTCTGAATATAACCTTCATTTCAAGTGTTTTTAAGCGGGCTTTTGTTTTCTAATTTAACTGATAAAGGTACGCTTTATTTTAAAGATTACGAAAAAAGAAGCCGCCAAAACCTTAGTGATGACGGCTTCCCGATTACAAATCAGTTATTTCATGCCTGCGCAGTTGGTCCTCCGAATGTTAGTGGTAAAACAGGACCGGATCCCTTAACTTCCTTAATAACTCCGTGAACCGCCTCGTATTTGGCTATATTATCCTGAAGAGCAGTAGCAAGTCTTTTGGCATGTTCGGGTGTCAGAATAATCCTCGACTTGACCTGTGCTTTAGGTATTCCCGGCATTATCCTAATAAAATCCACAACAAATTCCGACGACGAGTGTGTAATTACTGCCAGGTTGGAATAAGTTCCCTGAGCTACTTCTTCATTCAGCTCGATACTGATCTGGTTTGGTGTTTTAGGATCTGACATAATTGTATTATTAGGTTTTGTTAGCGGTTTCAGTCTCTGCTTCAGCTTCCTGGGGTTCACTGGTAAGGTCTTCCAGTTCATCCAGCGAACCAACTATTATACTGTTATATTCACGCTGGCCTGTGCCTGCAGGAATAAGATGTCCGACAATAACATTTTCCTTGAGTCCTTCAAGCTTATCGATCTTCCCGAGTATTGCAGCTTCATTGAGTACCTTGGTTGTCTCCTGGAAGGAAGCAGCCGAGAAGAAACTGTTTGTCTGGAGAGCAGCTCTTGTGATCCCTTGCAACACCTGACTTGAAGTGGCCGGGACAGCATCCCTTGATTCCACTATCTTCAGGTCGCGACGTTTGAGGACTGAATTTTCATCTCTGAGTTTACGAGCTGATATTATCATTCCAGGCTTGAGGGTCTGAGAATCACCAGCTTCTATAACTACCTTCTTGCCGTAAATCCAGTCATTCTCATCCATAAACTCAAGCTTATCAACAACCTGACGTTCAAGGAATTTTGTATCGCCCGGATCAACAATCTCAACCTTGCGCATCATCTGGCGAACAATGATCTCAAAGTGTTTATCATTTATCTTAACACCCTGCAAACGGTAAACTTCCTGTATCTCATTTACAATATACTCCTGAACCTTGGTCGGCCCTTTGATTGCAAGAATATCGGAAGGAGTGATGGCTCCGTCAGACAGTGCAATACCTGCTTTAACATAATCATTTTCCTGGACAAGTATTTGCTTCGACAGTGGAACAAGATATTTTTTTACTTCCTCTGTCTTCGATTTAATCGAGATTTCCCGATTACCTCTTTTTATCTTTCCAAACGTTACCTCTCCGTCAATTTCCGATACAATTGCCGGATTGGAAGGATTACGGGCTTCAAACAGTTCCGTTACACGGGGTAAACCACCGGTTATGTCGCCTGATTTTCCAACTGCCCGTGGTATTTTTGCAAGTATTTCACCTGATTCCACTAACCTTTCGGTTTCAACAACAAGGTGAGCTCCAACCGGAAGGTTGTATAATCTGAGCTCCTCTTTTTTGGGTGACAATATCTTTATTGCCGGATTCTTTGTTTTATCCCTGCTTTCGATAATCACTTTTTCCTTAAATCCTGTCTGCTCGTCTGATTCCTCACGGAATGTAACACCTTCTATCAGATACTCGTAACCGATTTTCCCTCCCATTTCTGCAATAATTACAGCGTTAAAAGGATCCCATTCGCAAATAAGCTTACCCTTTTCAATTTCCTGTCCGGGTTTAACATAAAGCTTTGATCCGTAAGGAATTGTATGTGTAGTCAGGGCTATTCCGGTTTTCCTGTCAACGATCCTCAGTTCAGCCAGACGACCTATTACAATATCTACATCTCCTTTTTCAAGGTCTTTTCTTGGTACTGATTTGATTTCCTCAATCTCGACAATACCATTGTAACGTGCAACAAGCCTTGATTCGGTTGTGATGTTTGAGGCAGTACCGCCCACATGGAAAGTACGCAGGGTAAGCTGCGTGCCGGGTTCACCAATACTCTGCGCTGCAATTACACCCACGGCCTCACCTCTCTCAACCATACGTCCTGTGGCCAGATTTCTGCCATAGCATTTCGCACAAACACCTTTCTTTGATTCACATGTAAGAACCGAACGGATCTCAACCTGTTCAATGGGTGAGTCTTCAATCCTTATTGCAAGATCTTCAGTAAGCTCCTGCCCTGCTTCAACTATAAGATCCCCTGTAAGAGGATGATACAGGTTATGAACAGTCGTTCGGCCAAGTATTCTTTCATAGAGTGATTCAACTATTTCCTCGTTTTTCTTAATTGCGGTGGCCACCAATCCTCTCAGTGTTCCACAGTCCTCCTCATTAATAATTACATCCTGGGAGACATCAACCAGACGACGGGTAAGATAACCAGCATCAGCAGTCTTCAGAGCTGTATCAGCAAGACCCTTACGGGCACCATGTGTCGAAATAAAATATTCGAGAACAGAGAGGCCTTCCTTAAAATTTGAAAGGATAGGGTTTTCAATGATTTCGGAACCTGTTGATCCGGATTTCTGAGGTTTAGCCATAAGACCTCTCATACCTGAGAGCTGACGTATCTGTTCTTTTGACCCCCTTGCACCTGAGTCGAGCATCATATACACCGAATTGAAACCATGCTTGTCATTCGAAAGCTGTTTCATAAGCGACTGTGTCAGCCGTGCATTAACATGTGTCCAGATATCAATTATCTGGTTATAGCGTTCATTATTGGTAATGAAGCCCATGCTATAGTTATTGATAACCTCTTCAACCTGTTCATATCCTTCGGCTACAAACTTCGTTTTCTCTTCGGGGATAATAACATCATCGAGGTTAAATGAGAGACCTCCTTTAAACGCAGAATAGAATCCAAGATTTTTTATAGCATCAAGGAAGTCAGAAGTTTTAGCTGTTCCCGAATGCTTGAGAACACGACTGATTATATCCCTTAGCGATTTCTTGGTCAGGATTTCATTGATAAATCCAACCTCCTCGGGTACATACTGATTAAAGACAACCTTGCCGACAGTAGTTTCAACCAGGTGGTTCACCATTTCTCCATTAATTCTGTCGTTTACTTTGACCTGAATAAATGCATGAAGATCAACCTTCCCTTCGTTGTATGCTATGGTAACTTCTTCCTTTGAATAGAAAATAAGTCCTTCTCCTTTGACTTTTTCTTCAGGAGAGCTCTTTCTGCCTTTGGTCATATAATAAAGTCCGAGGACCATATCCTGTGAAGGAACAGCAATAGGTGCTCCGTTGGCAGGATTCAGAATATTATGTGAAGCCAGCATAATCATCTGAGCCTCAAGAATTGCAGCATTGCCAAGCGGAAGGTGTACCGCCATCTGGTCACCGTCAAAGTCGGCATTAAAAGCGGTACATACCAGTGGATGTAACTGGATTGCCTTGCCTTCGATAAGTTTAGGCTGGAATGCCTGGATCCCAAGTCTGTGAAGAGTCGGGGCACGGTTAAGCAGTACAGGGTGTCCTTTGAGAACATTTTCAAGGATATCCCAAACCACCGGATCTTTCCTGTCAACAATTTTCTTTGCTGACTTGACTGTCTTAACGATTCCTCGCTCAATAAGTTTCCTGATTATGAACGGTTTATATAGTTCGGCAGCCATATCTTTAGGTAAGCCGCACTCGTGAAGATCCAGTTCCGGACCGACCACAATAACTGATCGTGCCGAATAATCTACTCTTTTTCCCAGCAGGTTCTGGCGGAAACGCCCCTGTTTACCTTTAAGACTATCGCTCAATGACTTGAGAGGACGGTTTGCATCTGTCTTAACTGCATTGGCTTTTCTTGAATTATCGAAAAGAGAATCGACAGCCTCCTGGAGCATACGCTTTTCATTACGCAGAATCACCTCCGGAGCTTTGATCTCTATAAGTCTTTTCAGACGGTTATTCCTGATGATCACCCTCCTGTAAAGGTCATTAAGGTCGCTGGTAGCAAACCGGCCTCCATCAAGAGGAACCAGTGGTCTCAATTCAGGTGGTATTACCGGAACTACTTTAATTATCATCCATTCAGGTTTGTTTACATGTCTCGAGTCCCTGAAAGCCTCAACTACCTGTAAACGCTTAAGAGCTTCATTCTTACGCTGCTGTGAAGTTTCAGTATTAGCTCTGTGGCGGAGGGAATATGACATCTCATCGAGGTCAAGACGACTGAGAAGCCTGTTGAGGGCTTCTGCTCCCATGTCCGCAATAAACTTATCAGGATGATCATCCTCGAGGTACTGGTTCTCCTTAGGCAACGATTCGATGATCTCAATATATTCTTCCTCCGTAAGAAAATCAAGATACCTGACGCCATCAGCTTCTTTTACACCGGGATTAATAACCACGTATCTCTCGTAGTAAATTATAGAATCGAGTTTTTTGGTCGGGAGTCCGAGGAGATACCCGATTTTATTCGGTAACGATCTGAAATACCAGATATGGGCAACAGGGACAACAAGTGAAATATGTCCCATTCTTTCACGCCGTACTTTCTTTTCGGTAACTTCAACTCCGCATCGGTCGCAAACGATCCCCTTGTACCTGATCCTTTTATACTTGCCGCAATGGCATTCATAATCCTTTACCGGGCCAAATATTCTTTCGCAGAATAATCCGTCCCGTTCAGGTTTATAAGTACGGTAATTAATTGTTTCAGGCTTCAGTACTTCACCGCTTGAACGGTCGAGAATTTCTTCCGGTGAAGCAAGACCGATTGAGATCTTTGAGTAACTTGTTTTTGTTTTGTTATCTCTTCTGAATGACATATGATGAATGTTTTTTATTCAATAAATATAAATCACTGTCTGAGTGAGCTGTTAATCAAGTATTACACTCAGTCCCAGACCTCTAAGTTCGTGCAACAGCACATTCAATGACTCCGGAATGCCAGGTTGCGGCATTGGTTCTCCCTTTACAATCGCCTCATAAGCTTTTGCCCTTCCCAGAACATCATCCGATTTAATTGTAAGTATTTCCTGGAGGATATGAGCTGCTCCGAAAGCTTCAAGAGCCCATACTTCCATTTCACCAAAACGCTGACCTCCAAACTGGGCTTTACCACCCAGTGGTTGTTGGGTGATCAGGGAATAGGGTCCTATTGAACGGGCATGCATCTTATCATCAACCATATGGCCCAGTTTGAGCATGTAGATTACACCAACCGTGGCAGGCTGGTCAAATTTCTCACCAGTGCCACCGTCATATAAATAGGTCTTCCCGAATTTTGGCAGTTCTGCCTTTCCCGTATAAGATGTTATCTGATCAAGTGTTGCTCCGTCAAAGATAGGAGTTGAGAACCGGAGTCCCAGCTTCTGCCCGGCCCAGCCAAGTACTGTTTCATAAATCTGTCCGAGATTCATCCTTGAAGGAACACCAAGAGGATTGAGAACAATGTCAACCGGAGTTCCGTCCTCGAGGAACGGCATATCTTCAACGCGTACAATCCTTGCAACAATACCTTTGTTACCATGCCGTCCTGCCATCTTATCACCAACTTTAATCTTGCGTTTCTTGGCAATATATACTTTCGCAAGCCGTATTATTCCTGCGGGCAGCTCGTCTCCTATTGTAATATTATATTTCTTACGTTTGTAAATGCCATCAATCTCCTTGTATTTAATAATATAGTTGTGGAGGAGTTGTTTAATACTGTCATTTTTCTTCTTGTCTGTAGTCCATTTATTAGGATTGACGTTCAGAAAATCTATTTCCTGTAATTGCTTCAGGGTGAACTTGCTTCCCTTGGGAATAACATCAACGTTAAGATAGTCTTTTACTCCCTGTGACGTTTTACCGTTGACCAGGATAAAAAGTTTGTCAACAAGTCTGGATTTAAGTTCCTCAATACTTCTGTTAAAATCTGTTTCTATCTTGTCCAGCAAAGGTTTTTCGACGGTTTTTGCTTTCCTGTCCTTAACGGCTCTGGTGAAGAGTTTCTTATCAATAACCACACCATCGAGGGAAGGGCCCGCTTTCAGTGAAGCATCCTTGACGTCACCTGCTTTATCACCAAAAATGGCACGCAGGAGCTTTTCTTCCGGTGAAGGATCCGATTCACCCTTTGGAGTGATTTTCCCTATAAGAATATCTGCGGGTCTGATATGTGCTCCAATCCTGATAAGACCATTCTCATCGAGGTTTTTAGTAGCTTCCTCGCTGACGTTCGGAATATCTGATGTCAGCTCTTCAAGACCACGTTTGGTATCCCTTACTTCAAGAAGATATTCATCGATATGAACAGAAGTGAACATATCGTCCTGAACAACTTTCTCAGAAATAACGATAGCATCTTCAAAGTTATAGCCTTTCCAGGGCATGAAAGCCACCTTAAGGTTTCTTCCGAGAGCAAGTTCTCCGTTCTTGGTTCCATAACCTTCCGTAAGTACCTGTCCTTTAGTGACCTTTTCACCTTTCCTGACAACAGGTACAAGGTTTATGCACGTATTCTGGTTTGTCTTTTTATACTTTGGAAGTACATATCGTTTAATATCATCATCAAAGCTCACAAACTTTTCCTCATCAGTTCTTGTGTATCTTATCACAATCTCATTTGAGTCGACATATTCCACCACTCCGTCACCTTCTGCAACGAAAAGGATCCGGCTGTCTTTTATAACCTGTGTTTCAAGTCCTGTCCCCACAATTGCAGATTCAGGATTGATAAGGGGAACAGCCTGACGCATCATATTTGATCCCATGAGTGCTCTGTTGGCATCGTCGTGTTCAAGGAATGGAATTAGAGATGCAGCTATTGAAGCTATCTGGTTTGGAGCCACGTCCATCAGATCGACCTTGCTCACGTCCTCTATGGGATAATCAGCTTCATAACGGCATTTTGCCTTTTGGTTCTCGAAAGCTCCATCCTCAGAAATAGGGGCGTTTGCCTGGGCAATGATCTTCTCTTCCTCTTCCTCAGCGCTAAGCCACACAATACCATCGTTACTGAAATCAACACTGGAATCATTTACTCTGATGTAAGGAGTTTCGATGAATCCGAGATGGTTGATTCTTGCATAAACACAGAGTGATGATATAAGTCCGATATTGGGTCCTTCAGGTGTCTCGATCGGACACAGCCGACCGTAATGTGTATAGTGAACATCCCTTACCTCAAATCCGGCTCTTTCGCGCGATAGTCCTCCAGGTCCGAGAGCTGACATACGACGTTTATGTGTCATTTCAGCAAGAGGATTTGTCTGGTCCATAAACTGAGAGAGCTGGTTTGTTCCGAAGAATGAGTTAATTACTGATGAAAGGGTTTTGGAGTTAATGAGGTCAACAGGAGTAAACACTTCGTTATCCCTTACATTCATTCTCTCGCGTATGGTACGGGCCATACGGGCAAGCCCTACCCCGAACTGTGTATATAACTGCTCCCCTACTGTGCGAACCCTTCTGTTGCTGAGGTGATCAATATCATCAATATCTGTTTTGCTGTTAATCAGCTCGATAAGGTAACCGATTATTTTAATGATATCTTCCCTGGTAAGTATCTTGACATTTATCTCGGTGTTAAGTCCGAGCTTTTTATTAATCCTGTAGCGGCCCACCTCACCAAGGTCATATCTTTTATCAGAAAAGAAAAGTTTTTCTATCACATCCCTGGCTGTTGCTTCATCGGGTGGTTCTGCACTACGAAGCTGACGGTAAATATAGATAACAGCCTCTTTTTCAGAGTTACACGGGTCTTTTTGAAGTGTATTATAGATAATTGCATAATCCGAAAGTGTGCTATCCTCCCTGTGAAGGAGTATCGCTTTCGCACCTGAATCAACTATCAGATCAACATGTTCCGATTCGATGATTGTTTCTCTGTCGAGTATTACTTCATTTCTTTCAATTGACACAACCTCGCCAGTATCTTCATCGACAAAATCTTCGATCCATGTCTTCAGAACCCTTGCTGCAAGCTTACGGCCGATAAGTTTCTTGACGTTTGTTTTTGATACTTTGTGTTCTTCCGCGAGATTAAAAATTTCGAGAATCTCTTTATCACTCTCGAAGCCTATTGCGCGCAGAAGAGTTGTTACGGGCAGTTTCTTCTTTCTGTCGATGTAAGCATACATAACATTATTAATGTCGGTGGCAAACTCGATCCACGAACCTTTGAAAGGTATGATCCTTGCAGAATAGAGTTTTGTGCCGTTTGCATGAATGCTCTGTCCAAAAAAGACACCGGGTGACCTGTGTAGCTGGGAAACAACGACTCTTTCAGCTCCGTTTATGACGAAGGTACCACGTTCAGTCATATAGGGTACTGTTCCAAGATAGACATCCTGAATCACCGTATCAAAATCCTCGTGTTCCGGATCGGTACAGTAAAGTTTGAGTTTGGCTTTCAGCGGAACACTGAAAGTCAGTCCGCGTTCGATGCACTCTTCGATCGTATAACGTGGAGGATCGATATAATAATCCAGAAACTCAAGAACGAAATTGTTTCGTGTATCGGTTATCGGGAAATTTTCGGTAAATACCTTATAAAGTCCTTCTTTTTTTCTGTTTTCGGGAGGTGTTCCTAGTTGAAAAAACTCACCGAATGATTTTAACTGAACTTCAAGGAAATCGGGATAATCGAGCTGATTTCTTCTGGACGCAAAATTTATTCTTTCTGTATTTTTTGAGGTCATTTATTAAATAATTAAGTGAACTTATCATTAATCAGACAAAAAGGCTTAGTTTCGGTTTATTGGAACTAAACCTGCGATCCAGCAATTAAGGTATACCCTATTTAAGTTCAACTTCAGCTCCTGCTTCTACTAATTGACCTTTAATAGCTTCGGCTTCATCTTTTGATATACCTTCCTTAACCGGTGCCGGAGCAGAATCAACAACTGCCTTGGCTTCTTTCAGTCCAAGTCCGGTAATATCTTTAACAAGTTTAACAATCTGTAATTTCTGACCACCGGCAGCTTTCAGGATAACATCAAAAGTTGATTTCTCCTCAGCAACCTGAGTTTCGGTACCGGTAGCCTGGCCGGCTACTGCCACTGCGGCTGCAGCGGGTTCAATACCATACTCTTCCTTAAGTATTTTAGCCAGTTCGTTTACTTCTTTAACAGACAGGTTAACCAGTTCATCTGCAAATTTCTTGAGATCTGCCATTTTTATAGAATTTTAATTTGATTATACTTTGTATTTTATTCTTTTTTTGATAGTGTTTCAAGAACACCGTGAATTTTATTACCGCCTGATTTCAAGGCAGATATAACGTTCTTAGCAGGTGACTGCAGCAGAAGAATAATATCTCCCAGGAGTTCCTGTTTTGTTTTGACGGAGACGAGTGTATCGAGCATATTATCTCCGAGATAAATTGACTCCTGAACGTATGCGCCTTTCAGCAGAGGTTTATCATGCAGCTTGCGGAATTCCTTTATTAGTTTGGCAGGGCTATTTCCGGCATTGGCAAACATGATGGACGTAGTACCTTTAAGAACGGGATATAGTTCCTCGAGGTTTAATTCAGACTTCTCAAGTGCTCTTTGGAGAAGTGTATTCTTCACCACAATAAGTTTAATATCATTTTCAAAGCACTTTCTTCTCAGGTTACTGGTATCAGCAGCATTAAGCTGATCATTATCAGTCAGATAGAAGTGACTGTACGTTTTCAGTTTCTCAGCAAGGCTGTCTATAATAGTTATTTTTTCTTCACGTCTCATAATAGTTACCGGGTTTTACTTAATACATCAATCATCAATACCTTTAGGATCGATTTTAATTCCCGGGCTCATTGTGCTTGAAAGGAATACACTACGGATGTATGTACCTTTTGTAGCGGCCGGTTTTAGTTTGTTTACTATATGAATAAACTCCCTTGCATTCTCAACGATCTTTTCAGGTTCGAATGAGACTTTTCCGATTGAGGCATGAATGATTCCGCTTTTGTCAACCTTGAAATCAATCTTGCCCTGCTTAACTTCTTTAACAGCCTTACCAATATCCATTGTAACAGTACCACTTTTCGGGTTTGGCATCAGTCCTCGCGGACCGAGAATTCTGCCTAACTGACCGACTTTCCCCATTACGGATGGCATGGTTATGATAACATCAATATCTGTCCAACCTCCTTTGATCTTTTCGATAAAATCGTCAAGACCCACATTATCGGCACCGGCTTCTGAAGCTTCCTTTTCCTTTTCGGGGGTACAGAGCACAAGAACACGCGTCTGTTTACCTGTTCCGTGAGGAAGAGAAACAACACCGCGAACCATCTGGTTGGATTTCCTTGGATCGATACCTAACCTTACATCCAGATCGACTGAAGCATCAAATTTGGTTCTGGTTATTTCCTTAACCAGAGAAGATGCTTCTGACAATGTATAAAGCTTGTCCTTTTCAATTTTCTCAAGGGCAGACTTCTGGTTTTTAGTAAGTTTAGTCATTTCTTCTTCAAATTAGTTTTTTACAGGGGATTCTCCTTTGATGGTGATTCCCATACTTCGTGCGGTTCCGGCTACCATCTTTACAGCAGACTCCAGTGTAAAACAGTTTAAATCCACCATTTTATCAGCAGCAATTGTTTTCACCTGATTCAAAGTTACTGATGCCACTTTGTTTCTGTTGGGTTCCTGCGAACCTTTTTTTGTTTTGGCAACTTCAAGAAGCTGAACAGCAACCGGTGGTGTTTTGGTAACAAAATCAAAAGATTTGTCGCCGTAAACAGTTATAACGACCGGTATTACTTTTCCAGCTTTATCCTGAGTTCTCATATTAAACTGCTTACAGAAATCCATGATATTTACACCTTTTGATCCAAGAGCAGGACCTACAGGTGGAGATGGATTAGCTGCTCCGCCCCGAATCTGTAACTTAATAATTCCAGCAACCTCTTTTGCCATAATTTAATATTTGCTTGTTTATTGCACGAGCTTGACAGTTATTCAGGAAGCATTATAAATATTATAACTATCAATATCTTCTGTCAGTTTTCTTTTTCAACCTGCATAAAACTAAGCTCAAGGGGTGTTTTACGGCCAAATATTTTGACCATCACCTTGAGCTTTTTCTTTTCATCATTAACCTCTTCGATAATTCCGGTAAAGCTATTGAACGGGCCATCGATTACTTTCACTGTTTCACCCACGAAGAATGGTACATTCAGTTCCTCATCGCTTGCATTCAGTTCATCTACCTTCCCCAGAATACGGTTTATCTCTGATTTTCTGAGAGGGACTGGCTCTCCATCCTGGGATCCAAGAAACCCGATCACATTCGGAATATTTCTCAGAAGATGTGGTATTTCACCAGTAAGTACTGCTTCAACAAGTACATATCCCGGGAAGAATGTCCTCTCCTTGCTTATTTTTTTACCTGATCGTATCTGGTAAACTTTTTCGGTAGGGATAAGGACCTGTGATATAAAATCCTGAAGCTTAAGACGGACGACTTCGCTGTCGATATATTCCTTTACTTTTTTCTCCTTCCCCCCTATTGCTCGAAGTACGTACCACTTCTTAACATTCTCACTCATCCTGACGACTCTCCTGTTTAGTATAATAAACCGTAAATGAATTCCATAATTCTGCTAAAAGAAAAATCCATAGCAGCAACTATCAGTGCAATGATCAATGTAGCGACCAGAACGAGGGTGCCGCTATTCTGCAGTTCACTCCAGGTTGGCCATGTTACTTTATGTACGAGTTCTGTGAATGCTTCCCGAATATATCCTTTTAAATTCATCTGATCAATGTTTTTGCACGGGAGGAGAGACTCGAACTCCCGACACCTGGTTTTGGAGACCAGTGCTCTACCAACTGAGCTACACCCGTGTGATGGCAGCATCCCGATACATCAGCATCCTGATGCATCAGGATGCCACTGCCTGCTGTATATCCAAAACTTTTAATTAAGTATTTCAGTAACCTGTCCAGCACCTACTGTTCTTCCGCCTTCACGGATAGCAAACCGGAGACCCACGTTGATAGCAACCGGATAGATAAGATTAACTGTTATTGTTACATTATCACCTGGCATTACCATTTCAGTTCCATCAGGAAGAGCTATCTCACCTGTAATATCAAGGGTTCTAAGATAGAACTGTGGACGATACTTATTATGGAACGGAGTATGACGTCCACCTTCCTCTTTTTTCAGAACATATATCTCAGCTTTAAACCCGGTGTGAGGTGTTATTGAGCCCGGTTTGGCGAGGACCATACCTCTTTTTATCTCCTTCTTGTCAACACCGCGAAGGAGAAGTCCAACATTATCCCCAGCTTCACCTCTGTCGAGTATTTTACGGAACATTTCAACTCCTGTACATACTGTTTTACGTTTTTCAGCACCCAGTCCAATCATTTCAAGTTCTTCGCCTGTTACCACTACACCTGTTTCTATACGGCCTGTTGCAACAGTACCACGTCCGGTGATGGAGAAAATGTCTTCAACCGGCATCAGGAAAGGTTTCTGGTTATCGCGTGGAGGAATAGGTATATATTCATCTACGGCATCCATCAGTTCCACAACTTTTTCTTCCCACTTAGCTTCACCGTGCATGGCACCGAGAGCTGAACCGCGGATAACCGGAGCATTGTCTCCGTCGAAATCATAGAAGTTGAGAAGATCACGTACTTCCATTTCAACAAGATCGAGGAGTTCTTCATCGTCAACCTGATCTATTTTGTTCATAAATACCAGCACTTTCGGGACGTTTACCTGGTGTGCCAGAAGGATATGTTCACGTGTTTGTGGCATTGGACCATCCGTAGCTGCAACTACAAGGATTGCTCCATCCATCTGTGCGGCACCTGTAACCATATTTTTGATATAGTCGGCGTGACCCGGACAGTCAACATGTGCATAATGACGTGAAGCTGTCTGATACTCAACATGTGCAGTGTTAATGGTAATACCCCTCTCTTTTTCTTCGGGAGCATTATCAATTGAGTCAAAATCCCGGATTATTGAGAGACCTCTTTTGGCAAGGACCATAGTGATGGCTGCCGTTAAAGTGGTCTTACCATGGTCAACATGACCAATTGTGCCAATATTTACGTGCGGTTTCGACCTGTCAAATTTTTCTTTTGCCATAACTCCAAGCGTATTAAATATTAAATTAAGTTTATCTGTTATCGTGTCTAATGTTACATCTGTCGTTGAGCCGGAGAGGGGAATTGAACCCCTGACCCCTTCCTTACCAAGGAAGTGCTCTACCCCTGAGCTACTCTGGCATCAAAAAGTGAGCGGGAGACGGAACTCGAATCCGCGACCCTCAGCTTGGAAGGCTGATGCTCTACCAACTGAGCTACTCCCGCTTAATATTGTCTGTTACGAACCGGATCACTTCTATTATTCCGGATTTATATTATCGTTGACCGTTTTAAGTGGGGAGAGCAGGATTCGAACCTACGAAGGCATTTGCCAGCAGATTTACAGTCTGCCCCAGTTGACCGCTTTGGTATCTCCCCCCAAAAACAGAGTCCAACTCTCAAGACACACATTCACCACTCCTTCAAGAGCCGATGAAGGGATTCGAACCCCCGACCTGCAGATTACAAATCAGCTGCTCTGACCAACTGAGCTACATCGGCAATTTAAAGAACGTACCGTGAGAGTGCAAAATACCCTCAAAAATCGGTCTGCAAATGTATGAATTTATATTTCATTTATCAAAATAAATCGTACTTTTTTTGCTGCTTAAAATGTCACAACCCCCTCTTCTTCTGTTTATGTTTGGAAATTTGTTTTTTAAGTGCATCAACTGCAAGATCTGTCGCCTCTTCGAATGTCTTGCTCTGCTTCTTTGCAAATAAAGGACCACCTGATAAATCCAGCTTAATTTCGCTAATTTTGTTCTCCCTGTCCTGATCCTTGTCAAGCCTCAGGTACACTTCAGCATTTACAATCCCATTACCAATCTGTGTGAGCTTTCCCAACTTCTGATGAACAAAGTCAATTAGCTTTTTGTCGGCATCAAACCGCACTGAGTGAATCTGAATGTTCATAGCAGTACCTCCTGTTTGTTTAATTAATAATTAAGCTCTTGGATGAGCCTGTTTATATATTTTCTTTAGCTTTTCAAATGTATTATGTGTGTAAATCTGTGTGGCTGAAAGGTTAGCATGACCAAGGAACTCCTTGATAGAGTTAAGATCAGCACCACGATTGAGCATGTGAGTGGCAAAAGTGTGCCTTAGAATATGCGGGCTTTTCTTTTCTATGGTAGTAACCATGGCCAGGTAGTTCCTTACTATATTGTAAACATATTTATCATATAATTTGTTGCCTTTAGCGGTAACAAAAAACCATCCGTCAGAGCCAGTCCCCGCGCTTTTATCCCTTAGCCTGATAAACTCTTCAAGTCGGGATGTAAAGGATCTGACCAGAGGTATTATCCGCTGCTTGTTCCTTTTACCGGTCACCTTAACTGTTGCACCTGCCAGGTCAACATCGTGCTTTTTCAGACCTGTCAGTTCCGACCTCCTCATTCCTGTTACATACAGCATTTCGATGATCGTTCTGTTAAGTATGCCCCTGTAATCATCCCCGAAATCATATTCATCAAGTAGTTTGTCAAGGGCCTCCTCTCCCACAAATACCGGCAGTCTCTTTTTTCGTTTAGGAAGAACAACCTTTTCCAGGGGATCATGCCTGACCACCCCCTCTTTTCTTAGAAACCGGTAAAATACCCTCAGACACGAAATTTTCCTGTGAACACTGACAGTCGAATAGCCTTCATTGAGCATTTTGACTATCCATGACCTTATATCATGCGAAGTAATAACCTGGGGATCAACCTTTGAATTAAGGGTTGATAAGTAAGAAAAAAACTGATCCAGATCGTTTAAATATGCCCTTACAGTATGCGGTGAATACCGCTTCTCTGTTTGCAGATATTGTAAGAACGATTCCTTATGTCTCATGAAGGAACCCCTTATCTGTTATACTAAAAACTATCCAATCCAGCCAGGTGAATTAATCTTCACTAGCCTGCATCTTCTGAATGTACTTAGCCTTCTTAATTTCTTCCCTCCGGCGTACTGAAGGCTTGATAAAAGCCTGACGTGAACGTAATTCACGAATCACTCCCGTCTTTTCAAATTTCCTTTTGAACTTCTTTAGAGCTCTCTCAATGTTTTCGCCTTCTTTTAATGGTACAATAATCATATTTAATATTAATTTTTAAATGAGGCGCAAAGATAAAAACTGAAAAACTCTTTTCAAAACTTTAAAGATTAAATTTTCTACATGCTGACATATTTTGATAATTAACACTTAATGAAGACCCGATTAAACAGAACATATTATCTATTAAAGATAATGATTTTTTTGAAGATTTGCAAATAATATGGAGGAATTTTTCAAACCATTCGGGGTATATTCTAATGGGAAGAAACACTCCCTCTCACTCTCCAAAATCCAGGTAAGGCTTGATCTTATCTGACTTTTCAACTGCAACAAGCTTATTTTCAGTAAGATCTCTCATCCCTGTTATGCTACCCTTAAGCTCCCTGTACTTCAGTATAGCTGTAATTTCATACCTGTCAAAATACGGCAATCGTATAAGATCTTTGTATTCAGCTCTGTTAATTTTGATTTTCCTGACTTTTAAGGTGTCAGCAAAAATCCTTCCGGCAATCATTTCGTATGTTTCTTCATTAAGTCCGTAAACCTCCCTGAGCTGACTTACCGAGACATAACCACCCAGAAGGTTCCTGAACTTAATTATTCTGACAGACAAAACGGGTCCAATACCCGGAAGCGCTTCCAGCGCCGCGGAATCACAGGTATTAATATCCAGAAGTTGTTGTTGCTGATCATACCTGAATACTCCCCATTGTTCCTGAGATTCAGTCATAACCCCGTTATCTGCATCGCTCTTATCCGATGCATATGCGAAGCTTGCCGATAGTTCCTCAATAGAGCTATTCTTAACCGGAAAGATATATCTTACTCCGGTTACCACCAGGATGATCAGGAGCAGAATAAAAGTTGCCCTTCTCTCCCTTCTGGTATAACCAAACCAGTTTCTAATTGGCACTCTTGAAAAATCCATAAACATAAATAAACTAATGCAGTGAGACAGTTCTGCTGCAATATAAGCAATTTGGCTTATTAACCGGATAACCAGAGAAGAATTTTTTACTGGATTAATTTGCTGGGTGCTGTCCGCTTTCGCTAAAGCTTCAGCGGATAAAAGGTGCTGGGTTTATTATCATCAAATAGCCAGCAACCGGTAACAAGCAACAAGTCCCGAAAGGCTTTGCTCACGGAGTTTCGGCGGAGTTTATCCCGCAACGCGGGGCCTCAACAACCAGCAACTTTGTTTAAATGAAAGTATCAGAAAGGATAACCTATAGCCACAACAAGTGTAAAGTCGTCTTTGAAGTTATAGTTCCTGTTCAGGAATATCCAGCTCGATCCGTCTGATAACAAAGGATCCCTTAACTTCATACCAAGGTCTAACCTCCCGATAACAAAATTAAAATCGAATCTGAGACCCATGCCTGTACCAACGGCAATGTCGTTATAGAAATTTTTGAAACTGAATTGCGATCCTGGTCTGGCGATGTCAGCATTGAAGGACCAGATATTGCCTGCATCAAAGAAAAGTGCGCCTTCCAGTATCCAGAAGAGTTTAAACCGGTATTCAACATTAGCCTCAAGCTTGATATCTGCTGTCTGATTCAGGAACCCGGTATCATCCGGAACATAAGATCCGGGACCAAGCGATCTTACCTGCCAGGCCCTGATGCCATTTGCTCCTCCGCCGAAATATTGCTTTTCAAACGGTATCGCTTTTGAATTACCATAAGGAATACCAGCACCGATAAAGCCCCGGTAGACCATTGAACTTGCATCATTCAGAATTACATTATACCTGATATCAATATCAGCCCTGATATACTGTGCAAAAGGCTGGCCAAAGATGTAATAACTGCCATCTGTCTTGTCAGCTCCGGTTAATTTCCCTGCCATTGCCATTAGATTTCCGGCTGCTTCAGCATTTATCCTGAGGAACCAGTAGTCTCTTGATTTCTGAATTTTCTGATTATTGAAAATAAAGGAATAATTACCTCCAAGGATCATTACATCACGGTAACTGTAAGCAAGGTATGAAGAGGAATCAATCTTTGACTGAAAAGTTGGATCGATCGATAACAACTTTACAAAGTTCAGCTGAACAGGATTAACAATATGAGTCTGGTAATTACGGGCATTCCAGTTGTAACCAAAGGTTGCATTAGCCATCGTCCTTGTGTAAAAGGGCATGTTCTGATAGTTATAGGCAGCCAGAACAGTTGTAGTGGGATTATATTTTTTTATGAAATCTTCCTTTTTAAGGAATGGTAACAGGAACTTTGGAAGATGCAGGCTTGTTTCAACACCATATTCCTGCGTATTCCGGAGTTTCTTATCCTGTTGTGAAAGAGCTTCATAAGCCCCTTTAAGCTTAAGGTTTAACTGTTCAGCCCCTCTGAAAAGGTTTTTGTGCTGGTAAACAAAGTTCAATGCACCGCCAAGGTTACCTTCCGAATTAGTACCTTCAACTTCAATCCTGAATGATTGTTGACTGAGAAGTGTTAGCTGAATATTGCAGTTAAGCATCAAACCTGAGCCACTGGCCGTTTCAGCATTATCAGGCTCTTCATAATAAATGTTTACCAGCCGGTATACTTTTAATCCCAGGAGATGTGCCTGCGTCTGTTCAGTGTTGGTAACATTGAATATTGAACCTGGTTTAATATAAAGCGACTGGATAATTAAATCATATTTCAGCTCTGGTTTACTGTTACCGGTAATGAAATAATATCCCTTATAGTCTATTGTGTCGAGGTTTCTGAAATAATCTTCACCCCGTTCCAGAGCATCTCTGGGTACAAAATCGGGATAAATATATACGTTTTTTACACGGTACATCGAATGAGGAACCTGAATAATCCTGTTATTCTCGTCCAGTTTCATGAAATCCTTGATCCCGTAGTAAATATTTACCTCCCTGTTACCGATAGTGCTGTCGATCCTGTAGTAAATATGATCCCCTGAAAATCCATAGTATCCATGGTCTTTTATAAATCGTTCAAACCTCAGTCTCTCAGCCTGCAGGACATCCACATCGTATGGTTTACCCCTGTCAATAAGGCAATTAACTGAGTCGAAATAAAAAAGCTTCTGTATTGTAGTATCGTTAATCTCGTAAAACAGGTTTCGGATGGTATAGGGGGAACGAAGATCAACATTATAATAAACCTCAGATTTTCTTTTTATGGTTTCAATGGTCTCCGCTACTTTACTGTCGAAGTAACCCTTTGAAGCAATATATGATTTGATCTGTTCCTTACTTATAGATGTTGCATAAGGATCAAAAATCACCGGTTCCTCTCCTATTTCCCTTAACCATCCGTGGGGCCATTTTTCTTTATTGATATTAGACAGGTTATATAATCCCAAATGAAACCTTGCTCCAAAAATTTTCTTATTGGGTTTCTGCCTGATATAAGGAACCAGATCACTCTTTTTAATCCCTTCCTTGCTGATTGCGATATGGTTATTACTGAGAAGTGTCTCTCCTTCAGGAACATACTTCGTGGGGTTGCAGGAATATGCCACAAATGCTGAAATAACTAGTAAGAGAGATAATCTCTGAAGAGAAATTCTTCTATTTGAGCTTCTTTTATTCAAAATCCGGATACCGATATGCAAGGCAAATATATCAATAAAATTCGCGTAACTTTGTGTCCTCATGCCTGAGTTGTAAAAAAATAGTTAATTCAGCCTCCCATGATTAGCAGGAATAAAGTAAAATTTCTCGTTTCACTGCAGAAGAAAAAAGTAAGAGACGAAGAAAGGTTGTATATTATTGAAGGGGATAAGCTTGTTAAAGAGTTTCTGAATTCCGGTAGGAAAATAACAAGTCTTTTTGCCAAACCTGAGTTTATTTCCGGTATTGCCGAGGAATCGGTTAACAAAATCGATGAAATCGTTCCGGTCAGTTATGAAGAACTTAAGAAAATAAGCTGTCTCAATACACCTCATAATGCAATTGCCGTCATTAAGATGGAAAAGGAAGAAATACAACCTGCCAGAGTACTAAAGTATTTAAGTCTTGCTCTCGACTTTATTCAGGATCCTGGCAACCTTGGAACAATAATAAGGGCAGCAGCCTGGTTCGGTATTAAGAATATTGTATGCTCCGAAGACTGTGTCGACGTTTACAATCCTAAAGTAGTCCAGGCTACGATGGGAGCTCTTCTTAATGTCCAGGTTTACTATTATGATCTCAGAGAATTTTTAAAAGCAGCAGGGGAAAGAGGAATCCCGGTTTATGCAACCGTGCTGGATGGAGAGTCAATTTATAAGCACCCTCTTGGTAGTAATGGAGTTATACTTCTGGGTAATGAATCAAAAGGAATTTCCGATGATTTGATGCCATATGTGACTACAAAGCTTGTCATCCCTAAATTTACCTCCCACACCAGGGGAATCGAATCTCTAAATGTAGGAATGGCGGCATCGATAGTGCTTTCGGAATTTGCACGACGAGGACATTGATTTATTAACTCAAACATATTGTTTATAAGGGTGAATGAAAGTGAAATGGCAAAGATTATAAATAGCACTGCCCTGAGTCTATCTGTTTTACCTGTGTAATGCATCAGGAAATATGGAACATTCATACCTGAAAATGTCACAAGAATCGCCAGGCTTCCTGCCGGATCAGAAAAACGGATACATCGACTGCAATTCTTTTCACACCTGCCGAACCTGCCATAAGATATGGGAACATTACCATTCCACATGTTAACAGGCAGGCTGAACCGCTGCTTAATCCAAGTATGAATGAATCTGTCATCAGTGGTTTTTTCTGTAAATTTATTACAGTGTCTCCAATTACGCAAGACAAATTGAGTCACGGGATACCTGGAAATAATTTGCCATCTCTACTCAAAATGAAATGCAAGTATCCATATCTGAGACTTCATCTTCTCTATTGCATTGCAATATTGAGGATGCCCGGGAGCCGGATCCCGGACCAGCACGTCCCTTATGCCACTTGACATTTTCAGTTCAACAGAAAACTTAAAAAAGGTGAGGTAGAAATCGAGACCTGCTCCAAACTCATAATAGAGATCAGATCTTTTAAGCCGCAGATAAATAGGTTTGTCATCATCATAGTCTTTTTTGCCTGCCAGGTCATACCGGTAGTTCAGGCCGCCTATAACATAGGGCCGGACGTTATTCAGCCTGTCTCCTTTATATTTTAACAATAACGGAAATTCGAGAAATGAGGATTCTATCCTTTGCTGTTCATTAACAAGAACCTGGTTTTTGTAAAACCGGATATTCCTCTGGCCAAAGGAGACGCCCGGCAGGAATCTGATATCAAAGTACCTGGCTGGCCGGAAGTTGGTTACGATCTGAATATTGATCCCGGGATTAAGGAGACTCACTTCAGGATAGAGAGAGTCTATCTCGAGATAGGTCTGGGAGGGTGTAGTTTTGAAATCCATAGCATTAATACCGATACTGAATCCGAAATGCAACAGCTTATCATCATACCAGGATTCGTTTTTAGGTTTCTGTTTCTGGCAATAGCTGATGGAGGGAATCAGTAACAAAAAGCCAGTTAATACTATATATACAAAAGGTCTCGTCAAGCCGCTATTTTGAATCTTTGCCGGTACAAAATAATAAACTGGTTTGAATAATAATTATTGCGTTGAGAACTTGAACCCGGTATAAATAGTAGCAACTCCTCCTGTTAATTTTTTATGTCTTATCCCTGAAAATCCGGCTTTAGTTAACAGACTGTTGAATTCCTCATTATCCGGAAATTCAATTACAGATTCAGGTAAGTACCTGTAGGCATTCTTATCTTTCGAAAATATCCCACCGATAAACGGAAGAATATTCAGGAAATAGAAATAATAGATCTTCCGGAACAGGAGTCTGTCAGGTTTTGAAAACTCCAGAATCATAATAAGTCCTCCATCACGTAATACTCTGTTCATCTCAGATAGTCCTAAGGCAGGATCTGAAAAATTTCTTATACCGAATGCCACCATAGCAACATCGAAACTCCTGTCACGGAATGGGATGTTCTCAGAATCACCCGTAATAAATTCTATTTTGTCTGATAGCTGTAATCTCCTGATTTTTTCTCTTCCGGCTTCAAGCATTTTACCGGAAATATCTATCCCGACGATCCTTACCGGATTGATTTTCATTGCAGCAATTGCCAGATCTCCCGTCCCTGTAGCAACATCCAGTATTTCTGAGTTCATGTGCGTCTGAGAGATTATCCTGACAGCTTTACGTCTCCAGCAACGATCAATGCCAAAAGAAAGGAGATGATTAAGAAAATCATATCTCCATGCAATCGAATCAAACATCGAACCGACTATGGCTTTTTTATCTTCCTTCAAATCCTGCGGATGGTTTTCCATTACAAATAAAATTAATGTTGTTGTAGAGACGGGTCTGAGACCCGTCTCTACAACAACGTTTCTGGTATGAATTTATAAAAAATAAATTTTTATTTTTACGTTAAATAATAAAATTCTTAAAAAATGAAAAAAACCATAATGATAACCGGAGCCACAGCCGGTTTTGGAAGAGCAGCAGCAATTAAATTTGCACGAAACGGGTATAATGTGATCATTACCGGTCGCAGGAAATCCAGACTTGAAGAACTTGAAAGTGAACTGCAGACTTTCGGAAACAACGTACTGTCACTTAATTTTGATGTCAGTAACAGAGCCGTTGTGGCTTCAGTAATAGATTCGCTTCCTGATGAATGGAAAAAAATTGATATTCTTGTTAATAATGCAGGACTGGCGGTTGGATTTGATCATATTGATGCCGGTAATATTGACGACTGGGAAAGAATGATCGATACAAACATAAAGGGATTGTTATATATCACCAGAGCAGTTGCTCCACTCATGGTTGCCCGGGGTGAAGGTCACATTATAAATATAGGTTCAATTGCAGGCAAGGAGGCTTATGAATTCGGAAATATCTATTGTGCAACAAAATCTGCAGTTGAGTCTCTTTCAAAATCGATGAGGATTGATCTTCTCAGTAATAACATAAAAGTAACCAATATTGCACCCGGTATGGCTTTAACCGAGTTTTCAATAGTTCGCTTCAAAGGCGATAACGAGAAGGCCGGAAATGTTTATAAGGGTATAGAGGCTCTTACAGCTGAAGATATTGCCGATGCAATTTACTATTGTGTCACTCTGCCTGCACATGTATGTGTTAATGAACTAGTTATCACTCCTACTCAGCAGGCTGGTATTAATCATAATTACAGGCATCAGGTATGAGGCTTCGGGATTCGGGCTTCGGGCTTCAGGTTGGATGATTTTTAAATAAATTTCTTTATTATTATTAATAAATAACCTAATAAAAGAGATACCTATGAAAAGAATTATTGCCTTTTTTGTCTCATTGTCAGTGTTGCTTGTATTTATTGGAACCAAATCGTTTGGAATAGATACTAAAGACACAAGAATGCTTGCACAACCTGCAATCAGTGCAAATCATATAGCATTTATATATGCTGAAGACCTCTGGATTGCAAATTCTGATGGTTCATATCCCAGAAGACTGACTGTTGATGAAGGTGTTGAATCGGACCCGGTTTTTTCCCCTGACGGTAAGCTTATAGCTTTCAGTGCCCAGTACGATGGAAACACCGACGTATATATTGTTCCGGTTGAAGGAGGAGTACCTGCCAGGTTGACATGGCATCCTGGAAATGATCTTGTAAGAGGATTTACTCCTGACGGAGCTTCTGTACTGTTTGCTTCTCAACGGGCAGTCTTCACTACCAGGTTTAACCAGTTTTTCCTTGTACCCATAAAGGGAGGCTATCCTGAACAACTTGAGATACCAAACGGATATTATGCATCATATTCTCCCGATGGTAAACACCTTGCTTATACTCCTTTGGCTCCGGCTTACCAGCAGTGGAAAAACTACCGGGGCGGTAGAATTTCAAATATCTGGATATATTCATTCAGTGATCACTCGGTGGTAAAAATCCCACAACCCACAGAGGGATGTAATGATGCAGATCCGATATGGATCGGTGATAAGGTTTACTTTATCAGCGACAGGAATGGAGAGTTTAACCTCTTTTCTTATGATGTTTTAACAACTGAAATTAAAGAGCTAACGTTTTTCAAAGAATTCCCGATTATTAACGCTTCCGGAGGTGCTCAAAAGATTATTTTCGAGCACGGCGGATACCTGTATGGGTTTGATATACAATCAAACACATCAAACAAGCTGAATATTGGAATTGCAGCCGACCTGCTTGAACTCCGTCCCCGGTTTGTACAGGGTAATTCCTATATACGTGGTGTTGCAATCTCGCCGACAGGTGCAAGGGCTGTTTTTGATTACAGAGGTGATATCATTACGCTTCCCGGTGAGAAAGGAGATCCCAGAAATCTGACTCTTTCAACAAATATACACGAAAAATATCCTTCATGGTCTCCCGATGGCAAATTGATAGCATATGTCTCCGATGCATCAGGAGAATATGAACTTCATATAAAATCCCAGGACGGTAAGGGAGATGCAAAAACCATAAAACTCACAGGAACAGGCTTTTATGCACATCCTGAATGGTCTCCCGACAGCAAAAAGATCTGCTATGTTGATAATGGAAAAAATCTATACCTGATTGATATTACCTCGGGAGGAATTAAGAAGATTGACACGGATGAGTTATACATCCCGGGAGCCTTCAGAGAAATGTTCAGCGACTGGTCTTCTGATTCCAGGTGGATACTCTACACGAAAGTGACAGAAACAAATTTCAAGGTAGTATATCTCTACTCTGTTGACCAGCAAAAATCCTTTGCAGTGTCAGATGGTTTAAGCGATGCTTCAGAACCTGTATTCGATCCCAATGGTGAATATATGTATTTCTTTGCTTCAACCGACGCTGGTCCTGTCATAAACTGGTTTGACCTTTCAAGTCAGGATATGAGGATGACAAAATCCATATACCTCGTTACACTTCGGAAAGATATTGTTTCCCCTTTTGCAAAAGAGAGCGATGAAGAAAAAGCCGAAGAAGAAAAAACCGAACCTGAAGAAACAACTGAAAAGACCAGAAAGCAAACTAAAAAATCTGCTCCTTCAGAACCGGAAGCCGATATATTGAAGATAGACATTGATGGCATACGCGACAGGATTATTGATGTTCAGGTGAGGGCGGGCAATTATTCAAATCTGGGAGTTGGAGCAACCGGTGAAATCCTGTATATAATCCGTCCGGTTGAACGTTCAGGATCTGCCACTCTTCATAAATACGAAATCAAAGAGCGTAAAGACAGCGAAGTAATGGAGGCTGACGGTTACATAGTATCCGCTGACAGGAAAAAGATGCTTTATGTGAAAGGACAGGTCTACGGAATAACTGCAACCGGTAAAAAACCAGAAGCAGGAAAAGGAATACTGAATACCGGTAGCCTGACGGTTAAAATTGATCCTCTGGCTGAATGGCCTCAGATTTTTGATGAGGCCTGGAGAATCAACCGGGATTATTTTTACGATCCCGGAATGCATGGAGCTGACTGGAATGCCATGAAGGCAAAATACTCTCCGTTTCTAGCTGACCTTGCCTGCAGAAGTGACCTTAACAGGTTAATACAATGGATGTGCAGTGAGCTTTCTGTCGGACACCACAGAGTTGGAGGAGGAGAACGTGTTAGTAATCCGCAGAGGATAAGAGGTGGACTTCTGGGTGCTGACTTCGAAGTATCAAACAACAGATACAGGTTAAAGAAAATTTACGGTGGCCTGAACTGGAATCCTGACCTTAAATCCCCTCTTACTGAACCCGGCCTTAATGTAAAACAGGGGGAATATATCCTGGCAGTTAATGGTAAGGACGTTAAAGCAGATAAAAATATCTATAGTTTTTTCGAAAATACTGCAGATAAAATTGTTGAGCTAACAATAGGACCAAACCCGGATTATACAGGTTCCAGAATTATTAAAGCAGTTCCTGTTGCAAGTGAAAGTGCGCTAAGAAACCGCGACTGGGTGGAAGGAAACCTCAGAAAGGTCACTGAAGCTACCAACGGACAGGTAGCCTACGTCTATGTTCCCAATACTTCCACTTCGGGACACGAATATTTCAAAAGATATTTCTTCCCCCAGGTAAACAGAAAAGCAATCATTATTGATGAAAGGTTTAATGGTGGCGGACTGGTAGCCGATTACTACATTGATCTCCTTCAGCGTCCTATCCAATCATACTGGAATATGCGTTATGGTATGGATCTGAAGACTCCCACCGCCTCAGTTCAGGGTCCCAAAGTGATGATCATTGATGAAACTGCAGGCTCAGGAGGAGACATGTTACCATGGATGTTCAGGAAATTCAAGGTCGGAACGCTGGTCGGAAAACGTACCTGGGGAGGTCTTGTGGGAACACTGGGATTCCCTGAATTTATCGATGGCGGTTCAGTTACCGCACCCAATCTTGCAATATGGACAAAAGATGGTTTTATTGTTGAAAATGTGGGCGTTGCACCTGACATAGAAGTAGAACAATGGCCGGTTGATATCATAAATGGCAAGGATCCCCAACTGGAAAAAGCAATTGAGGTTGCTCTCCAGGAACTCAAGAATAATCCGCCTGAGGAACCCGTCAGGCCTCCATATCCTGTAAGAGTAAGAAAATGATAGAAGATAAAAGTTGAAGGGGGTTGAAGAGGAGATTGGGAAATCGAAGCGAAGCGAAGATTCCGCAAAGCGGAAGGGGGTGAAGGGGAGAGATAGAGACTAAGAGACTAAGGGACTAAGGGACTAAGATATCATGAAAGGTCAAAGGTCAAACAAATAACAAATAACCCCGCCTTCGCTGAAGCTATGGCGGGCAAAGCAATAACTAATAACAATTAACCAATAATAAATAACCAATAACAATTAACCAATAACGATTAAATGTATTCATACAATTACCTGTTTGATTT
>CAZQVL010000007.1:66023-69453 GCA_964596715.1 uncultured Rikenellaceae bacterium
AATAACAATTAACCAATAACGATTAAATGTATTCATACAATTACCTGTTTGATTTTACCACTAATGTCTTCATGAAGATGGGATGCAGTGAAGAGAATTCAAAGAGCATTGCTGATGTTTTTCTTGCAGCTGAGATCAGAGATCATGCTTCCCATGGAATGATCAGAATAAAAGAATACTATGAGTTATGGAAAGCCGGGAGGATAAATGTTAAACCTGATGTAAGGATTGTTTATGAAACTCCGGGCACCGCAGTTGTAGATGGAGATAATGCCGTTGGCATGGTAGCTGCACGAAAATCGATGAAGATTGCGATTGAAAAGGCAAAGAACACAGGCACAGGATGGGTGGCAACGCGTAACTCAAACCACTTTGGCATAGCAGGTTATTATTCAATGATGGCACTTGAACATGATATGATCGGAATATGCCTTACCAATGCCAACCCCCTTGTAGCCCCTACTTTTTCGGTGACCAGAATGATGGGCACTAATCCGGTTGCCGTTGCAATACCAGCTCTGAGGCAGCCTCCTTTTGTGGCCGATTTTGCTACAACTCCCATTGCCAGGGGCAAGCTTGCCGTCGCCGAAAAGAAAGGGGAGAAAGTTCCTTTTGGCTTTGTCCAGAATAAAACAGGAACACCATCTGACGATCCGGCCATTCTGAAATCAGGTGGCTCAATGCTTACCCTGGGTGGTGATCGCCTGCATGGTAGTCATAAAGGTTATTGCCTGTCAGCAATAGTGGATATTTTTTCATCACTCTTCAGCGGTGCCAATTTCGGACCATTTGTTCCTCCCAGTGTAGCATATCTTCCTGTGAAGGATGAGAAGGTTGGCGAAGGTACAGGTCACTTTTTCGGTGCAATGCGGATTGATGCCTTTCAGCCTGCAAGAGAGTTTAAAGCAAAAATGGACCAGTGGATAGAGACTTTCCGTGCTGCCAGACCTGCTGAGGGTCAGGAGCGTGTATTGATCCCCGGTGATCCGGAAAGAGAAGCTGAATCAAGAATAATACAGGAAGGTATCAACCTTGTTCCTGCAATCAAAGATGACCTGGTTGCCATCGCATGTGATCTGGAAATCGAATTTAAATAACATCGTAGGGACGTTGCATGCAATGTCACTACGATCCAATGCCCCAGTTTGTATTTGGTTTATCACCCATCTCAAAAACCAGTTCGCCACCGTTGACAATTTCCTCATGTGTTATTGATGATCTATTAAATGGTTTTCCGTTAAGAGTGGCAGACTGGATATAGATGTTTTTCTCATTCAGGTTAATCGCCCTGATGACAAATTCTTTGCCCTTATAGAATGATTGATCCAGATTGATAGTGACCCTGTCGAAGACAGGTGCTGTCATCTGGTAAACCGGGTTACCCGGACAAACCTGGTAAAGTCCCATTGCACTCATAGCATACCAGGCCGACATGCATCCATAATCGTCATCCATCTCTTCAAGGTAACCATCTGGAGTTGTTTTATAAACCCTGTCATATATTGGTTCCGCAAAGAATCCATGAGTACCATATTTCTGGACAATTGGTTCTGTAAGAATTTTTCTTACCCATTTCTGGGTAAGCCATGGTGCACCTGCCATATTAAACAGGAACGGAGCCTGAAGGTCGATCTGGTTTCCTGCTGTATATAAATCATTATCAAAAAAATACTCAAGCTCTTTAATAAAGTTTTCTGGCCCATGAAATACTTCGATAAGTGACGGAACATCATGAATAACATTCCATCTCCAGTGCCATTTGCTGCCTTCATAAGTATATTTTTCGCGGTTAATAGCCGGATCTTCAGGGAAATCGAGCCATGTACCATCAGCAGCACGGGCACGGAAATAAAGAATCTCAGGATCCCACGTGTTACACCAGTATTCAGCCCGTCTCATCAGATAATTGTAATCCTCCTCCCTGCCAATCGCTTTTGCAACCTGTGCAAGAGTCCAGTTGTCCCAGCAATACTCTCCTGTTTGATCTGCCCTGGAAGGGATGAAGCCGATTGAATCATATTTTTCCGTCATCTGCAACATAACCTCCCTGAACATGTAAGGATATATCAATTCAATATCCGTCTTAACCAGGCCTTTGAAATATGCATCAGCGACTACCATTAACATGTGCTCATGGCGGCATGATGCAAATATCTGGTATCTGTCCTTGCCGGCTGCTTTAAAGTCCACACCATGAGGTGGATGATTGCTCTCAGGTAAGGCTCCCCAGTTATCTGCCTGTTCATAAAGATCACGCAGTGAGGTTACTATATCACTATACACATCAGGTATAAAGAGGCTGTACAAGGGATATTTAGTCCTGAATGAATCCCAGAAGGCAAATCCGTCGTAATGGATATACTCCTCAGCTTTATGAAGCTGTTGATCAAGGCCCGGATATATTCCATCTGCATCAGACTGAATTACAGGCAGAAAGCAGGTATGATAAAGTGCCGTATAAAAAATTATCTTATCATTAATATTACTTCCCTCTACCTGTATAGCAGATATAATATTATTCCACAATTCAGCCGCATCCCTGCGGACCTTATTAAAATTCCAGTTACTGCATTCGGCTTCAAGGTTTTTCCTGGCTGCCTCAACAGAGGTTAGAGAAACACCGACTTTTACTAAAAGCGTATTGTTCTGAAGATCATCAAATTCACAGATTATTCCGCCATTATCCTGTTTCTCAAGTGAGGTTTCCTCTCCGAGCCGGCTTCCGTTCCAGGTTTTAATCTTACTTACCGGCTTATCAAATCTGATAACAAAGTATTTGTTTCCCACATAACCTTCAAGGCTGGTGTCATCAGTCTGCAAACATGAAATACCTGTCGAGCCGCCCCTGTTTCCTTCATAGATAAAGATACTATTACCTTCTGATCCGTTAAACGTATAACGGTGAATACCTGTCCGGACTGTGGCAGACAACTCGACAAGTATCTTATCCCTGATAAGATAAACTGAATAATAACCTGCTTCTGTCTTTTCGGATGTTTTGTCAATCTCCAGAACCGGATTCAGGAAGAAAGTATCAACAGGGATCCCTGAGAAAGGTACAACAGAAACCAGTCCGGCCCTGTCATGAATAGTTGTTCCGCCTGAACTTCCCCTGTGAAAATGACTGAATCCACGGATGTGATGATCGGAATAATCGTATCCTGAATGTGCAAAATCTCCATCGGCTGTCAGGCTTCCCGGCCATGTATCAGGACACAGTTCAACAAGTCCGAATGGAACCAGGGCAGCCGGTAACCACTGGCCATGATCGCCCTGTGTACAGATTAAGGGATCAACATAATCGACAGGACGTTCTGAATTACAGGAAAATAATAATAATAATAGAATGATCCAGATGAATCGGTTAATCTTTGTACTATCGATGCATGTATCGATCGTACAACTTTTCGGCAAAAATTTTACATTCATG
>CAZQVL010000007.1:69553-105981 GCA_964596715.1 uncultured Rikenellaceae bacterium
GCATTATTCATAAAACCCTGATCATGAAGTACCTTCAGTAATATTTTCGAAAAATGTATATTATCGGTCTTTGTGTACCTTACATCTGTAAATACCTGTGCCAGTGTCTCTTTATTATTCTCTGTAACAAACTGTTGTGAATCATCCCTCCCCTCTTTTTCTCTGTAGATACTGTTTATTCTTTCAACAGAATAATCGTCATACGTTTCATTATGCACTATAGCTTCAAGTGGTAGTCTGTCGACCTGTTCAGGTTGTTCGGCAGGCCATCCCAGGGTAATGGCAGTTACCGGAACAACTCCTTTTGGCAGATTTAATACTTCAATAATTTTATGAGCCATATAGGTTGTTGTTCCCAGATAACAGATGCCAAGGCCCCGTGATTCGGCAGCAATACAAACCGTCTGTGCCACAAGCAGGGCATCAATTGCAGCGGTCATAAATGAAAGAAAATTATCATACCCGGGCTCTGCTTTTCTTAGCAGACACCATTTATTAAACCTGTTAAAATCAGCACAGAATGTCAGTATAACCGGAGCTTCCATAACCATACTCTGGTTAAAATGTAAAGGAGCAAGTTCTTTCTTCCTGTTAGTATCTCGCGTCACAATAATACTGTAAACCTGCATATTGCCTGTTGTGGAAGTTCTGCATCCTTCCATAAGCAACTCATTAAGAAGCTTATCATTAACGGGCTCTGATGAATATTTCCTGATTGTCCTGCGATTAAGTAAAAAATTGGTTAGATCAGCCATAAAAATTATGTTGTATAATATCATACAAAGTAAACAAATTCTGCTAAAAAGTATAGATGGGATGGGAATGATTTTCTTATCTTAGCATCAACTGAAAAACAAATTCTAATCTGGTCATATTACTTATGAAACCCACATGTATAATAAAAACAAACACATTATAAATATAGTTTTCAAACATGTGGATTTGCCGTCGGCGAGCCCTTCGGGGTTTATCATCCCTTCAAAATCTAAATTATATTATGATGAAAAAATGTCTTTCTCTTTTGCTGGTTACGGTAATCCTGATCAGCATAGATACATTGTATGCTCAGAAGAAAAGAGAGCAGACCAGAGAACCAGAAAACAAAGAAGAAGGAATAAGTTCCTCAACATTTGCAGGATTATCCTTCAGGAGCATTGGCCCGGCCTGGGCATCCGGCAGAATTTCCGATTTTGCTGTCAATCCTGAAAATCATTCAGAAATATATGTAGCTGTTTCGGCAGGTAATATCTGGAAAACAACCAACAACGGAACAACGTGGGCACCTGTTTTTGACAAATACGGAGCTTATGCTATTGGTTGTCTTAAGATGGATCCTTCCAATCCTCATGTTCTCTGGGCCGGAACGGGAGAAAACAACCATCAGCGGCAACTGGGCTATGGCGACGGAGTGTATAAAACAGAAGACGGAGGAGCAACCTGGAAGAATATGGGTCTGAAGGAATCAAGGCAGATAGGTATGATTGCTATCGATCCCCGCAATACTGATATTTTATATGTTGCAGCAGAGGGTTCTATCTGGGGACCGGGAGGCGAAAGAGGTCTTTTCAAGACCACCGACGGAGGTGTGACATGGAATAAAGTATTGGATATCAGTGAAAATACAGGTGTCAATAATGTAGTTCTTGATCCCCGTAATCCGGATATTATTTATGCTACTTCCGAACAGAGAAGACGTCATGTATATACTAAGATTGGCGGCGGCCCCGAGTCGGCAGTTTACAAATCGAAAGACGCCGGTAAAACATGGGAAAAAATAATGAAAGGGCTGCCATCGGTGCATATAGGAGGTATGGGTCTTGCAATTTCCCCTGTAAATCCCGATGTACTCTACCTTATAATGGAAGCACAGGGAGATGCCGGAGGATTTTTCAGATCAGTTAACAGGGGAGCTTCATGGGAAAAAATGAGCTCCCACCATTCTTCGGGACAATATTACAACGAAATATTCTGCGATCCGGTTGATATCGACAAGGTGTACAGTGTGGAAACCAGGTCACAGGTTACGACAGACGGAGGAAGAATATGGGCACGTGTCGGGAATAATCAGCGTCATGTGGATGATCATGCTATGTGGATCGATCCTGATGACACACAGCACTTTTATATCGGGGGCGACGGAGGCATATATGAGACCTACGACGGAGGGAAAACATATATCTTCAAATCAAACCTTCCTGTAACGCAGTTCTACAGGGTTAATGTTGATAATACCTTACCTTTCTATAATGTATATGGCGGGACTCAGGACAACAATTCAATGGGTGGTCCGTCAAGAAATACCGACAGTGATGGCGTTGTGAATGACGACTGGTTTGTCACCATGGGTGGTGACGGATTCTGGGTAGCCATCGATCCGGTTGATGAAAACATCGTTTTTACGGAATACCAGTATGGCAATGCCTTCCTGTATGATAAAAAGAGCGGAGAGACAGTAAGTATAAAACCTATCCCTCCAAAAGGTGAACAAACCTACCGCTGGTACTGGGATACTCCCCTGATAATCAGCCCTCACCAGAGAGAAAGGATTTATATGGCTGCAAACAAAGTGTTCCGGAGTGACGATCGTGGTTATAGCTGGGAGGTAATCTCTGACGATATTACAAGAAATGAAGACAGGAATCAGTTCAAAGTGATGGACAAATACTGGAGCGTTGATGCTGTTGCCAAAGATGTTTCGACATCTCTCTGGGGATTAATAGTGTCACTGGCTGAATCGAAGGTAAAAAAAGATCTTATTTATGCAGGTACAGACGACGGTGTAATAGCAGTTACTGAAGACGGCGGAAAGAACTGGAGAAGAATCACATCCTTTCCCGGAGTTCCTGAATACACCTTTGTAAGCGATATATTGCCCGATAAATTCAATGAGAATATAGTATATACCTCATTTAATAATATGTTCAATGACGACTTTAAGCCATATATCCTTAAGAGCACCGATAAAGGCAAGACTTGGACATCTGCAACAGGTAAGCTCCCACAGAACGGATCAATTCATACACTGGAACAGGATCCGGTCAATCCCGACCTTTTGTTTGCGGGATCTGAGTTTGGATTTTATTTTTCGCTCGACGGTGGAAATGAATGGATTGAATTCAAATCGGATCTGCCAACATCAGCGGTTCGCGATATTGCAATTCATGAACGCGAAACCGACCTGGTGATAGCAACATTCGGAAGAGGGTTCTTTATTCTTGATGATTATTCCCCAATAAGAAATTTTAATAAGGATATTCTTGATAAAGAAGGATATATCTTTCCTGTTAAAGAAGCAAAAATGTTTGTGGAGACCGATGGTTTTGATAATCAGGGCTCTATGTATTTCAAGGCCCCCAATCCCCCATATGGAGCAACAATAACTTATTTTATTAAGGAGATCCCGAAAACTGATAAAGAAATTCGCCAAGAAATGGAGAAAGAGCTATTTGAAAAAGGGGAAAAAATTCCTCAACCCGATTATCTGACTCTACAGGCTGAAGAAAAAGAGATCAAACCCTATCTTGTTTTTACCATCACCGACGAGAAGGATAATATTGTCAGGAAGATATTTAAAACTGCATCCAAAGGAGTTAACAGAGTTAACTGGAACTACACGTGGGAAGGCTTTTCACCTGTAAGCACAACAGAATTTGATCCTCTTGGCAGTGGAAGAAACGGGATACCGGCTATGCCCGGTAACTATAAGGTAACTCTTTCAATGTATGCCAAAGGTGTGACCAGGAATTTGGCAGGGCCTGTGGAATTTGTTTGTAAACCGCTTGATATCAATACTTTTCCTGCTACTGATCAGGAAGCCAAGCTTGCCTGGCTCAAAGAAGCATCTGATTATGCAAGAACAGTTTACGCCACAATGAGTTATACTAACGAACTGACTAACAAGGCAAACGCGATAATGCAGGTGATACATCAGACTTCAGGCACTTCAGCAGAGATGATGAAGGAAGCTGAAAGGATAAAAAATGAGCTTGAAGCAATTATGTTCAGATTCAGAGGTCCGGTTCCAAAAGCCAGTTCCGAGGAGATACCTCCCACTGATGTCCCTCTCGCCGAAAGACTTGGCGAAATCGCGTTTACAAGCTATAGGATGAGCGGTAATATAACACAAATTGCAAAGGATCAACTCGAGATCCTGAAAGTTGAATTCCCGCCGGTACTTGACAGAGTGACCCAAGCCGGCAATGACCTTCAGAGACTTGATAAACAACTTGATGCCATGGGGGCGCCATGGAGTACGGGAAGAGTGCCGAAGCTGTAGATGTTATAAGTGCTATGTGATATAGGCGATGTATTAAAGAAGGTTTGGGGCAGGGATGAGAGATGAGTTACATAAAAAGTAAATTGTTGAAGCAGGTGTAGTAGCTGAACATGAAGGTAAAAGTTAAAGAAATTAAAAGGAGTAAATTACTTGCTTTTTAAGGGAAACTTTTTTATTCTTGTTAGGAAATAATTTTACTAACTCATAACAAGAATTAAAAGATATATTTCATGAGCAGACCAGTAACATTATGTACAAGCCAGTGGGCTGATTTACCCTTTGAAGTTGTATGTCAGAAAGCAAAATCATTCGGATACGATGGCTTAGAACTAGCCTGCTGGGGAGATCATTTTGAAGTTGATAAAGCTGATGAAGATTATTGCAGGAAGAAGAGAGAAATGCTGGACAAATATCAGCTGAAAGTATTTTCTGTCTCCAATCACCTTGTTGGCCAGGCTGTCACAGACCGCATTGATGAACGTCATAAGAGTATCCTGCCTGATTATGTCTGGGGTGATGGTAATCCTGAAGGTGTTCGTCAGCGGGCAGCAAAGGAAATGATAAGAACAGGGGAAGCAGCCAAAAGGCTCGGTATTTCTATCGTTAACGGATTCACAGGTAGTCCGATATGGCATCTTGTTTACTCTTTCCCACCTGTCCCCCCTTCGATGATAGAGGAAGGTTACGCTGAATTTGCCAGGCGCTTCATTCCTATCCTTGATGCCTACCAGACAATGGGTATCAGGTTTGGACTGGAGGTTCATCCTACCGAGATAGCTTTTGATATTGCGTCCACGAAAAAAGCACTGAAAGCAATTAACAATCATCCGGCTTTCGGATTCAATTACGACCCATCACACTTTGGTTACCAGGGAGTTGATTATATTGAATTCATTCACCTTTTCAGCGACAGGATATTTCATGTCCATATGAAAGATGCTGGCTGGTCGGATGTGCTTGTGGAAGCAGGTGTTTTCGGAGGACATACAGAATTTGGTACTAAGGGCAGATATTGGGATTTCAGAAGTCCGGGCCGTGGCAAAATCAATTTTGAAGAGATAATAAGGGCTCTCAACCGCATAGGTTATAATGGTCCACTATCGGTTGAATGGGAAGATAGTGGTATGGATCGAGAACAGGGAGCAAAAGAAGCCTGTGAATTTGTAAAGGCTGTTGATTTTTCTCCTTCAGATATTGCTTTTGACTCAGCTTTAAAAAAATAGTGCTGCTATATTAAACACGAGTGGATCAAGATAGCGTGAAATACTTTATATTCTACCACAATTAACATTTTAACTCTAACTTATTAAAGAAAGGGAAAAACTATGAACAAAATGACAGCAACTGTAGCTCTTATGTCATCATTCACACTGGCAATCTGTTTTATTATCCTCGGATCTATTTCAGTAGAACTGATGGCTGCTCTTGATATTAATGCGGGACAATTCGGAACCCTGGTTATGGGAATGTTCCTTACAAGTTGTATTGTTCAGCTTTTTATTGGCCCGCTTGTTGATAAGATTGGATATAAACCTGTTGCTATACTTGGTTTTATTATAATCAGTATCAGTATGTTAATTCTCGCTTTTTCCTCAAGCTTCTTTGTTTCACTTATGGCCTGTATATTGCTTGGTGTAGGGGCAATGTCAGTAAATACAGTAGCTAATACTTTGATACCGATCGTTCTTTTTGAGGGTAAAGATCCTGCACGAGCCAGTAATTTCGGAAATGGTTTTTTCGGACTCGGTTACATTTTAACACCGCTTCTCATTGTTTTCATTATTAAAACACTGAATCTGGGTTACAGCACTGCCCTGGTTGTTATTGCAATAATATCATTTATCTTTCTGATATTTGCTCTTTTAACAACCTTCCCAAAGGTTTCAACCGGATTCAATTTCTCAATGGTTCTTAAGGTGCTTGTTAAACCTGCAGTCTTGATTGCAGCCCTTGCTTTGTTTTGTTATATATCGCTGGAAATATCTATGGGAACATGGATCAAAAAGCTTATGGAAGAACTGTACGGAGGTAGTGCAAATCTGGATACTGCAGCTAAAGCAGGAATAGTACTGAGCCTGTTCGGAGTAACCATGATGATAGGGCGGTTTCTGTCAGCGTCAATTAAAAACCTGACTGCCATGGGATCGAAAATGATAACCTTCACATCTGTCCTGGCGGTTTTAGCCATCCTGCTCATGATTATCGCCAAAGGCCCTGTTCTGGGTATCATTGCAGTTCTCCTGGTAGGTCTTGCATTTGCACCTATCTTTCCTACAATTGTGGGAGTGACGTTTGCAAAATTTGACTCAAGCCTGTACGGTACTATCTTTGGAATTATTTTCGCAATAGGGCTACTTGGTGGTACATTTGTGCCAAAATTTATCGGTAACCTCAGCGTTGGATCAACGGTTCAGCAAAGCTTACCCATTGCATTGATAATTGCCGGCGTACTGGTGGTTATTTCATTTTTTATCGGCCGTGTCGGTAAACCAAAATCTGAATAGTATGCAGTAAAATCCTTAAACCACCAGAAAGGAAGATTGGACGATAGTTAACCATATACTATAAATACACGAAAAAATTTAAATTATATACTGATGAAAAAATTGAAACTAGGAATGATCGGCGGAGGCATTGGTGCATTCATTGGAGATGCGCATCGCCGTGCTTCCCGTATCTGCAATGATTATGAACTTGTGGGAGGTGTTTTTGATGTGGATTATGAAAAAAGCAAAGAGTTTGCCCGTCAGGAGGGGATCGACATAAACCGCTGTTACGAAAGCGTTGATGCCCTCATTAAAGCAGAACTCGCTTTACCTGCTGATAAACGTATGGAAGTTGTCTCTATTGTTACTCCTAATGCACTTCATTATCCTTTTGCAAAGAACCTCCTGATCAATGGCTTTCATCTGGTTTGTGAGAAACCGATGACTATGACCGTGGAAGAAGCTCTCGACCTCGAAAGACTTGTTGCAGAAAAAGGTCTTACTTTCTCACTGACACATACATACACCGGTTACCCTATGGTAAGGCAAATGAGAGACCTGATTGCCAAAGGGGTGCTTGGCACTATCCAGCGTATTGATGCGCAATACTACCAGGGTTGGATAAATTCAATTATTCATGGTACCGAAAGCAGGATCACCGGTGTGTGGAGATTAGATCCTAAACATGCTGGAGCAAGCAGTTGTATGGGTGACATAGGTGTACATGCATTTAACCTTATTGAATATACAACCGGACTCGAAATCAAAGAGGTTCTGTCCGACCTTAATCCCGTAAAAGAAGATATCAAACTGGATCTGGATGGCACGGTTCTGCTCCGCTTCGGAAAAAATCTGAAAGGGGTAATACGTTCAAGCCAGGTATGTGGTGGAGAAGAGAACGGTCTGACTATTGCTGTTTATGGCTCCAAAGCAAGCCTTAAATGGGGACAGGAGAATCCCAACTACCTGTATATGTTGAGCGATACCGAACCTACCAGGATCTACAAGCCTGCTCATGGTTATAATGAGAAGTTTGCAGAAGAAAGCCATACAATGCCGTCGGGCCACCCTGAAGGCATCTACGAGGCTCTGGCAAATATCTATAAAGGTACAGCCAAATCCATCAGAGGTGAGGCTTTCACACCCGGAGAGTTCCCGACAGTTCATGATGGTGTAAGGGGTATGAAGTTCATTCATTCGGTAGTTAAATCAAACGCTAATGGAAATGTCTGGGTAAAGGTCGATTAAGATAATAGCAGCGTGTCTCAGACACGCTGCATTTGATAACAGACACATGCTAACAGTTAATAAATAATAAAATGGAAAAAGAAAAAAAATCCGGCAATCAGGTATCAAGGCGTAAGTTCTTAGGGCTTACGGCTGCTGCAGCTACTTTTGCTATTATACCTGTCAATCTCACTTGTGGATCCGAACAGCAAAGAACAAGAAGTAAGAAACCAGATTCAAGATTCGGAAGAGTCCAGGTTGGTGCTATTACCTACAGCTGGCGCAGTATGCCCGGCAGTGCTGAGGATGTTCTCAAATACTGTCTGGAAACCGGTATCAGCTCGATTGAACTGATGGGAAATGTTGCCGAACAGTTTGCAGGCTTACCACAGGGTCCGGCCCGACCGCCACGCGATGCTTCAGAAGAAGAGAGGGCTGCATTCATGAAAACCATGAAAGAGAACGCTGCTATACAACGTCAATGGCGTATCTCAGCTCCCATGAATAAATTTGAAGAACTCCGGAAGATGTACAACAATGCAGGTGTGAATATCCATATTGCCAAATTCTCACCGGAAAACTGGTCAGATGAAGAGATAGACTATTCTTTTAGAGCCGCTAAAGAATTAGGTGCCAAGGCAGTATCGACAGAAATTGGAGATATCTCCGCTCAGAAACTCGGACCCTTTGCACAGAAATACGGATTAAAAGTTGCCCTGCATCAGCATCTGCAACCCGGACAACCCGGCTGGACCTTCGATAAGTTCCTTGAGATGTCACCCGAAAACATGCTCAATTTTGATTCCGGACATTACTTTGGTGCCACAGGCCTTCATCCTAACGGAATCATCGAAAGACTGCACGACAGAATAATAAGTGTTCATCTAAAGGATAAAACCGGACCAAAAGGCAATCCGCCTAACACAAACATGCCATGGGGTGAAGGTGAAACACCAATAGCTGACATCCTTCTGCTTATTAAGAAGAACAAATGGCCGATCCATGTTGATATTGAACTGGAATACCCGGTACCGGAAGGTTCTGATGCAGTGGCTGAAGTTAAGAAGTGTGTCGAGTACTGCCGCCAGATCCTGGTCTGAAAAATAAGAAAAATAAAGTAAATAAAACTTAGTGTTCCTACGTGTCTTCTCTGTGTTGCTCTGTGAAATAAGAAAAAAGTTACACAGAGGACCACTGAGAAGACACAGAGGGACACTGAGAAAAAATCTTATTTCTTCTTCTTTAAAAGAAAATAACCGCCTGCACCCAATACCACTACTGCACCGGCAATGATCGCTATAGTCGTTCCCGAACCCCCGGATTTTTCAGTGGATTCAGTTTCTTCATCTTCGATAGCATAATAGAATTCCGGTTTGGCATCCGTATCTATGTTTACCGTGTCTTTCTTCGGTTCAGGCTGCTCCTGAGAAATACCGGCAATCGTTGCACCAAATATAAACAGTGCTGAAAAAGAGCATATTAAAATAACTTTTCTCATAATTAAACTTTTTATTTATTTAATTGTACCTGCAAGTTCATCATACTTCTTTGCAATTTCAGGGGAACTCTTCCTGTAAGTATCTGCCAGTGCTTTAATGGCAGGTACGTAATGAGGATTTATAGTCAGACATGTTCTGAGTATAGTTCGTGCTTTCCGTATATCTTTTTCAACCAGAAGCTTCGATAATTCGACATATGCTTCGAAATATTTGCGATTGATCTCAATAAGTTTTTCGTAATACATAATTGCTTCATCTGCATTATTCCGCACACTGGCAATATTGCCAAGATACATCAGTATTGATTCGCACTCCGGGTTTACTTCCAGCCCTTTCTTTAATACTGACTCTGCCTTTTCAGGTTCTCCATCATTATACAAAGCAACTGCAAAATTATAAAAAATCAGTTCATCTTTATCATCTGTCAGAATCGCTTTCTCAAAATAAGTTATCGCCTCTTTAAACCTTCCGGAAGTAAGTGCTTTGTACCCATAATAATCATTCTTTGACCTGCGTTCAAGAACCGCACAAACCGGAACATTATCAGCATAAACAACATGTATGACATTTTGTGGAGGCCATATATTGTTCTTAAGATGATCCGGGTGAATATATCTGTTCGTAACTATTGCATAGTCCCAATCGTACTGGCTTCTCTCTTCAAACCGGAAATATGATGTCCTGATCCATGGGTATTTACGAAATTGCCAGTTGACGGAGTAGGTTGCCCTGACTTTGACAGAATCGGTAATACCTTTTTCTTCAAGATAATCAATAAGCCATTCAGAAGCTTCTGTCTGGCTGACATAATAATAATCAGTTTCATAATTACCATAAGCTCCTTTCAAGCCGCCAACAAATTGATTATAATACAAATAAAAATATGGACGATTTGATACCATGTACCTTACCGGATGAACAGCAAGTAAAATAAAAAAGACAAAAACACTCCCCTTCAAATACTTGTTTATGTGCAAGTTAAGAATTTGTATCAAACCGATGGCAGCTAACAGTACCAGCCCCGGATAAAGAAAGAGAAACTGTCGCCATAAGCTGTACAGGTTTGAATCTTCAATAATCACGAACACAACAGGAAACAGAAGGGTAAAAACAATAAATCCATACTGTAATCCCTTATCCGACAGTAATATTCTTCCGGCAAAAACAGTGAAGACTAACAAACCGAAAAAAACTGTCAACGGTATTGTAATTGCCATGGATTTAACAAGATAATACCATGGCATGTAATCCGACCATTCTACTTTTCCCTCAAAGATCTGTCTGAAAGTAGCCGGGAAATGAGCCATCACCTGGTACGACTCAAAAACATTCTTCACCGGATTCTGAAGTGCAAATGGCCATAAGATTATGCTTGCAAAGAAAGCTACAACTGTTAAGATTATAATCCAGATCATCTTTCTTCCGATTTCCGGAAAATCAATAGCTCTGTCTTTAAGGTACCTGACAATGTAATAGAGCACGAAGAAAAAGAAAAGGTAACATATGAGAATCAGTCCGCCTGCCCTAATACTTATACAGAATGCTATGCTTAATGTCAGCAGCAGGGCGTTACCAATTGAAATTCTCCTGCCACAAAACAATATTTTAAGGGTATAATAAACTCCGGCAATATAACCAAGAGCAAAGGGTATGTCTTTCAAATTATTCTGAGCATGTCCCATGAATGTAGGTGAAACAGCAAAGAGAATAAGAACAATGATACCCGCCCTGTAATCCGTCAGCCATATTGCAAACATTGCTGTTACAACAATAACAAGCCAGCCTGCCAGGGTGCTCATGATATGGCGGAAACCATAAATATCGTCTATACCTAACCAGTTGATAAGAATTGTGACAAGGTTATCATACGACTGGCCATAATACTTCAGATGTGTTACCGGGGTATTGAGAGCAGAAACATCCTCGCCGTGTGATGCAAAATAATTATAAACCGCAACAGAATGCTGATAATGAAGAACTTCATCACAAGAAATCCCGGCGTCCTTACTTACGTAAAGCATTAACAGAAGGAGAATTGCCGAACAGAATACAAAAATATGTTTAAGCCTTCGCTCCTTCATGACTCTTCTGAACCACCTTCGTAATATTTTTTTACAAAATAAACCGGGCGGTTCTGTGATTCCTTATAGCTCCTGTAAACATATTCACCAATTATACCCAGAAATACAAGCTGTATTGATCCCAGAAAATAAATACTGAGCAGTGTGGAAGACCAGCCAACCACAGCTATTCCTGTTGCCTTGGCGATGATAGTATACAATCCGGCACACATGAAAACAATCGTCCCTATAGTACCAAGGATCAGGCATAAGCGTATTGGAAACCTCGAAAAAGAGAATATGGCGTCTGTTGCAAGAATAAATAATTTCCTGAAACTCATCTTGGGATCACCTTTCAAACGGTCATCTCTTACAAACTCAATATAATCCTGTTTAAATCCTATGAATGTTCTAAGTCCGGGAAGATAACGCACCTTCTCTTTCATTGTCAGGAGAGCGTCAACAGCGGTCCTTTTCATCATCGAAAAATTGCCGTAATTCTCCATGCTTCTTATTTCTCCTATCTTCCTGAAAAGAAGATGAAACATTACCGTGTAGAGGTTACGTCTTTTTTTACCTCTCCTGCCTGTTTTCTTCCCACTGACTATATCAAGATCCGCATTTTTTATTTTCAAAAACATTTCCTCAAGCAGTTCAGGTGGATCCTGAAGGTCACCATCCATCATTGCCACAATTTCACCTTTTGCATATTCAAGTCCGGCAGTATATGCAGCCTGGTGTCCAAAGTTTTTTGAAAGAGATAGTACTTTGATCCTTCTGTTTGTTTGCTGCCAGTCAAGTAACTTATTCAGGCTAAAGTCGGTACTTCCGTCATCCACAAATATCACCTCATAGTCAGAAACAAATGATTCAAGAGCTGTAATGGTACGTTTTACCAGCTCATCGATCAGCTTCTCTTCATTAAATATCGGAATTACCAGTGACAGCATAGCTTCCAAAGCAAATTACTCAGCTTTTAACCTCTCCAGTGCAAATTCCGCTTCATCCTTTAATTCGTTATTTTCAGCAAGATCCTCTATTGCAGAGATGCAATAATCTGAACCCATCCAGCTCAATTCCCGAAGAAGTAATTTCTTTGCTTCAACTGTCGTTTCATCATTTACAAGAACCTTTACCATCATCTTCTCATACTTGAGCAATGTTTTCTCATCTCCGCCTGCTTGCCGGATATAACTCTGCAGTGTTGTAAAATACTTAGTGCTTTTTGACATATTATAATCTGCAAGGTTCTCCATTGCCTCACTAATGGATATTTCCCTGAAATCATCTCTGATAACCACTGCTGCAGCGCTTGGAAAATCGCGGGGAACAGGCTGGGTAACATTACCTGTAACTGCCCACTCTGCTCCTCTCCGGAAAGTTGATATGAATCCCGGGCATTGCATTGCAGGCCCACTATCTTCATAAGGATATCCAAGGGTAGTATGAAAGATTCTTCCTTTTTCATAACTAATTGTCATTAAAACAGGTTCGTCCCTGCCCGAACCGCCGTATTTTGGATTTGCAAAAGCTGTTGCCAGTATATCCATTTTTATGGCAGGCCCACGTAACCTGTTTGAGAGAATATCACTGCCATGCAGCCATCTGACAGGTAGTCCGCTGGTAATGGGATGGTCGGTAATCCTTGTCCTTATTTCAAATTCATATCTTTCACCATGTGAACCTGCTGTTCCCGCTGAAGTATCAATAACCATTTCATTTCTTCTGAAATAGACATAGGGTCCGTTATTTTCATCTCTGGCCTCTCCTCCCCCGAGACCGATCATATAGTTGTATTCTTTCCAGCCGGGGAAGGCGTTACCGGCTTCACCATATACTACAACACCACCTCCATTCCTCACATATTCGATAAACGCAGTTTTGGTCTCTTCAGACCACGAATCGCCGTTATAATCAAGAACAACAAGTCTGTACCTTGTAAAATCAGGATTAAAATCGCTTATATCTTCACCCTTTTCAGGAGTTACTATTATCCTTGCAGAGAACATACCCGTCTGATTGAGGATTTCTTTAAGAGCCGGAGAGCTTGCCTGCCAGTCATGATCACCCTGTCCGGTTATGATAAGAGTTCTGAATTTCCTGTTATTTCTGCAGGCTGGTAACAATGTCAATAGACCTGCCAGTATAAGTAAAATAAAATATTGTTTCTTCATCATTATGTTCTTTTAAACGTTTGGTAATGTCCAGGGTTTACGGTAGGGGCGGCTGAGAAGTCTGGCAGCCCTGGGATTTCCGATTATTTCTTCTTTCTCGGGATCCCATTTGATAGTTTCTCCTGTTGTCATAGCTATTTCACCAAGCAGGGCAACACTGATAGCCCTGTATGCTACATCAACCGGAGCAATGGTTTGATTGCCTGAACGTATACAATCGATAAAATTTTGCCAGTGATTTTCGCTTTTATAAAGGTGTATCTCATTTTCACCGATTACCTCCTGAAGTATCTCACTGTCGGAGGCTATAAGTCTGTTTCCTCTGTTTGTGTGAATCCACCCAAGCTCACCGTACCAGGTAGTTCCCATGCCATTGATTAACCTGGAAGCATTTGCGACACGCATTTCTATATCATTTGCATATTTACATCTAAAATCATATTCCACAGGTACGTCATATATTCCCTCAACAGGGTATACTCCCTCACCGCTGATCTCAACTGGACCGGTATGTTCAAGTCCGGCTCCCCAGTTAGCAATATCAATATGATGGCCTGCCCAGTCAGTCAGCTGTCCGCCGGAATAGTCGAGGATCCATCTCCAGTCCCAGTGTGAAACACCCCTGTACGGCACTTTAAGTGCCGGACCCAGCCACATATCCCATTCAAGTTCAGGTGGCACATCCTGGATTGGCGGTGTACCAATACCTTTATTCCCGTCGGGTAATCCTACCTCTATATAGTTAATCTTGCCAATTCTGCCGTTGATTACCAGTTCAGCTCCCCTGTGGAAATTAGGCTGGGAGCGCTGCCAGCTGCCTGTTTGCCATATTATGTCGTTATTCTTAACGGCTTTGACGATTATTTTGCCATCCTCAATTGTACGGCATATAGGTTTTTCACCGTAAATGTGCATTTTTGTGTTTGCAGCTTCAGAATAGATTATCCCGTGCCAGTGGTCAGGCAGGGCAATGGATACTGCATCCAGTTTTTCTTTCTCAAGAAACTCTCGGTAATCGTTATAGGTACGGCAGTCGCTGTTGCTGTTAGCTTTGTTTACCATGTCCGCGGCTCTCTCAAGATGGAGTGAATCAACATCGCATACCGCAACAAACTGAACCTGATCCTTGAGTCGCAGGAAATCCCTCATATTACTCGAACCTTGCGATCCTGTACCTATTGCACCAATTACAATCCTGTCGCTGGGCGGCAACTTACCTCCCATTCCAAAGACTGATGAGGGAATGATCTGAGGAAGCACTACAGCTCCGGCAACCGCAGTTGCTGAACGCTTAACAAATGCTCTTCTTGTTGATTTTTTTGTCATTTTAATTTAATTTGGTAGTTTATTAATTATTATTCTGTTAATCAAATAATTACTGGTGTGCCGGGAACCGGGATTTCAAATAACATATCGACCGGACCGAACTCAACTTTGGAAGGGCCAAGGTCCATATCGGATCTGAAAATCTCATCCCAGGTGATCAGCCGTCCCGTATAGGCAGCTGTTCTTCCCATAATGGCAGTCAGAGTTGAGATGGCTGTCTGTTCAGCCTCATTAACGTAGTTACCTGTTCTGATTCCGTAAACCAGATGCATATGTTCCTGGACATAGGGTGGTATTTTTGGAGCATTCATCGGATTTCCGTCCTCGTCGTTAGGATATTCAAAGGTCCATTTCACGTTTCCTTTGAGATCCCAGATGGTGTTCACACAATTGGTATAGCCTTCTGTTCCCATAATCAGTTCACCGGTGCCATTTGCGCAGCTATCGATCTGACGGCACATGCTGTGGGAGCTTACTCCGTTGCCATAATCAAAATCAACACTAAAAAAATCATACTGGTCGCCGGTTACCCGCCGATGACGCCCTCCATAGCCAATAGCTTTTTCCGGGTGTTTACCCATAAACCAGTTTATAACATCAATATTGTGTACATGGGTATCAAGTATATGGTCGCCACATAACCAGCAGAAATTATTCCAGTTACGGATCATATATTCCATGTCGTCCCATCCTTCTTCCCGTTCACGGAACCATACATGATCCTGATTCCAGAAAGCTTTTGCTGAAGTAATGGTTCCTATAGCTCCGTTTATTACCTGCTTATAAGTCTCGATATAATCTTCCTGATGCCGCCGTTGTGTGCCTGTTACAACACATAATCCAATTGCCTCGGCTTTTTTACCTGTAGAAATAACCGATCTGATTCCAACAGGGTCAACTGCCACCGGTTTCTCCATGAACACATGTTTATTGTTCATTACAGCTTCAAGGAAATGATCGGGACGAAACTGCGGTGGCGTTGCAAGGATAACCACATCAACTTCGGGTATCGCTATTAATTTTTTATACCCGTCAAATCCCGCAAAGCAATTCTCGGCCGGAATTGGCAGGTTGAAGGAAGCAAACCTCTCGCGGCATGCATCAATCTTATCCTGAAAGACGTCCGCCAGTGCAATTATCTCCAGGTCAGAGGCCGAGCTAATGAAATTCATTGCGGCTCCGGTACCTCTCGCTCCGGCTCCTACAAGTCCTGCTCTTAACTTCTGCCCCCCGGGGGCAAAATTGAGTATCGGGGGGAGCCCCAAAATTCGCGGATCATTATTCTTTCGTTTACATGATGAAAGAACAGCACCTGCACCTGCTAATCCGATCCCCGCAAGTGCAGTTTTTCCGATAAATTTTCTTCTGTTGATATCCTGCATCATTCTTCTGTTTTTTGTCAATTATTTATTTAATAGTACTGTCTGCCTCACAGACTACCCTGAACCCAACATCAATACAATCGGAGTACCACCAGATACTTTTGGGCATCTGCGGATCGGTTACCAGCCAGGCTTTAGTCCTTGTGAAGTCGCGTGCTGCACTTCTTACATCTTTCGCATCACTTTTAAATGAACCTCCCCTGATCACACGCTCCTGGCCCCTGGGTGGCCCCTTCGGATTAATCAGTTCAACAGTGTCTGCCTTGAAAGCATCGGCGGAATAGTAGTCGAGACAAAATTCATCAACATTCCCCGACATGTTTTTCAATCCAAAAGGATTGGCTTTGACAAAAGATGGTTCCTCCGTTCTCGATGAGCTGTTCAGGGAATATATAATCCTCGATGTAATCTTTGCCGTATCAGGCCTGAACAATTTTTTAATAAATCCCTCAGAAGAAAAATCTTCAGGATTACCTTCAAAGAAATATGGTGTTGATGTTCCGCCACGGCATGCATATTCCCACTCGGCTTCCGTTGGCAGCCGGTATTTTTTCCCGGTTACTTTCGACAGCCACTGACAGTAAACATTGGCTGCATACCATGTCATCGTTATCGCCGGATGTGAACCTTTGCCCCATCCCTGGTCAGGAGCTCCCCATGGTGGTGTAGGACCTGATATTGCATCAACATTTTTTTTGTTGACCAGCTGACCTTCGGTTCTCCCCTGCGAACCTGTTGCCCTGAAAAAAGCAAGATATTCATCCCATGTAACCTCAGTTTCAGCCATCCAGAATCCCGAAACAGCTACCTGGCGAACAGGCCCTTCATCCTGATCACGCAGAGGTTCATCATTAGGACTCCCCATATTGAATGTCCCTCCGGGAATTGCAATCATGTTAAATGAAACACCACTGCCGGGTATCATTTCAGTAAAATTTTCAAACCTGTCAACCTTTGCTGCTTCAGTGTAAATCGTAATATCCTTTGTTACCGTAACACCAAAATTTTTATCATGCGTATGGATGACATTTCTGTCGAAGTGACCAACATTCAGGTGACAGTTGATACAGTTCAGAGGATCGTTACTGGTTGTATAGAAAAGATGTGCATTGCTTCCATCTACCGAAAGCATGACAGGAAAAAGGTTTTCGTGACATTCAAGACACGATTTCTCATAAACGAAACCTTTTGCTACTTCAAGAAGCTTCTTCCTTTCCCAGTTGATCTTTGAACTGTCCTTGAAATAATATCCGTAAACATCTTTGACACCATGCTTTGCTTTTGCATACAGATAACCATGACCTTCCGGGGGAAGGTGACATTCAACACAATGAGTGATACTTCCGGAATTATTATTATAATGGGTCGAAAGTTTCCAGGTCTGGTCGGCTGTGGGATGAATATGACACGACATACAATATCTGTCGGAAGAAGTGTACGAAATGATTAAGTTGCCTGATTTTAAAAGAATTGCGCAAATTATAAAACCCGAAATGATCAACCAGGCTTTTATCTTCCTGCTGGCAAAAGCCCGGTTGGAATCTCTTCTTATTTTCATGTGTTAAAGAAGGTATCAAAAAAACTTCCTAAAGTTAATTGTTTGCAGGAGTTTATAAAAAAAAACATGATTTTTTTTTAAATCGTGGTTTTGTTACTGACGGATTGAATGGACTGATTACCCGAGCGTAGTTAAAAACTACGCTCAGCGCTATGGTGTGATTTTTAGTCTTTTAGACATGATCCTGGCGTAGTTTGCAACTACGCCAGGATCAACAGTTACACGCCTCTTAGACTCATTTTAAGGAATCACTTTCAGAATCTTTTTGTGTAGCCGTGGCAGTAGGGAGTTTTGTTGTTGTTGAAATAATAATCCTGATGATAATCTTCTGCAGGAAAAAATTCAGATGCTTTTGTTACTTCCGTGGCAACTTTTAAACCTTTTGACTTCAGGATATTTATGTTTTCTTCGGCAATCCTTTTCTGGTCATCATTCATATAGAATATTTCTGATCTGTACTGGTTGCCAACATCGGGTCCCTGACGACCAACCTGTGTCGGATCGTGGATTTCCAGGAAAAGCCGGAGAAGTTTTTCGTATGATGTTTTGCCGGGATCATAAATTATTTTAACAGCTTCCGCATGCCCGGTATTGCCAGTGCATACCTCCTTGTAGGATGGATTCTTTACATGACCTCCGGTATATCCGGAGGTTACAGAAATAACACCGGGAGCTTTCTGAAGAAAGTATTCAACACCCCAGAAGCATCCTCCTGCAAAGATGGCGGTACCATACCTGCCCGGGTCAAGTTCTGCCGGAACAAAATCGAGTGAAATTGAATTTACGCAATGACGTACATTTTTTGCTGTAAGCCTCTCGCCGTTGAAAACATGTCCCAGATGAGCCCCGCAATTTGAACAAACGATCTCTGTTCTCATACCGTCAGCATCAGGAAACCGGTTTACTGCACCCTCTATTTCATCGTCAAAACCGGGCCAGCCGCAATCAGACTGAAACTTATCAGTCGAATGATAAAGTGCTGCCCCGCATTTCTTACAGACATAGGTGCCCTCCTCTTTATGATTGGTGTATTTCCCCGTAAAAGGGTATTCAGTACCCTTCTTATTGATAACATAAGATTCCTCTTTTGTAAGGTCATTGAATGACAACTTCTCCTGTGAATAAGACTCCCCGCTCATGACAGTAAAGAAAATTAAAATGGTTATTATCAATATTGACTTGCTCATATTCAGTAATAAATTCCTTATACTGAATAACACTCTTAATTAAAAAAAGTTCCGGAATATACATCAAAAAATAGAGAGGTTTTGTCAAAAGCTGAATTTTTTGTATAACTTTTATACTAATAACCAGTTTAATTTGTTAATTATCATGATGATCTTTGATAAGATTTTGCTTTAAAATGATATAATTGCAATAAATCTTATTTTTGGTACAAAGATTGTTTTTAAATTGAAAAGTGTATTTTTGTGTATTTAATTAACGAATCTGGTATGAAAAAGTTGGCTATTTTAATTATTGTGGCTTTTATAGCAGTTCTGGTGGTCAGTTCCTGTAACAAGGAATTATGCCCGGCTTACAGTAAGGCTGATACTGAACAAACTGAGTCTGATGTATAATGGCTGATTTCCGTACTGCGAATTTTAATTTCACCAATTTATAAGTTAGCATAAGATATGAGAAAGCTGCTTATAACAGCGGTTACAATATTAATTGGTGGCCCTTCTCTGAATGCCCAGGGTGAATTAGATGAGCAGCAGAAGATATTTTTCCGGAATGAAAAATCCTTTGCAATTCTTCTTAGCACAGATGGTTTCGGACTTAGTTACCGTGAAGCAAGAAGGATTAATTATCTTAATAAACGTATTTACGAAATTGAGCTGGGAACTCTAAAGCATCCCAGGGAGTATAAGCAATCAAACTTATATTCACAGGGGACGTTTGTCTTTGGCAAGCTTAACACTGCTGTTTATCTCAGAGGCAGTATAGGACATCAGCATGAATTATTCGAAAAAGCTGACCTTGGCGGAATAGCCGTCAGGTATTTCATTTCGGCAGGTCCGGCGCTTGCTCTATATAAACCCATCTATTACAAGGTTCTTCACCCTATCTCAACAAATTTCGAATATCAGATCATGGAAGAAAAATTTGACCCTCAGATCCATGATCCCTCATTAATTTACAGCAAAGCCTCCTTTTTTAAGGGATTTGATGAAATGAAAGCTCTGCCCGGCTTATTCGTCAAGGGCGGATTCAATTTCGAATACAGTAAGGAAGATAAGGTGATACATGCTATCGAAGTAGGCGCTTCGCTCAGTGGTTATACCCAAAAAATCCCAATAATGGCTACCTCCGATAATAAAGCCCTGTTTTTCTCATTATTTGCAAGTTATCGGTTCGGAATAGTTGTCGATCCTCTTGATCCTGAATCAAATAAGCTTAGAAATATTTTCAGGAGAAGAACTACACAGGATAATTTCTAGGACTTGCCAATTATCATAAAAGTATTATTTTTGTGATTTCAATTTATTAACCAATATAATAATATAGGTATGTCAAAAATTAAAGTAGCTATTAATGGTTTTGGCAGAATCGGCCGTAATGTTTTCAAAATTGCTCTTGAAAGAAATGATATTGAGATCATTGGAATCAACGATCTGACCGATACAAAAACGCTTGCCCATCTGCTGAAATACGATTCGACCCAGGGAAGATTTTCCGGTGTCACATTTGACGATGAAAATATTATTGTCAACGGTACAAAAGTAAGGGTCCACTCAGAAAAAAATCCTTTAAATATTCCATGGAAAGAGAAGCCTGATGTAGTTATTGAATCGACTGGTATTTTCACATCCAGGGAGACTCCCAGGGGGGGGTATGGTGATCATCTGAAGAATGGTGCAAAAAAGGTCATTCTGACTGTTCCTGCAAAAGATACCATCGATGCGATGATCGTTCTTGGAGTAAATGAAGAAGATCTTAAACCTGAACATCAGTGTGTTTCTAATGCCTCATGTACAACCAACTGTCTGGCTCCTGTTGCAAAGGTCCTGAATGATAACTTTGGAATAGAGATCGGATATATGACTACAATACACTCATATACCAACGACCAGAGGATACTTGATTTTCCTCATAAAGATCTGAGGCGTGCCAGATCTGCTGCTTTGTCGCAGATACCGACTACTACAGGAGCAGCCAAAGCAGTGGGAAAAGTTATTCCGTCTCTTAAAGGAAAACTTGACGGACTGGCTATAAGAGTTCCAACCCCTACCGGTTCGCTGGTTGATCTTGTTGCTGTCCTGAACAGGGAAGTAACAAAAGAGGAAATCAACAATGCAATGAAAAAGGCAGCTGAAGGTCAGATGAAAGGTATTCTTGAATATACTGAAGACGAGATAGTATCAGTTGATGTAATTCACACTACAGCATCATCCATCTTCGATTCAAAAAGTACATTGGTGAATGGTAAAATGGTAAAGGTCCTTTCATGGTACGACAATGAATGGGGTTATTCCTGCAGAGTTGTTGACCTGATACCTCTTCTGATGAAATAGTAAAATTTTACTTTAATATACAGCAGGGACGTTGTATGCAGCGTCCCTGTTATTTTTTTTACAGAATCATATCAATCTCGAGGGGAATTCCGGCAGTATCGCGATAGTGTTCTCCAAGTTCCAGCATGGCTTCATCATCTTCTTCATAAAGCCATTTCATCTTAATATCCTTCCCCGACCGTCCGAATCCGGTAAGCTTTTTCAAAATTTCGTAAAGATATTTTACGGATCCACTGTTAATATATTCAAGCTGAATATTAACATTTAAGGATTGATTATTAATAAAATAGGATGAAAGCCATTCATCAAGACGCTTGAAGATCAGTTCGGGATTTTCAGGTATCGACCGTCCGACTATTTCAAGATTATTACCATCAGGATAATATACAATACCCGGACAATTTTTTAAGGCTTCCTGAATTACCTGTTTTTCCATGCCAAAAAATTTTATTCGTATCTTAAAGCTTCGATAGGATCAATGTTGGCAGCTTTCATAGCAGGGGCATAACCCGAAACTATACCAACAATAAAACATACAATAATACCTGTAGTTACCCATAACCAGGGTATTACAAAACTCGACCGGAGCATCGACGAGACTGTGTTCCCTATAAGGATCCCAAGGATTATACCGAATACTCCGCCAAGCTGACCTATTATAATCGACTCAAAAAGAAACTGATATTTAATTGTAAGCGGCTTGGCCCCAATAGCTTTCCTCACTCCTATTTCACGGGTCCTTTCCGTGACAGATACTAACATAATGTTCATGAGTCCGACTGCAGCACCAAACAATGTTACAATACCTATCAGTGTGGCAGCAAGAGTAACATACCTGATATTCTTTAAAAGTAAGTTAAGTATTGTATCACTTTTGGAAATATTAAAATCAGATTCATCCCTCGGATCAAGATCCCGCACAATTCTGAAGGCACCTTCTGCCTCGCCAGCCATCATATCCAGATTAACAGGATTAAAGGGCATAACATTTATTCTGAAGGTCATGTTTGGACGAGAGAAATACTGGCGAGCTGTGGTTACCGGCATAAAACAGATAATATCACTGTTCAGGGCACTGGCACCTTTACTTTTCAGGGTGCCCACTACCTGAAGCTTCAAGCCTGCAACAGTTACTTCTTTACCTAGCGGATCCAGACCTGAAGGGAAAAGATGCCTGACTATCTCCGCCCCAAGCAATACAAATCGCCTGTTCAACTTAATATCATCGGAACTGAAATTTCTGCCTGTTTCAATCTCATAACCCGAAACTGACAGATAATTCTCATCAACACCCGTCAGACTTACATTCGGATTTGTCTCTTCCGATCCATACTTTACAGTTGAAAGACCGGTGGCGTTAAATGAAATTGAAATCCATGCAGGTTCAACAAATCTTTCCTTGAATTCATTTGCCTCACGGTATGATATGCGTGAATAGTTTCTTGCCCTGTATCTGCTGTTACCGATCTGAATGTTCATTCCACGTGAGGTAATAGTAAAGGAGTTGGCTCCCATCATAGTAAACTGGGATGTAAGTGATGACTTTATTGCGTCGATAGCTGTTAGTATGCCAACAAGTGCCATAATACCAAATGCAATAATACATATTGTGAGTATTGCTCTGACCCTGTTTGATCTGATAGCTTTGAATGAGATTCTTATATTCTCCCTGAAAATACTGAACTTCATTACTTTAACTCCATTTACAGATTTGCCTCCTGCATTGCAACTTAAAAAGTTAAAATTACATTATTTTTCTGTTAACCTTGTAACTGCAACCATAATAATTCTTTTTCTGACCGGTGTACCTCCCGGGGATCTGATATCCAACAGATCACACCTGTTGCAAAGATGGCGAAAAATTGAGATCAATCAATAAATTAACTTTGGAACTGTCAAAAAAGTCATTTTTCTGACAATCCCTGCCACAGTCGAAAGACCGGGTGAAGGTGGTGTACTTCTAAACGAACCGCTTGAGCTGGACTCTTAACAATCTATTTTAAAGTTATTTAAGTTGATTAATATAAATTTTTATAAAATAATTAATATTATAGTTGCAAAACTAATCTTTTCGTTGTATATTTATAAGTTGAAACGCGACGCATCGAGTTTCAATTAAAATTTAATAAAATGAGAGAACTAACACGGGCAGAAGAACAGGTTATGCAGGTACTCTGGAAAATTAAAAAGGGATTCGTCAAAGATATCCTGGAACATTTTGAAGAACCCAGGCCAGCATATAACACTGTCAGTACTATTGTAAGGATTCTGCAGGACAAAGGATTCGTAAACCATAAGGCTTATGGAAGAACGCATGAATACTATCCGGTTGTATCGAAAGATGATTATTCGAAAACTCATCTCAGTACCTTTGTTGATAATTATTTCTCAAACTCTTTTGGCAAAATGGTAAGCTTCTTTGCCAGGGAAAAAAAGATCTCTGTTAAGGAGATGGAAGAGATAATGAAGATCATGAAGGGAGAAGTGAGGAAGCAGAAAGAGGCTGAGGTAGGCAGGGATAAAGGGACAAAAGAGAAAAGATAAAATTAGATGAATACAGTTTTGATATATATGATGAAAGCTGCTCTGTATCTGGCAGCATTCTATATATTTTATTCGTTGCTTCTAAGCAAAGACACCCTGTATGGCAGGAACAGAACATTCATCCTGCTATCGTTGTTATGTTCACTTGTTTTTCCACTGATTACCATTCAAACCAGACAGCCATTTAACCTTCCCTTTTTCGGCAAAACATTATCAGAAGTACTCATACAGGGTATACCGGGCGGATCATCGGAAACTGCTGCTTCAGAGGGTTCCGGAACAAACTGGCCGGGAATAGTATGGACCCTTTACCTGTCAGGTGTAACTATCTTCGGACTCAAACTGATTATTGACGTTACTGAACTGGTTTATCTTATAATCAGGAAGAAAAGCCATGACAGTAAAATAATAAGGTTTAGAGGTTTTAATACAGCCGGATTCTCAGCAATGGGATATGTATTCATCAATCTCCAGCTTTCACCTGAAGAGAGCAAGGCGATTACTAAGCATGAGGAGAATCATATTGAACGAAACCATTTTTTTGATATAGTTTTTATAGAAGTAATAAAGGTATTACAATGGTTTAATCCTATTATATATCTGTATGACAGGTCTTTGCGCGCAGTTCATGAATATCAGGCTGACGAAGGATGCCTTAATTCCGGTGTTTCTGTGGCAAATTACCAGAGCCTGTTATTAAACCAGATCTTCAGATCAAAAATTTTCCCCCTGACTAATTGTTTCTCAAATCCAACTCTAATGAAAAAACGAATGATCATGATGACAAAAACACGTTCCGGAGCGCTTGCTAACCTTAAATTAATGCTGGTTCTGCCGGTTGTCGCAGCAGTAATGTTAGCTTTTTCCTCCTGCTCCGAAAGCCAACAACCTACCGAAAGTGAATTTGAAATAATGGCACCTCCACCCCCGCCACCTCCTCCTCCCGTATCAGAAGATACTGATACCGAGCCCTTTGTGGTGGTGGAAGAAATGCCAGTATTCCCTGGAGGTGAAATGGCTCTTTTACAATACATTTCTGAGAATACCTTCTATCCTGAGCCTGCCAAACTTGCAGGAATACAGGGCAGGGTTATTGTACGGTTTTGTGTAACCTCCAAAGGAAATGTAGACAGAATAACTATACTAAAGGGTGTTGATCCTGAACTTGATAGAGAAGCTTTGAGAGTAGTTGAAACACTTCCGGACTTTTTACCCGGGAAACAGGATGGTAAACCTGTACCGGTATGGTTCATGGTGCCTATTACGTTTACGTTGAAATAATTATAAATGTATAAATAGAATCGAACGTAGAGGCGGGTCTGTGATCCGTCTCTACGTTTTTAATTACATATCCCCGGTAAGGCAATTAATTCAATTTCCCTAATTTTGCAAACAGATTATATCAAATATGACCCTCAGGGAACGGATAGAAGCTTTTTCTGAACTGGGAGAAATCCTAAGAAGCAGTCTCGACGGGATGAATGAAAAATATTCTGTTACACTTGCTAACCTCATTAACAGTCAGCATCTTAAAAATCCTTGGTTTACACCCGAAAATGTAAGACTGGCTGTTAAGGCAATTGCTGATGAACTTACATTTGATAACCTCACAACATGGACAAACAGTTATCCTGCACTTGATTCGGTCATAAATCCGCTGAATATCGGAGTTATAATGGCAGGCAATATTCCGCTCGTCGGATTCCACGATTTTATATCGGTACTGATCAGCGGAAACAACATTCTTGCAAAAACCAGTACTAAAGATGCTGAATTGATTGTATTTATTGCAGACCTGTTATGCTCAATAAATCCAAAGTTTGAAAAATCTGTTTCATTTACTGACACTATCTTATCAGGTTTTGATGCAGTTATTGCCTCTGGCAGTGACAACACTTCAAGATATTTTGAATACTACTTTGGGAAACACCCAAGCATTATCAGGAAAAACCGTAACAGTATAGCAATTATTGAGGGGAATGAACAGTCTGCCGAACTGGAGGCTCTCGGAACTGATATCTTCTCATATTTTGGAATGGGATGCAGAAATGTTTCAAAGATTTATATACCTGAAAACCATAATTTTGAGACAATGATCAGCAACTGGTCATTGTTTTCAGATATTATTAGCCATAATAAATATGCGAATAATTACGACTTTAATAAAGCGGTTTATCTCGTGAACAGGGAAAACTTTATAGATACAGGATACATGCTCCTGAAAAAAAATTCTGCTTTATCCTCACCTGTTGCCGTACTTTATTATGAGCATTATAATTCTCCTGATTATGTAACTCAACAGATAGAAATCATGAAAGATAGAATCCAATGTGTTGTGGGCAGAAGCCATATTCCGTTCGGAAACTCCCAATTACCACGTCTATGGGATTATGCTGACGGAATCGACACAATAGAATTTCTTTTAAAAAAATATATAACAGGAATATCGTAAAATAAAAAATATTATATTGCACATGTCGAATTAGCAGAGGATATGGTTTACAAATTTGTAGTGTTATCAGATGAGGATGAATCATTTGTGAGGGAATTTGAGTTCCTTGATTCGCACACCCTGTTGGATTTTCATAATATCCTGCAGGATGAACTGGAGTTTGATAAATCTCAGATGGCTTCATTTTATCTGGCAACAGATAATTGGGAAAAAGATGAAGAGTTCACTCTATTCGATATGGGGACAGGTTCGTCAACCATGGAAATCGCTGTTCTTGAAGAAATTATCTTTCGCAAGAACCAGAAGCTTCTGTACGTTTTTGATTTTTTCAACGAAAGGGCACTTTTTGTTGAATATACGGGAGACACAAAAGAGTCAGATGACCGTGAGTACCCTGTATGTACCAACTCCAAGGGTGTTCCTCCGAAACAGGTTGTCTTTGGCAGCAGCTCCCATAAGCTGTACGATAATATTGTTGTAGGTGATGATGAGGATGAAGATGAGCCGGAAATGGATGATATTTTCCTCAACGGGGATGATGAAGAAAATCTGCCCGATTTCAACAATATTGAAGGCCTGAATGAGGAGGACGAGTAACTCCCTCAGGATCTTACTCCCATGAAAAATTTCTTAATAGTTCTTCTTGGTCCGACCTGCGTCGGTAAGACTGACATCTCTATTGAAATAGCACGGCATTTCAATTGTGAAATCATCTCAGCCGATTCCCGCCAGTTCTACATGGAAATGAAAACGGGTACAGCTGTTCCAACTGATTTACAACTGAATACGATCAGACATCACTTTGTAAGGTTTCTGTCTGTAAAAGAGTATTACAGTGCAAGCCTTTTTGAAAGGGATGTCCTTGAGCTCCTTGGAAGGCTTTTCAAGAGAAGAAATATTGTTCTTATGTCAGGAGGATCCGGAATGTACATCGATGCAGTGTGTAACAGTATTGACGACATACCTGATGTTGATACTTCAATAAGGGAAAAATATACCAGTAAATACAGAGAGGAAGGTATTGAGAGTCTGCGAATTGCCCTGAAATTACTCGATCCGGATTATTATTCAAAGGCAGACCTGAAAAATCACAAACGGATAATCCGGGCGCTTGAGATATGCGAAACAACGGGACGGCCCTATTCATCATTTCTCACAAATAAAAAGAGTGAAAGAGATTTCATAATTATCAAACTTGGCCTTAAGAGGGACAGAAAGGAACTATATGAAAGGATCAACCTGCGTGTGGATAAAATGACTGAAGCCGGGCTTGAGGATGAAGCCCGCGGATTATTTAAAATGAGGAATCTTAATGCACTCAACACTGTTGGTTACAAAGAGTTTTTTGATTTTTTTGAGGGAAAAATTTCAAGGGAAAAAGCAATAGAACTTATCAGGCGTAACACTCGCCGGTTTGCCAAACGACAGATAACCTGGTGGAGTAAAGACAGGGAGATCAGATGGTTTCAGGTGGAGGAGGTGGAAGAGATGGTTGAGTATATAGAAAGCAGATTGAATATTCAATAGCTTGTTTGATCCCAGAAGTTCAACCCAGTTCCTTCAATCTCCTTATTGTCTCCGTCGGATCATCAGAACTGAATACCGAATTCCCTGCAACCAGAACATTCACACCCGATTCAATAAGTTTAGCTGCGTTGGTTGTATCAACTCCGCCATCGACCTGAATAAGAACATCATATCCACTTTCGTCAATCATCTTGCGCAACTCTTTTATTCTATTGTAGCTTTCCATAATAAACGACTGTCCTCCAAAACCCGGATTAACTGTCATTATCAGCACCATATCGACGAAGGGAAGTGTATTCTTCAGTAGCAATACAGGATTATGAGGATTAAGTGCGACACCGGCTTTCATTCCAAGGTCACGTATCTCACTTACCGTTCTCTGCAGATGTGTACATGCCTCATACTGGACTGTCAGGATTCCGGCTCCTGAATCGCGAAATCGTGTCAGGTACCTGTCAGGATCTACTATCATAAGGTGTACATCAAGTGGCTTTTCAGCAACTTTTTTCACATGTTCGATTACCGGAAATCCAAATGATATATTAGGAACAAAGACGCCATCCATTATGTCGAGATGAATCCAGTCAGCAATACTGTTATTCACCATCATGACATCCTTTTTAAGATTGCAGAAATCGGCAGCTAAAAGGGATGGGGAGACAAGATGTTCCATGTCGGTTTATTTTTGATAAATATAGAAACAAATTGTTATCCCAGATATGATTTCAGTATTCTACATCTGGTTGTGAACTGGATCCTTTTGATGGCTTTCTCTTTAATCTGGCGAACCCGTTCTCGTGTCAGACAGAGCTCCTCTCCTATCTCTTCGAGTGTAAATGGATGTTTCATGCCAAGACCAAAATAGAGTTTCAGCACTTTTGCCTCGCGGGGCGAGAGGGAACAGAGAGCTCTTTCTACCTCATATGCAAGGGATTCGTTTATCAGGTTTTTATCGGGGCTTGGAGTGTCGGGATTCTGCATCACATCGTACAGATTGTTATCCTCCTCTGAGCTTATCGGAGCATCCATACTTACTGTCCGGCCATTTGTTTTAAGTGATTCCTTAACATCTTCCGGAACCATCTCAAGCATATCTGCTATCTCCTGAGACGAAGGTTCACGCTCAAATTCCTGCTCGAGACGCGCAAAAGCTCTGTTTATCCTGTTTATTGAACCAATCTTATTGACAGGAAGTCTTACTATTCTAGCCTGTTCTGCAAGTGCCTGGAGAATAGCCTGACGAATCCACCACACAGCATATGAAATGAATTTGAATCCACGTGTTTCATCAAAACGCTGAGCAGCTTTCATAAGTCCCAGATTACCTTCGTTGATAAGATCAGGTAATCCCATACCCTGGTTCTGGTACTGTTTTGCCACAGAAACTACAAAACGAAGGTTCGCGTTTACAAGTTTACGCAAAGCATCTGAATCGCCCGATTTTATTTTCCTTGCCAGAACAACCTCATCTTCAGGTGATATTAGATCAACTCTCCCGATTTCCTGAAGATATTTGTCCAGAGAAGGGGTGTCGCGGTTAGTAACCTGTTTCGTTATCTTTAGCTGACGCATTTACAGGTTTTTATAGGGTCCAAAAGAAAACACCGGGCTAAGGGTACAATTTTAATAAAAAAATCTTCTCTTCCGACATATGAATGCATTTTTTTTTGAATTATCATTATTTTTCGTTATATTGCAGATGTGTTATCCAAGTTGAATATCAATTTAATAATCAATTTGATATTTCCTCAGAGCATTTTTTACTTATTTAACATATTTTAATTGTAATTTTAATTATTATTGCATCGGTTTTCGGATATGTGGAGCAGGTGCTGCATTTCCAGCCGACATATCTTCATTTCCCGGCCCGTATTTCCAGAAAATAATCAATAAGATCTCTTTTGTTTCATTTATCATTTAAATATGTACGACATTCTTGAGTTAAGTAAGAAGTTGCTTCCCGAATTAAGGGATATTGCCAAGAATCTTAAAATTAAAAGAACTGAATCTTTAAAGAAACAGGATCTGATTTATAAAATTCTTGATCAGCAAGCAATTGAAGCAACGGAAAAAAGGTTATCACACAAATCAGAAAGTGGCAGTCCCCGTTCTTCAGGAGGACAGAGCAACCAGGGTCGCGAAAGCGGTCAGAGAAGAGGGAAACGTCCCAGAACAACCAAGTCGGGTATCAACCGGTCTGCAGAATCAGTAATTTCAGTCTCACCCGACGATACTAAAAGACCTGATACAAGACCTGCCGGTCAGACGGAATCATCAAAAAAACCTGAAAGTGTTAAAGAAGAACCTGACCTTTTTAAAAGTACAGAACAAACAAGAAAAGACAGAAAAGTTCCTGTATGGAGGCCCAGCCACCGTAAAGATGAAAAGAAAGACAGAAAAAATGTACCTGATGAGGCCACTGCAGAAAAACATAAAGACAAAAAAGCTGACCATTCATTAGATAATAATCTTCAATCAAATAATGACGAACCGGTTTATGAGAATACTAAAACTGTTGGAGAGACTACACCGGGAGATATCATAGTAGAACCTCCAGTAAAAGAGGCATCTCCTGATGATGAGTCGTTGAAAGAAGAAAAGAAAGAGAAGCCTTACGATTTCGAAGGTATAATATACAACACCGGAGTACTTGAAATAATGCCTGACGGGTACGGATTTCTGCGATCAGCCGACTATAATTATCTTAACTCTCCAGATGATATATATGTATCACAATCGCAGATTAAATTATTTGGTCTCAGAACAGGTGATACAATCAAGGGTACTATCCGTCCACCAAAGGAAGGAGAAAAGTATTTCCCCCTGATAAAAGTCAATGAGATAAATGGCAGGAGTCCTGATTATATCAGGGACAGAGTTCCGTTTGATTTTCTAACACCCCTCTTCCCGGATGAGAAATTCACTCTTTGTCAGCCTGGTGAAGGTACTCTCTCGGTGAGGGTAATAGACATGTTCACTCCTATCGGAAAGGGACAAAGAGGTCTTATAGTCGCTCAGCCAAAAACCGGTAAGACAATATTGTTGCAGGAGATCGCCAACGCTATTGCAGGATATCACCCCGATGTTTATCTGATGATACTGCTTATTGATGAACGCCCTGAAGAGGTTACTGATATGGCAAGAAACGTAAAAGCCGAGGTTATTGCCTCCACTTTTGATGAACCTGCCGAGAGGCACTGCAGGGTGGCCAATATTGTACTCGAAAAGGCAAAAAGACTTGTCGAGTGTGGCCATGATGTCGTAATCCTTCTCGATTCCATCACCCGTTTAGCCAGAGCTTTTAACACAACAGCTCCGGCGTCAGGCAAGGTATTGTCGGGCGGTGTTGACTCAAATGCCCTTCATAAACCCAAAAGATTTTTCGGTGCCGCACGCAATATCGAAGACGGGGGTTCACTGACAATACTGGCAACAGCTCTGACAGAAACAGGATCAAAGATGGATGATGTCATTTTTGAAGAGTTTAAGGGAACCGGTAACATGGAGCTTCAGCTCGACAGAAAGCTATCTAACAGGAGAATATTCCCTTCTATTGATATTCCTGCCTCAAGTACGCGTCGTGAGGACTTGCTCCTGAACAAAAATATAATGCAAAAGATCTGGATCCTGCGTAATTACCTTGCAGATATGAACTCTGTGGAAGCTATGGAATTTCTGCGTGACAGGCTTTTGCAGGCTAAATCGAATGAAGAGTTCCTGATTTCGATGAATGGCGGATAACAAATCAATATTTATTGTACCTTCGCATTTTATTTTGAAAATAATCATTTGTTAATCAATAATATACTTCAATCACAATGGGAACAAAAAAATTTATAACATGCGACGGCAATCAGGCTGCTTCGCATGTGGCATATATGTTCAGCGAGGTGGCTTGCATATATCCGATTACACCTTCTTCAACGATGGCTGAGTTTATTGATGAGTGGTCTGCCAACGGGCTGAAAAATATTTTCGGAGAACAGGTTAAAGTTGTTGAGATGCAGTCAGAAGCAGGAGCTGCGGGTGCACTGCACGGTACATTGCAGACCGGGGCGCTGTGCTCTACCTTTACGGCATCCCAGGGATTACTTCTGATGATCCCCAACATGTACAAGATAGCTGCCGAGCTTCTTCCGGGTGTGTTTCACGTCAGCGCACGTTCAGTAGCAGCTCATGCCCTGTCAATCTTTGGTGACCACAGCGATATATATGCAACACGTCAGACAGGATTTGCCCTTCTGGCCACAGGAAGTGTCCAGGAGATTATGGATCTGGCAGGTGTTGCTCACCTTTCAGCTATCAAATCGCGGATCCCTTTCCTTCATTTCTTCGATGGATTTCGGTCATCAGCAGAAGTACAGAAGATTGAGGTCCTCGCAAAAGAAGATCTGAAAAAATTTATCGACTGGGATGCAATCAGAAAATTCCGTGAAAATGCACTTAATCCGGAACACCCTGTAACCCGGGGTACAGCTCAGAATCCCGATATCTTCTTCCAGGCCAAAGAGTCAATAAATCCGTTCTATGAGCCGGTTGCCGACATTGTTAATTCATATATGTCTGAGATATCGAAGCTTACGGGCAGAGACTATAAGCCTTTCACATACTATGGAGCACCCGACGCCGAGAATATAATTATTGCTATGGGTTCAATCACCGATACGACAAAAGAAACGATTGATTATCTTTTGGACAAAGGAGAAAAAGTTGGTCTGATAAGCGTACATCTCTATCGCCCGTTCTCCGAAAAGTACTTCTTTAATGTATTACCTGAATCAGTAAAAAAGATATCTGTTCTCGACAGGACCAAAGAGCCCGGCGCACCCGGAGAACCGCTATACATCGACATCAAAAGCTTGTTCTACGAGAGGCAAAAGCAACCCCTGATCCTGGGCGGCCGTTATGGACTCAGCTCAAAAGATACCACACCCGGCATGGTGCTTTCAGTTTATGAGAATATGAAACTTGATGAACCAAAGAATAATTTTACTGTAGGTATTATTGATGATGTAACATTTACATCACTTCCTTTGCTTCCGGAAATAAACGTTGCTCCTAAAGGTACATATTCGGCAAAATTCTATGGTCTGGGCTCAGACGGTACCGTTGGTGCAAACAAAAACTCTATTAAGATTATTGGTGACACAACCGATAAATATTGTCAGGCATACTTCGCTTACGATTCAAAAAAATCAGGCGGCATAACTTCTTCCCACCTTCGCTTTGGCGATAATCCTATCCGTTCGCCCTATCTTGTTAACACGCCCGATTTTGTAGCATGCCATGTTCCTTCCTATCTCGATAAGTACGATATGCTCAAGGGCTTGAAGAAGAACGGCACTTTTCTTCTTAACTCAATATGGGATGCTGAAGAGACAAAAAATCGTTTGCCTGATCATATGAAGAAATATCTTGCGGAAAACAATATTGACTTCTACATTATCAATGCTACTGCAATAGCTGAGAAAATAGGTCTGGGCACGCGTACCAACACCATCATGCAGGCTGCTTTCTTCAAGGTAGCACAGGTGATCCCTTATGAGAAAGCCGAAAGTGAGATGAAGAAGGCTATTCAGAAGACCTATGGCAGAAAAGGAGAAGATGTTGTTAAGATGAATTATACCGCAGTTGATAAAGGCTGTGAAGTTACGAAGGTTGAAATCCCTTCGGAATGGGCCGGTATTAAAGTTGAAAAAGTAAAGGATACCCGTGATGTCCCTGAATTCGTCCGTGAAGTCGCTGAAACAATAAACAGTCTCAAAGGTGATGATCTTCCTGTTAGCGCCTTCAGGGGAAGGGAAGACGGGACATTCCCTTCAGGTACAACAGCTTATGAAAAACGTGGTGTTGCGGTTAATGTTCCGGAATGGCAGCCCGATGAGTGCATCCAGTGTAACCAGTGCTCATATGTTTGTCCTCACGCAGCAATCCGTCCCTTCCTGCTTACTGATGAGGAGGCAGCCAAAGCCCCGGAAGGGACACGTTTCATCCAGGGTATTCCCGGCGTGCTAAAAGCATATAAATTCAGGATACAGTTAAGTGTTTATGACTGCGTAGGTTGCAGTAACTGTGCTGATATATGCCCTTCAAAGAACAAAGCCCTCATCATGAAACCGCTGGAAACACAGCTTGATGAAGCAGCCCGCTGGACTTACATGCATGAGAAAGTAGGTTACAAGGACAATGTGGTTGACAAATTTGTTAACGTAAAGAACAGCCAGTTTGCACAACCATTGTTTGAGTTCTCCGGAGCATGTGCTGGTTGTGGCGAAACACCTTATATTAAGGCAATTACACAATTATTTGGCGACCGGATGATAGTATCAAATGCTACCGGTTGCTCATCAATCTACGGAGGAACAGCTCCCTCAACACCTTATACCCACAATAAGAATGGTCATGGACCAGCCTGGGCTAACTCACTTTTCGAGGATAATGCAGAATTCGGGTTCGGACTGGCGCTGGGAGCCAATAAAATGAGAGAGCGCATAGCATTGCGAATGAAAGAAGTTCTTAATAATGGCTCACTCAAACCGGAAACAGCAGCTACGTTCGAAGAATGGCTGAAAGATAAAGACAATGCCGAAGCCTCAAGGATTGCGTCAGCAAAAGTTGTTGAAGCGTGCGAAAAAGATAAATCAGATGTTGCAAAAGAGATTCTAAGTCTGAAGCAATATCTCGTTAAGAAATCCCACTGGATATTCGGTGGTGATGGCTGGGCATATGATATCGGCTATGGTGGTCTCGACCATGTTATTGCATTAGGCGAAGATGTTAATATTCTTGTCCTCGATACCGAAGTTTACTCAAACACCGGCGGGCAGGCATCAAAATCGACACCGGCAGGTGCCGTTGCAAAATTCGCCGCATCGGGTAAGAAGATACGTAAGAAAGACCTCGGTCAGATGGCAATGAGCTATGGTTATGTATATGTTGCACAGGTTGCCATGGGCGCCAGCAATGCACAGTACCTGAAGGCAATAAAAGAAGGAGAAGCTTATAAAGGACCATCGCTCATCATTGCATATGCACCATGTATAAACCATGGATTGAGAGAAGGAATGGGTAAAACACAGGCCCAGGAAAAAGCTGCAGTAGAGGCCGGTTACTGGCATCTCTACAGATATAATCCACTTCTTGAGAAGGAAGGTAAGAATCCCTTCATACTCGATTCAAAAGAACCTGACTGGACCAAATTCCAGGATTTCCTGCATTCGGAGGTACGTTATACTTCATTGACCAAATCATTCCCGGGCGAAGCGGAAGTCCTCTTCAAGGCAGCCGAGGAAAACGCAAAATGGAGATACAAATCGTATCAGCGACTGGCAGCAATGGAGTACCAGCCAGAAATTAAATAAACAAACAATATAGTAGTAGAGCCATCTCTGAGAGATGGCTCTACTACTATACAAATTTTGCAATTGACATAAAAGTCATGGGAAGGATAATCGGAATAGATTACGGTACCAGGCGGATCGGACTTGCTGTTACTGATCCGATGCAGATCTTTGCATCCCCATTGATTACGGTTAAGACTAATGAATTTGATAATTACCTTGCCGAATATATCAAGACTGAACAGGTTGATGCCTTTGTGATTGGCTATCCGGTTCAGATGAACAACCAGCCAAGCAAACCTGTTAAATATATCGACCCTTTTATCAGGAGGCTTGAAAGATCATTCCCTGGTATACCGGTTCACCTTACAGATGAGAGGTTTACATCACAAATGGCTTTCAAAGCTATGATTGACGGTGGAGTAAGAAAGAAGGAGAGGAAGAATAAATCGCTGGTTGATAAAATAAGCGCTTCAATAATACTTCAGTCCTTTCTTGATAAAAGATCAAACGAGAAAAAAACGGCAGAATAAGATGACATATCCTATTGTAATATATGGACATCCGGTTTTAAGAAAGGTTACACAGGATATAAATAAGGATTATCCGGAACTTAATCAGGTTATTGCCGATCTTTTTGAAACCATGTATAACTCTGAAGGAATTGGTCTTGCCGCTCCCCAGATTGGCAAATCAATCAGGATCTTCGTTATTGATGGCACTCCTCTTGCCGAAGATGAACCTGAACTGGCAGATTTCAAAAAAATATTCATAAATGCCCGTATCATTGAGAAGAATGGCGATTTGCAGCCTATGACCGAAGGTTGCCTGAGCATTCCGAACCTGCGCGAAGAGGTTAACCGCGAAGGTTATGTTAAGATTCAGTATTACGATGAAAACTGGCAGTTTCATGATGAGATTTACACCGGATTTACTGCAAGGATAATACAACATGAGTATGATCATCTCGATGGTATCCTGTTTACCGACAGGGTGAGCCCACTGCGTAAAAGACTTTTAAAAAGCAAGCTCACAGCGATCACCAGGGGGAATTTTGAA